>JBMFWX010000017.1:0-40251 GCA_049964855.1 Acidimicrobiales bacterium
GTCGGAGCGCCCCAGACGATCATCCAGCGTGATCTCTTCGGCTCGATGGTGCGCCGCTTCGAGGAGCCGGGCGTGGCGCGCTGGGAGGCCTCGGGCACATGGCGCGCCCTGGCGAGCCGTCTGTGGCGGGCCGCGAGCGGCGACGCCCCATCGGCGTCGCCCGGCCCGGTGCACCTGAACGCCGCCTTCGTCGAGCCGTTGGTGGCCGCCGCGCGACCCACGCCGCCGGGTCGCGCGCACGATCACCCGTGGCGTCGGGCGACGCCCGCGACACCGGCGCGCGCCACCCTGGAGGTGGGTGGGGCGCGCGTCCTGGCCGTGGTCGGGCACGGTGTCGCGCGCGAGGTCGTCGATCAGTGCTGGGCGCTGGACTGGGTGCCCGTGGGCGACGCCACGACGCCCGCGACGCTGCCCTACGTGGACGCGCTGCTGCGCGGGGACGACTTCGCCGAACGGGCTCGGCCGACGCTGGTGGTGCGCCTCGGGGGACTGGCGGCGTCCAAGGTTCTCCGGGAGCGGCTGCACGAGTGGGGCGTGCGCACGGTGGCGCTGAGCGGGGCGGGTGAGGTGGCGGACCCCGACGGCCTGGTGAGCGAGGTCGTCGCGGGGCTGCCCGACGCCGGTGACGCGGCGCTGCGCGGCGACGCGCGCTACGCCCAGTGGTGGCGCGACGCGTCGGCGCGCGTGGAGCAGTGGGCGGCGCGGCGGATCGACGCGGGGGGCCTGAGCGAGCCGGCGGTGGCGCGGATCGTGGTGGCGGCGAGCACTCGCCACGACGTGGCGCTGGTGGTGGGCTCGTCGATGCCGGTGCGCGACGTGGAGTGGTGGGCCCCCGCCCGCCACGCGGCGACGTACGCGAACCGGGGCGTCAACGGGATCGACGGCGTCGTGTCCACGATGCTGGGCGTCGGCGCCGGGCAGCGCGTGCTCGGCCTGGTCGGCGACCTGACCGCGCTACACGACGTGTCGGCCCTGGTGGACGGGGTGGGCGGCGCGGGATCTCGTGCGGTGCTGGTGGTCGTCGACAATCGGGGCGGCGGCATCTTCTCCTTCCTGGCGCCGGCGCGCGAGCTGACGCCCGAGCGCTTCGAGCGGCTGTTCGCCACCCCGCGCGGCCACGATCTGGTGGCCGTCGCGCGCGCGTTCGGCCACCGAAGCGAGCGCGTCGCCACGGCGGACGCGTTGCGCGCCGCCATCGACGCAGGTCTGGGGCGTGCGGGGCTGAGCGTGCTGGTGGTCGACGTGCCCTCGCGCGAGGAGAACGTGGCGCTGCACGACGCCCTGGTGGGCGAGGTGGCGGCGCTCGGGGGGTCGCGATGATCGCGCTGGCACTGCCCAGCTCGCTGCTGGCGGCCTTCCCCCTGGCCTTCGCCGCAGGACTGGTCTCGTTCGTGTCGCCGTGCGTCCTGCCGTTGCTGCCGGGCTACGTGGCCTTCCTCGGCGGCGCCACCGGCCGGGTGGACGGACGCGCCGGACGGGGTCGCGCGGTGGTGGGATCTATCGCCTTCATCGTCGGCTTCGCCGTCGTGTTCGTCAGCTTCGGTGCCCTGTTCGGTGGCCTCGGCAGCTCCCTGCGGGCCCACCAGCGGCTGCTCGAGGTGGTGTTCGGCGGGGTCACCATCGCACTAGGCCTGTTCTTCGCGGGCTGGTGGCCGTCGTCGTGGCTCGAGCGGGACCGGCGCGTGCACCGCGTGCCGCGGGTCTCCGTGCTCGGCGCGGCGCTGCTGGGCTTCACCTTCGCCCTGGGCTGGACGCCGTGCGTCGGCCCCACGCTCGGCGCCATCCTCGGGCTGGCGGCGTCGTCGTCAGGGGCGACGGCGCTGCGCGGCTCGATCCTCGCCTTCGTGTACTGCCTCGGACTCGGCCTCCCGTTCGTGATCGCCGCGCTGGCCACCGAGTGGATGGCCAGCGCGTCGGCGTGGCTGCGACGTCACGCCGCGCTCATCGGCCGCGTCGGTGGTGTGCTGCTCATCGTGATCGGCCTCGCCGAGGTGTCGGGGGCGTGGCAGACCTTCGTCCTCTGGCTCCAGGTGCACTTTCCGGCGACCAACGCACTCTTGTGATCGCGGCGCCCTCGTAGACTACGACGATGACGTTGCGCGACGACTGGCGTTTTCGGGGCTTGGTAGCCCAGATCACCAACGGCGCCGTGCTCGACCGACTGGACCACGGCGGGGTCACTGCCTACAACGGCTTCGACCCCACGGGCCCGTCGTTGCACCTGGGTCACCTGGTCCCGCTGTGCAACCTGCGCCGCCTCCAGCTGGCGGGCAATCGCCCCATCGCACTCGCCGGCGGCGGCACGGGGCTCATCGGCGATCCGAGCTTCAAGGACGTGGAGCGGCCGCTGCTGTCCGTCGAGCAGATCGAGGCGAACGTGGGCTCGATCGGCGAGCAGATGAGTCGCTTCCTGGACTTCTCCGCGCAGGCTGGCCCGTCGCGGGCGCTACTGCTCAACAACGCCACGTGGCTGACGACGGTGCCACTGACCGACTTCCTACGCGACGTCGGCAAGCACTTCACGGTCAATCAGATGATCGCCAAGGAGTCGGTGCGCTCGCGGCTGGATCGCGACGACGTCGGGCTGTCGTTCACTGAGTTCTCGTACATGCTGCTGCAGGCCTACGACTTCTTGCGCCTGCATCTCGACTACGACTGCTCCCTCCAGATGGGCGGGTCGGATCAGTGGGGCAACATCACGGTGGGCACCGAGCTGGTGCGCAAGGTGACCGGTGACGTGGTCGACGGCGTGACCGTGCCGCTGCTGCTACGGGCCGACGGCAAGAAGTTCGGCAAGTCCGAGGGTGGCAACGAGAGCGTCTGGCTCGACGCAACGATGACCACCCCCTACGCGATGTACCAGTACCTGCTCAACACCGACGACGTTCTCGCGCCCCAGCTGCTGCGCTACGTGACGTTCCTCGATCACGCCACCATCGCCGAGCTCGACGAGTCGCTGCGCAGCGCGCCCCAGGAGCGACGTGCGCAGCGCGCCCTGGCCATGGAGGTGGTGACGCTGGTCCACGGGCAGCAGGCGGCCCGCCACGCGCAGCGCGCCGCCGCGGCGCTGTTCAGCGACGAGATCGGGGACCTCGATGAGGCCACGCTGCTGCAGGTGGTGGCCGACGCGCCGTCGTCGTCGATCGGCCGCGGCGAGCTCGCCGAGGGGATGGACCCGGTGGACCTGGTGGTGCGCTGCTCGCTGGCCTCGTCGCGCGGCGAGGCGCGACGCTTCCTCGAGCAGGGCGGCGTGTACGTCAACAACGCCCGACTGGGGGCCGACGACCGGGTGGACCTCGGCCGGGCGCTGCACGACCGCTACCTCGTGGTGCGACGGGGACGCCGTCAGATGCACCTCGTGGTCGTGCGGTGATCCGTCGTATCGTCGCGCTGGTCACCGCGGGCCTGCTCCTCAGCGCGTGCGGCTCGACCAGTGCCACGAACGCGCTGCGTCAGTGGTCTCGCCAGAGCGCCTTCGCCTCGGCGCTCGCGACGGTGCGCGGCGACGCGCGCCGTGCGGTGGGGGAGTTGCGCGTGGCCTCCTCGAGTCCGAGCGTTCTGCACACCGTGTGCGCCGTGCTGGCCTTCGACGTCGAGCAGGCGCAGGCGTCGCTGCCGACTCCCGACTCCCAGACGACGGACCTCCTCTCGCGGGCGTACTCGCGGTTCCTGGTGGGCGCCAACCAGTGCTACCAGGCCAGCTCGTCATCGCGCTCGCTCGCCGTCGCGTCCCTGGAGCAGGGCGGCGCCGCGTTGGCCGAGGCCGCGGCCCGCGTGCAGGCCTCGACCGGTGGGTCCTGAGTCAGGGGCGCGGACGCAGGTCGATCTCCAGACGCAGGATGCCGTCCTCCAGCGTCGCGATCGCGTCGCCCAGCATGGCGTAGTCCTGGAAGTCGATGCGGGCCGCCTCCAGGAATCGCTGGCGTTCGGGACCCTCGACCGGGGGCAGACCCCGTCGTTTTACCGCCTCGGCGCGCTCGCGGAACCGCAGGACCATCTGTTGGGGGTCGAAGTCGTCGCTCACGAGATGATGTTAGGTGCTCGGCTTCTCGACGCGTCCTAGTTGGTAGGATGGACTCGCAGAACGGTGCCGAGCGCCGTGGTCGCCGTCGGTGTTGACCCGCGACCAGTGAGGAGTTGACGTGAAAAAAGGCCGCCATCGTCGGTTCGTTGAGGCTCGCGAACTGAAGCGTTCCACCGGTCCGCGCGCTACGACGTGCCCGGAGTGCGGCGCCGCGCCCGAGGACGTGCACGCGGAGTGGTGCCTCGCCGAGGAGGACCGCTTCGACGAGATCCTCGGTTCGCTGCCTCGCCCGACCTTCCCCGAGGAGGATCCGCTGGCCGCAGAGGGCTAACGCGATCGTCGTACGACGGGGTGAGCCAGACGGGTCGCGCGGGGCCGAGCGCCCCGCTCGTCGAGGTACGCCATGAGCCGGTCGTAGACGGGGCGCCCCACCATCGCGACCAGTTCGTCGGCCATCGAGTCGGCGACCCGCTGGCGCCCGACGAAGGCCTCTGGCGCCTCGGTGCACCACCAGTGGAAGTCGTCACCGCCGGCGCCCCAGTGCGAGCGGTCCCACTGCGTGATGGTGGTGGTCACGTGGCCGGTGTCGTCGACGGCGTCCTCGCGGCGCAGGGGCAGCTGCCAGCACACCTCGGGCTTGAGCGGGATGTAGCTCTCGTTGCTGTCGATCGCCAAGACGTGCAGCGCACATCCGGGCCCGCGGGCGAAGTCGGGTCGGTTGAGGAAGATGCAGGCACCCTGCACGAGGCGGGTGACGATCTCGCCGTTGCGCTTCACCCGCGTGGTTCCCCGGCGGCCCTTCGCACGGAACTGCCACTGGTCGTCGGTCAGACGGGTGGCGGCTTTCTCGACGCGACGCTGGTCCTTCTCACTGCTGAAGTGGGCCCCGTAACTGCAGCAGCCCTGAGCCAACTCGGGAGTTGGCTCAGTCAGCACACCCTGGCAGCCCTGTCCGAAGATGCACGTCCAGTTGCTCTCGAGGAACGTCACGTCGAAGAGCCAGGTCCGATCGCGCCGTTCGTCGTCGAAGCTGATCCACTCGTGGGCGTCGGGCGGCACGGAGGTCACGGGGAGAAACTTAGCGCGTCGAACTTCGCGCCTCCCCCTCTAGACTTTGCGGCGTGACGACACTCGAGACGTTCGACATCCTGACGATCACGGACGAGGCGAAGAACGTCGTACTCGACGCCCTGGCCAACGAGGCCAACAGCGACGGTCTCGCTCTGTACGTGGAGGTGACGGGCACGCGGGGCGCCGGCTACGCCTACGACCTCTACTTCTCCGAGCGAGCCGACGCGCCGGTGAACGCCACGGTCGGCCGTGTCGGCGAGTTGACGATCGTGATCCCGGCCGCCAGCGTGGAGCGCCTGCGCGGCAGCCGGCTGGAGTTCGCCGCGGACGGCGGCGGCGGACTGGTGCTGGTGAATCCGAACGGTCCCACACCCGAGGAGATGAACCCCGGGATCCCCGCGGAGATCCTGGCCTACGGCCTCGACGGACCTATGGGCCAGTTCGCCATGACCGTGTTGGAGCAGCACGTGAACCCGTCGATCGCCTCCCACGGAGGGCGCGTCGACTTGGTGTCGCTCGACGAGGAGAAGAAGATCGCCTACGTCAAGCTGTCGGGCGGCTGCCAGGGTTGCGCGATGAGCCGCCTGACGCTGAGTGACGGGATCGAGGCCACGCTGCGCGACGCGATTCCGGATCTGCGCGACGTGGTGGACGTGACTGATCACGCGCTGGGTGTGAACCCGTTCTACTCGAGTTAGGTCCGTCGAGAGCCCTGGAGCGAGTTCGGCTCGGGTGACACCCGCCGCTCAGGGTGGTCTGTCCCGCCTGACGCCGTGTCGACGCCCAGCGGCACGCCGGTCGAGTTGGACGTGCGTAGAGTCGTGGGGCCTCGATCCGCCTGGCGGTGCGGGAGAGAGGTGCGCCGCGCCTCTCGTTAACCCGTGGCGGTTCGTTCACGACGATCGCGGTGTCGTCCGGCTCGAGCACGCGCCGCTCTCGCTGTCTACGGTGCCGGCGCGTCGACGTTGGCTCTACAATCGAGTGATGTTGCGCTTCCTGACCGCGGGCGAGAGCCACGGACCGTCCCTCAGCGTCATCGTCGAGGGCTTGCCGGCGGGACTCGCGGTGTCGATCGAGCAGTTGGGCGACGAACTCGCGCGTCGACGCCTGGGCTTCGGTCGAGGGCCGCGCATGCGCTTCGAGCGTGACGAGATTCGCCTGATCGGGGGCGTGCGCCACGGTCGCACCCTGGGCTCGCCGGTCGCGGTGGAGGTCCTCAACTCGGAGTGGGCCAAGTGGGTGGACGAGATGTCGGCCGCGCCGGGCGAGCCCACGAGGCGCCTGACGGCGCCGCGACCCGGTCACGCCGATCTGGCCGGGATGCAGAAGTACGGCTTCGACGACGCGCGCGACGTGTTGGAACGCGCGAGCGCGCGCGAGACCGCGGCGCGCGTGGTGGCCGGGGCGCTGGCCAAGCAGCTGCTCGGGGAGATCGGCGTGCGAGTGCTCAGCCACGTGGTGCGTATCGGCGCCGTCGCCAGCCCCGAGGGCGAGCGGCCCGCGCCGGGCGAGCTCGACGCCGTGGACGCCAGCGAGGTGCGCTGTCTGGACCCCGGCGCCGCCGAAGCCATGATCGCGGAGATTCGCGCCGCGGCCAAGGAGGGCGATTCGCTGGGCGGGGTCGCGGAGGTCGTCGTCTACGGCGTTCCCGTGGGCCTGGGCAGCTACGTGCACTGGGATCGCAAGCTCGACGGCCTGTTGGCCGGGGCCCTGATGAGCATCCAGGCCGTGAAGGCGGTCGAGATCGGTGATGGTTTCGCCCAGGCCACCCAGCGCGGCAGCGTCGCGCACGACGCGATCGTGCGCGAGGACGCGCGGCGCGAGGCGGGTGGCTACGCGCGGCGCAGCGATCACGCCGGGGGGATCGAGGGCGGCGTCACCTCGGGCGCACCCTTGATCGTGCGGGTGGCGATGAAGCCGTTGGCCACCCTGAACCGGCCGGTGCTGGAGACGGTGGACGTCGTGACCGGCGCGACCACCGTCTCGTTCAAGGAGCGCACCGACGTGACGGCCGTGCCCGCGATGGGGGTGGTGGCCGAGGCGATGACGGCGTTGGTGCTGGCGGGTGAGGCGCAGCGAAAGTTCGGCGGAGACAGCGTCGCGGAGTTCGTGCGCAACTACGAGGCCTACGTCGACTCGCTGGGGCGCACCCTCTCGGGCGCGCGGGTGTCCTGAGTGGCGCGGCTCGTCCTGGTGGGCCTGCCCGGCGTCGGGAAGTCGACGGTGGCGCGCGCGCTGGCCGCGCGCTGGGCGTGCGACTGGCGCGACACCGATGACCTGGTGGAGGCGCGCGTGGGCGTCACGGTGGGCGAGCTGCTGCGTACGAGCGGCGAGGCCGTGCTGCGCGGCGTCGAGATCGAGGTCCTTCGCGCGGCGCTGGCGAGCGACGCCGTGGTGGCCACGGGTGGGGGCGTGGTGAGCCGTGACGAGGCGCGCTCCCTGCTGCGCGAAGAGCCCACCATCTGGCTCGACTGCGCCGACGAGGTCGTGGCGTCGCGCGTGAGCGGTGGTGATCGGCCACTGTTGGGCGAGGACCCCCGCGCCGCCCTCGAGGAGCTGCGCGCGCGCCGCGAGGTGTGGTACCGCGAGGTGTCGCGCGAGCGCGTCGACGCCGCGAACGAGCTCGACCAGGTGGTCGACGCCGTGATCGAGGCCAGCGGGCGGGTGGCACCGTGCGGGTGACTGTCGATCTGGGCCACCGCGCGTACGACGTGGTGATGGGGTCGGGCGTTCGACGAGACCTGGCGTCGCTGATTCAGGCGCGCGCGCCGCGCGCGCGGGCGGCGGCGATTATCACGTCGGCCTCGCTGCGTCGCCAGTCGTGGTTCGACCTCGACAGCGGAGTGGAGCAACACGTCGTCGAGGTTCCCGAGGGCGAGGCGGCGAAGGACTGGGCGGTGCTGGGTCGACTCTGCGAGTCACTGGCCGAGCTGGGCCTATCGCGCTACGACGTGGTGGTGAGCGTCGGCGGGGGCGCCGTGACCGACGTCGCCGGGCTGGCGGCCGCGCTCTACCAGCGCGGGCTGGCGGTGGTGCACGTCCCCACAACGCTCGTGGCCCAGGTCGACGCCGCGATCGGGGGCAAGACCGCAGTGAACCTCACGTCGGGCAAGAACCTGGTGGGTGCGTTCCATCAGCCCGTGGGCGTGCTCTGCGACACCGACACGCTGGCGACGCTCTCGGAGCGCGAGCGCATCGGCGGCCTGGGCGAGATCGCGAAGTGCTGGCTGCTCGAGGATCGCCGGGCCGCGGACCTGGCGTCGACGCCATTGAGCGGCCTGGCGATGATGGCGGTGCAGCTGAAGGCGGGTCTCGTGATGCTCGACGAGCGCGACGGGAGCCAGCGCGCACTGCTCAACTACGGCCACACGCTGGGCCACGCCCTCGAGCTGTTGGCCCTGGAGCGCGACGCCGACGAGCTGCGCCACGGTGAGGCCGTGGCGATCGGGCTGGCCTACGCCGTGCGACTGGCGCACGCCCTGAGTCGGGTCGGGTCGCGTGAGGTGACCAACCACGACCAGGTGCTGCGCGCACTGGGTCTGCCCGCGCGCCTGCCCGCCTTCGCGTCGACCAGCGCGCTGGTCGCGGCGATGGCCCGGGACAAGAAGACTCACCACGACCTGACCTTCGTCCTGCCCGGCCCCAACGGCTTCGAGGTGGTACGACGTGTGGAGCCGGGCGTCGTCGCGGCCGCGCTGGACCAGTTCCGGGGTGAGTCGTGACGCGCCGGGTTCTGCTGCTCTCGGGGCCGAACCTGGACCGGCTGGGCACTCGCAGCCCGGAGATCTACGGCACGGCGACGCTCGCCGAGCACGTCGCACGGGCCAGTGCCGTGGCCGGGGCGCACCACCTCGAGCTGCGACACCTGCAGTCGAACTTCGAGGGCGACCTGATCGAGGCCGTGCGCGACGCGACCGACTGCGTGGCGGTGGTGATCAACGCCGGCGCACTCACGCACACGTCGTGGGCGCTCGCCGACGCCCTGGCCGCCTTCGAAGGGGTCGTCGTCGAGGTGCATCTGTCGAACCCGGCCGCGCGCGAGCCCTTTCGCCACCTCAGCACTCTGGCGGGAGTCGCGGACGGCTCGATCGCGGGCTTCGGCGCACTGAGCTACGAGCTGGCCCTGGAGGCCGTGGTGCGCCTGGTCGTTGACGGCGAACCCCCGCCACCCGCCGCCTAGAATGGGGCACCACTCGCGAAAGGCTCCGGGCACATGGCCGCCATCTCCAGTAACGACATAAAGAACGGCATCACGCTGAAGGTGGACGACGGGCTGTTCACGGTGATCGAGTTCCAGCACGTCAAGCCGGGCAAGGGCGGCGCCTTCGTGCGCACCAAGCTGCGCAACGCGCGCACCGGCGCGGTCATCGAGCGCACCTACCGGTCCGACGAGCGCCTCGAGCAGGCGATCATCGACAAGCGCGACGTGCAGTACCTCTACCGCGACGGTGACGACTACGTCTTCATGGACCAGTCGACGTTCGACCAGCTCTCGATGCCCGCCGCGAGCCTCGGCGAGGCGGCGAACTTCCTCGTCGAGACGGGTAAGGCGATGCTGGTGCTGCACGACGAGGAGATCATCGGCGTGGAGCTGCCGGCGTCGGTGGAGCTCGCGATCACCGAGACCGAGCCGGGAGTCCAGGGCGACCGGGTCTCGGGGGCGCGCAAGCCCGCCACGCTGCAGACGGGCTACGTCGTCCAGGTTCCGCTCTTCGTCGGGCCGGGCGAGGTGATCAAGGTGGACACTCGTAGCGGCGAGTACATCACGCGCGCCTGATGAGCGAGCTGGGTGCGCGGCGTCACCGCGCGCGCGAGCGCGCCCTCGAGATCCTCTACGAGGCGGCGATCAAGGATCGGCCGCTCGAGTCGGTGCTGGCGGCTCTGACGGTTCCCCCCGACGAGTACGCCGTGGTCCTCGTGCGCGCCGCCGAGGCGTCACGCGAGCGCGCCGACGCGCTGATCGAACAGAACTCGCACGCCTGGGCGCTCGAGCGCCTGGCGCTGGTCGACCACCTGATCATGCGCCTGGCCCTTGGCGAGTGGTGGAGTGACGGTGCGCCACCCACCGCGGTGATCCTGGACGAGGCAGTGGAACTGGCCGCGACGTACTCGACCGACGGATCGGGCGCCTTCGTCAACGGCGTGCTGGCGGCGTGCGTCGCCGGGGGGCGCTGAAGAGGCGTGCCCGGCATGTCGCCGCGGACGCTCGACCTGACGAGCAGCCTCGTGGTGAGCCCTTTCCACCACGAGGCCTTCGTCACCCTCCTGGTCTGGATCTTCGTGCTGGGCGAACTCGTGCTCGTCGGGTCGGTGATCACTCGACGGATCTTCACGTTCAATCTGGCGCCGCCGAGTCTCGAGGAGCCGCGCGCGCGCACGCTGCTGCGCCGCGCCTTCGGCGCGCTCTGGCTGCTCGACGGCGTCCTGCAGTTCCAGTCGGCCATGCCCCTGGGGCTGGGCTCGCAGGTGGTGCGGCCCATGGCGGCGGGCACGCCCGGGTGGCTCCACGCGATGATCCTCGACGCGGTGGGGATCTGGAACCTGCACCCCGTGGTCCTGGCCGCCGGGGTGGCGTGGCTGCAAGTGGGCCTGGGCGTCGGGCTGCTGGTCGCCAGCGGGACGACGAGCCGCTGGTTCGCGGGCGCGTCGGCGACGTGGGCGGCACTCGTGTGGCTTATCGGCAACGGCGCTGGCGGACTCTTCGCGCACGGCCCCTCCATCCTGTTCGGCTGGCCGGGGGCGACGTTCTTCTACGCCTTCGCCGGCGTCTCGCTGGCCGTGTCGCCGACAGTGTTTCAGCGTTCCTTCTCGCGCGTCACGCTGCGGGCCGTGAGCGTGGTGCTGGGCGCCGGCGTCGTCCTGCAGTGCCTGCCCTCGGCGAACTTCTGGCGGGGCGGGCCGAGCAACGCCGTGGCCACGATGGCCCGGTCGATGACCAGCGCGGCCCAGCCCCACTGGCTGGCCGCCGTCGTGCGCGGCACGGGCGACGTCGCCGCGACGATGGGCGGCGGGTTCAACGTCGTCGTGATCCTCTGGCTTGGCGTCACGGCGCTGGGGCTGTGGACGTCGGTCGGTACACGACGTCGTTGGGCGGTGTGGACGCTCGTGGCGGGGGCGCTCGCGGGGTGGGTGGCGATCCAGGACACCGCACTCTTCGGCGGGCTGGCCACCGACGTGAACTCCCTGCTACCCCTCGCCGTACTGGTCGCGTGCGCCTCACCGCGCCTGGCGGCGATCGGCGCGTCACCGCGGCGCGCGGTGCGGATCCCTCGTCCGGTCAGCGCCGGCGTGAGTGCGGTGGTGGTCGCCTTCGCCGTCGCGATGGTGGCGGTGACCGTGGTCTCGATGGGCGTGGCCAGCGCGTCGGGTGCCGAGACCGCGCTGTTCGTCGCGCGCAACGGGCCGGCGGTGGCCACCGACACACCGGCGCCCCGCTTCACCCTGACCGATCAGTGGGGGAGGCCCTACTCGCTCGGTGAGCATCGCGGACGGGTGACGCTGCTCACGTTCCTCGACCCCCACTGCTGGACGGACTGCCCGCTCCTCGCTCAGCAGTTGGCGCACCTGCGCTCGCAACTCTCGCGGCGCGCGCGCCTCGATATCGTGGCCGTCGCCGCCGATCCCTACTATGAGAGCCTCCACGACGTGCGGACCTTCATCGCCACTCGGGGCCTGGCGCACGTGCCCGACTTCTACTTCGTCACCGGTCCGCTGGCCACGATGCGACGGGTGTGGGCGCGCTACGGAGTGGCGGTGATCATGCGACGGACTGATCGCATGAGCATCCACTCCGACGTGATGTTCCTCATCTCACCGCGCGATCGGCTGCGCTGGGTGGTCCCCGACGTCCCGTCGGCCAACCCGGCCGCGCAGGCGTCCGCCGTGGCGGAGCTCCGGGGTCTGCTCGCGGGCGAGGGGGTTCGCTGAGAGCCTTCTTCGCGATTCAACCGCGGCGGGCCGCGGTACGAGGATCGAATTAGGTCCGTCCTCGCGCGTCACCAGTGATGAAAGGCGCAGGGCGCGCAGCCTCCTTACGGCTGAGCGGGCGGCGTCTCGCCGTGGGGCTCGTCGCGGGCCTCGTCGTGTGGCTCGTCGTTACCGTGCACGCGACGTAGGTACTCGTTGTAGGTCGAGAGGGCGTCAGAGTCCGGTTCGGTACTGGTTTGCGGCCTTTTCGGAGTCGACCCGCGCTCGTCGGCGAGGAGCCGGTGCCACAGGTAGACGGCGTACGAGCCGAAGATGGGCCACTCGAAGACGTAGGCCCACGACAGGGTGTTTCCACCCAGTGCTCGGTAGATTTCGATAATAAATGCAGAAATACAGATGAGCTCAGCGAGGAGAAGTCCGAGATGAATCCCAAGGATTCTCTTACTATTGCTCGCCATAAATCTCCACTTTAGGTCGTGAGCCCGTTACTCTCGGAGTCGAGGTTCCTACGTAGCGCCGAGTCGCGAGGAGTGTTGTATGTCAAAGGGAGGGAGATTGGCTACCAGTCTCGTGCTCTTCTTGGTGGCGGTCGGCCTGGTGGTGTGGGGAGTCGCGGGCCTGCTGACGCCGGGGACGCCGGGCGGAGAGATGAACTTCACGCACGCCCAGGCTCCGGGCCAGCCGGTCAACCTCACGGTTCAGACGGTCGGCGCCATCGGATTCGGCTCGCACCCCACCTGGGTGTCGTACCTGACCAAGGACCCCGCGTCGGGCCGCTGGATCCAGGACAACACGTGGGTGCTGCCGGCGCACACGGTGATCGACATGACCGTCTACCAGTACGACTCGGGTAGCCGGCTGCGCAACCAGGAGTGGGGGCAGGTGCAGGGCACCATCGGCGGGTCGGCCACCATCAACGGGACGAGCTACAGCGTGTACAACTCCAACTCCGGCAACGGGGTGGGTCACACCTTCTCGGTGCCCGAGCTGGGGCTGAGCGTGCCGCTGATCGGCGTGCCGGCGAACGCCCAGGTCTGCGGCGCGGGGCCCTGCCACACGTCCTCGCCGCACAACGTGATCAAGTTCAGCTTCACGACACCCGGACCAGGTAACTACCACTGGCAGTGCTTCGTGCCCTGCGGGCTGGGCTACCTGTTTGGAAATGGAGGCCCGATGTCGACGGAGAACTACATGGGTGGCTTCTTGGACGTGGTGCACGCATCATGAGCGACTCCACTAACTCTCAGGCTACGCCCGTGGTGCACCACCTGCGTCGCATGACCAGCATCTGGGTGGTGCTGTCGGTGATCGGCGACCTGTTGTTCTGGTTCCTCGTCGGCCCGCACGTGCCCCCGGGCGCTATGACCGATCAGGCCGTGAGCAATCGCTTCGACTTCAATCTCCTCTTCGTGATCGCGCTACCAGTGATGATCGGCGTGTGGGTCTATATGGGCTACGTCATCGTGATGTGGAGCGAGAAGCGCTCGACGGCGCCGGCGTTCGGAGGCCCGGCGGCGCGGGGCAACCGCCGTGCTCAGGTGCTGTGGATCACCATCACCTCGATCGCGGTGCTCTTCGCCGCGGGTTTCGGCACGGTCGAGCTCATCGTCAACAACGGGTCGGGCGGTGGCGAGGGTCCGAACCCGGTGTGGATGCCCTCGGGTGCCGCCCAGGCCGAGACCGCGGCCCTGAACGGGACGGCGACCTGGACGCCCGGCAGCGGCAAGGTCCTCCCGGTGCAGGTGATCGCCCAGCAGTGGAAGTTCACCTACCGCTATCCGACCTTCGGCGGCTTCGAAACACCGAACTTGATTCTGCCGGTCGGTACCGAGATTGCGTTCAACGTCACGTCGCTCGACGTCATTCACAGTTTTTGGGCCTATCAGTTGAGTGTGAAGGCCGACGCCAATCCCAGCGTGAATGATGTGGCCTTCACCAAGACTCTGCACACCGGTAACTTCACGGTGCGCTGCAGCGAACTCTGCGGGCTCTGGCACGGCGCGATGTTCGACTACGGCAAGGTGGTCTCCCAGAGCGCGTTCATGAGCTGGGCCACGTCGACCGAGGCCGCGAACGCCGCCAACACGAAGTACCTGCCGCCGTTCGCGTGGACCTACGTTCCTGACGCCAACGGCGCCGCGGGAGGGTACTACCCCGACGGCAATCTGACGCCGTACTCGAAGTCCCAGCTCTACGGCGCGGCCCAGGCGGCGTCGTGAGCCGAGACCCCCAGCAGACCAGTCCTTTGCGCGGTACCGAGATGAAGAGGGAGAACGGGCGATGACCATCAGCGCCGAACGGCCGACCGACACGGTGGTCCCCCACGAGACACCGCCGACGGCGCCCCGTACCCCGTGGGCGCAGCGCCCGGGTTGGATGAGTCAGCACCTCGGCACCGCCATCGTGGTGGGGTTTCTCGGCTACGTGTTCGGGCACTGGCTGGGCAACTACATCTCGAGTGGATATCCGTACATCGTCAACTCCGGCCAGAACTCGATCGCCGACACTTTGGCGCTCGCGTTCATGGTCGTGGGCTGGCTGCTCGGCGTCGGCGCGCTCAACTACCCGCTGGCCAAGCTGATCGGGCGCGAGGCGCCCGCCGAGGTCGAGGTCAAGGGCTGGACGAAGTACTTCCGCTACAACACCGACCACAAGGTCGTGGGGTTGCAGTACGTCGTCGGCGTGATCCTCTTCCTGTTCACGGGCGGGCTGCTGGCAATGGCGATCCGCACCGAGCTGCTGAACCCGACGACGCACGTCTTCGGCCCGGGCACCTACATCGAGATCGTGAGCGAGCACGGCACCATCATGATGATGATGGCGACGTCGATCGTGGTCGGTCCGCTGGGCAACTACTTCGTTCCGCTGATGATCGGATCGCGCCGGATGGCGTTCCCACGGATCGAGGCGTTCAGCTTCTGGATCTTCATGGCCGGCTACGCGGTGATCTTCTCCGCCCTGCCCTACGGTGGTTTCACCACTGGTTGGACGGGCTACGCGCCGCTGCAGACGCAGAACGGACCCGGGATGGTCTCCTACCTCCTCGGCTTCGCGGTGGTGGGACTGGGGATGATGGCCGCGGGCTTCAACATAGCGGCCACCATCATCAACTATCGAGCTCCGGGGATGACCTGGAGTCGCGTGCCGATCTTCGTGTGGTCGATCCTGGCGACGGCCGCACTCCTGACGTTGGCGACGCCGGTGCTGTTCTCCGCGGGCCTGTTCGGGCTGCTCGACAAGACGGTGCAGACGGCCTTCTACGTGGGCGAGCACGGCGGGAGTTCGTACCTGTGGGAGAACCTGTTCTGGTTCTTCGGGCACCCCGAGGTCTACATCATGGCCCTGCCGGGATTCGGAATCGTGGGTGAGATCATGCCGGTCTTCTGTCGAAAGCCGGTCTTCGCCTACAAGGTGTCCGCCGCCGGCATGATCGGCGTGGCGCTGCTCTCGTTCTTCGTCTGGCAGCACCACCTGTTCCAGAGCGGCATCAACCCGGACATGCGGCCTCTGTTCATGCTAACCACGGAGTTGATCTCGATCCCCACGGGTTTCATCTACCTCGTGGGGATGGGCACGATGTACCGGGCCAAGATCCGGTTCGAGATACCCATGCTGTTTTCGATGGCGCTCTTCTTCAACTTCCTCATCGGCGGCATCACGGGGGTGTTCCTCTCCGACGTGCCAGTGAACGTGACGGTGCACGGTGGCTTCTTCGTGCTCTCGCACTTTCACTACACGATCATGGGGGGGCTGCTGTTCGCCTTCATGGCGGGGCTGTACTACTGGCTGCCCAAGATGACCGGGCGGATGATGAACAAGAAGCTCGGCCTGGTGCACTTCTGGACGATGTTCATCTTCTTCAACCTGACCTTCTTCCCCATGTTCATCATTGGTCTGCTAGGTCAGCCGCGCCGGGTGTTCACGTACGCGAAGAATCTGCAGGGGCTGAACGACTTCTCCTCGATCAGTGCCTTCCTGCTCGGGTTCTCCTTCCTGATCTTCGCCGCGAACCTGGTGTGGTCGCTATGGATCAGCCCCGAGAAGGCGCCCGCCAACCCTTGGGAGTCGCTGGGCCTGGAGTGGCAGACCGCCACGCCGATCCCGCTGCACAACTTCGACCGGATCCCGGTCATCTTGGCCGATCCGTACCACTACAGCGAGGAGAACCCACCGGCGGTCGCCGATCTCGGTGATGATCTCGTCGTCGCCACCTCGTCCGAATCCAACCCGTCGTAGTAGTGAGTGGAGATCCAGCCATGACTGACATGATCAAGGACCGGGGCGGTCCCGAGAGCACGCCGGAGGAGGCGGAGTTCGAGTTGCGCGCGCACCTCGGTGCGGTGTGGACGGGGGGACGGCTCTTCATCGGGATCTACACGTTCATCCTGGCGTCGCTGGCGTTCTCGTACTTCTACCTGCGCTCGAGCAACAACGCCCAGCTGTGGCGACCCCACCACGTGACGGCGCCGACCTACTACGGCTTCTTCATCTACGCGTTCCTGCTGCTCACCGCGGGTCTGGCCCTCTACGGCCAGTGGCGACTGCGCCGCGGCGGCGTGGCCGACTGGCAGGTCGCCGGCTGGACCGGGGTGGGGTCGGGCCTGCTGGCGCTGTTCCTGCAGATCTGGGAGTTCCAGAAGCTGCCGTTCTACCCGGGTTCGAGCGGCTACGCGTCGACGTTCATCGGCTTTGCGGTCATCAACATCGCTACCATCGTGGTGGGAACCTACTGGCTAGAGACGACGCTGGCGCGAGCCCTGCGCCTGCGCCGCGAGATCGGAGGCGTCGATCCGGTTCTGTCCCAGCACCCGTCGGCGCAGTCGTTGCGCGCGAACATCGCCTCGATGACCTACTTCTGGGGTTTCATCGCTCTGGCGAGCACCCTGTTCCTGTTCATGTTCTACCTCTAGATCGTCGAGCAGACGGTCAAGAGTCGCGTCGTAGGTCGCCGGTACGAGGAGAGAGGAGGTTCGACGTGTTGGCAGTCGATAACTACATAGGACCCCAGGTCGAGACGATGGTGGTTCTGCTGGGCGTGTTGCTCGCGGTGCTCATCTGGGGGTTCTTCCAGCGTCGCCCGTCGAAGTGACGCGGGTCGGGTCGTGAACTCGTCACGGCGGCTGCGCGACGCGGCCGCGGTCGTGGGCTTCGCGCTGTTCTTCGTACTGTTGGTGCCGCCCCTGGCGACGTGGGCGCGACAGTACGAGTTTGCCCAGGCCATCCAGTTTTGCGGCTTCGCGGTGGTCGTGCCCGCGCTGGTGGTCGCCGGGGCGCCGTGGCGACGTCTCGGCCTGTCGGTGGGACCCGAGCCCGTGGTGGGCGAGGACGGTGCCGTGGTCGCGGGCGAGGGGTGGATCGACCGGCGGTGGGCTCGGCGACTGGGTCGCACCGGTCACGCGCGGGCGGTGACCGCTGGCCTGATCGCGGCGGGGCTCGTGATCCTGTGGCGCTCGGCGCCGGTAGTGGACCTCCTGGTTCGCGACCCGTGGATGGAGGTGGTCGAGGCGGTCACGCTCGTGGGGGCGGGTATCGCGTTGTGGGTGGATCTGATCGAGTCGCCGCCCCTTCGTCCCGCCACGACCCGGCCCTACCGGATCGGCCTCGCGGCAGTGTCGATGTGGGTGGTGTGGGTGGTGGCGTACTTCAACGGCATGTCGCACTCGTCGTGGTACGGCGCCTTCCACCACGTCGCGGGTCACGGGCTGTCCCTGATGGCCGACCAGCAGTTCACGGCGGGCGTGATGTGGCTGCTGTCGGCGAGCGCCTTCATTCCCGTGGTGTTCTGGAACCTGGTCCACTGGCTCGCGTCCGAGGACGATCCCGACGAGGAGTTGCATCGTCTGGTGCGCGACGAGCGCACGCGTGGTTTTCACGGTTCGGGGAACTAGCCCCGACGTTACGGCGTCGGTTGGGATGGCGTCGGTTGGGATGGCGCCGGTAAGGACGGCAGGTCGATGGGGGTGAGCGTCGTACCCAGTATCGACTCGGCGCGCGCGAGGTCGGCGCGCGCCCGTGCGCGCTGACGGGCGAGGTTGATCTCGCGCGTGTGCAGGTTGCGCAGCGCGTGCGCGTTGCCCGGGTGGGCGAAGAGGTACTGGATGTCCTCGATGGCCCCGAGGGCGCTCGCACTGACCCAGGAGACGGCGACGGCCTCTAGGTGGTCGATGTTGAGGCCGGCTCGAGTGTCCACGGCTTGGAAGTTGTTGGTCAGGTCGTACATGGGACCACTGGCGAAGGTGCAGGCGGTCTGGTCGCCCACCAGCTGGCCCGGTACGGCGGCGCGGTCGGCCGGCGTCAATTGGTGGGCGAGATCCTCGCGGTAGAAGGAGAAGGCCTCGCTGACCGCGTAGTCGCAGGGCTTGATGTCGCCGTTGATCTGGACCAGTGAGGCGTTCTGGGCCGAGATGTCCTCGGCGCGGGTGATGTGGTGGGGTAGGTCGCTGATGATCGAGACCCCCACGACGACGATCAGGGCGGCCGTGAGCAGCACCCACGGGCGGCGGTACCAGACGACCTTGGTGACCGTGAGCGACGAGGCGGGCACGGAGGCCGGGCTGTAGTCGCGGGGGTGCGGAGCCTGTTCGGACATCATCGCAGCAGGCTATCGACTTCGAGGGCGATTCCCCGAGCGAATCGCGCGATCTCTCGCGCGCCGAGATGGTAGGCACCCGAGGCGCTCTCGTCGCCGAAGGGCACGGCGAGAACCGCCTCGCGGCCGGCCGGATCGATGAAGTAGAGCACGTTGTTGTGCACGAGGCGACCGTCCTGAGGGTAGTAGCGGATCGAGACGCCGTAGTCGCGCCACACCCGGTTCATCCGGGTGAGGGAACCGGTCAAGAAGACCGTGGACGCACCGGCGACGTCGCTGCGCGTCAGAGCCGGTGGCGCCGGCTCCACACCGAGGCGGTGAGGGTCGGTGTTCACGAGCGCCACGGTGAGCCGGGAGCCCGCGCCGGCCAGTTCGCGGGCGCGGCGCAACTCCGCGCCGATCACGGGGCACAGGTCATTGCACGATTGGTCGACGAAGCCCAGGACGACGACCCGACCGCGCTGCGCGCCGAGGCTCCACGGCGTCCCGTGCTGATCGGTCAGCGTCAGGGCCGGGGCGGTGCCGTGACGGGGCGTGAGGGTCATCAGCGTCGCCAGGGCGCGGCCGACTGGTGAAGGAGTCGGCCGGGTCGTGACCGTGGTGCGAGGGGTGGACGCCGCGTTGCCCGCGAGGGTCTCGACGAGCACGCCGCTTAGCACGACCACCGCCAGGATCGCCGCGGCGAACGCCAGGAACTTGGTCGGCGTCGCCGGAGGCCCCTCGCGTAGTATCGCGGCCCGGTCGAGCGGGGCTCGGGGCGAGGCGAAGGCCTCGCGTCGCTCCTGTTCGCTGAGCGGCTGGCGGTTCGACGACTGACTACTCAACCCGGTCCTTCTCGTGCCCGCGATGCGCGGCGGCCCGTTCAGTGTACGGCTCGGCCCCGTCGGGCGGCCGCGCTACCTGGCAAAAACCTTAGGGAGCGGGTCGTGGGTGGTGGCGGGTCGCCGGTAGCGTACGAGCGTGGAGCCGCTGGGGGATGAGGTGCCCGCGTCATCGCGCACACCGCGACCGCGCGCGCGGGGGGGCGAGACGGTGCGCCTGCATGTCCTCGCCCTGGTCGGGGTGGTGCTGTGCACTGTGGCGTTCTGGTTCGAGTTGCACCGCGCCGAAGGCGGGAACGAATTGAGTTGGGCTTACGTCTTCGAATGGCCCCTGCTCGCGGTCTTCGTGGTCTACATGTGGTGGAAGTTCCTGCACCCCGAGGACGCGGCCGGGGCCGCGTCTGAGGAGATTCGTGAGGGGCGTACGCGGGAGATCCCGCCCGAAGCGTCCGCTCAGTACGACGCGATGCTGGCGGCGTGGCAGGAGCACCAGCGCGCGTTGCACGAGGCGCAACGCGCGGCCGACGAGGCTCTGCGTCACGAGGCCGACGCGTCGTGAGTGCCCTGGTGCATCACTGGAGCTTCGATCCGATGGTGGTGGTGCTGGTGTTCACGGCGCTCGCCCACGAGCTGGGCCTGGCGCGCCTGGCGCGACGATCCACGCCCGACAACGCCCGGCGGCGGCGCCGGCGCTCGTTGCTCTTCTACGGCGCGCTCGTGGCGCTGGTCCTGACCATCGCGTCGCCCTTGGACTACTGGGCGAACGACTACTTCTACGTGCACATGATCGAGCACATCGTGTTGATGTTCGCGGTGCCGATGCTCGTCGTGCTCGGTGCGCCGTGGACGCCGCTGCTCTTCGCGCTGCCGGTGGGCGCCCGACGGCGCCTGGGCCGCTTCGTGTACCTCTCGCCGCGGGCGCGGGGCTTGCGCGGGCTGGGCCGAGTGGCGCGCAGCCCGTGGGTGGCCTGGGGGTCCTTCAACGCCGCGATGCTGGTGTGGCACATCCCGTCGTGGTTCGAGCTCGCCGTTCGCAATCAGGCGGTCCACGTCTGGCTGATGCACGGAAGCTTCCTCGTGACGGGGGTGCTCTTCTGGCTTCAGTTCCTGCCGTCCAGCCCTATGAGGCCCAAGACCGGACCTCTCTGGCAGATCGGGGCGCTGCTGTCAACCAACGCGATCATGACGATGCTGGCGATCTCGATGAGCATCCTCACCACGGTCAGCTGGTACCCGAGCTACTCGCACCTGCGCGGCGTGTCGCTCCCGCCCTTCGCCGACCAACAGATCGGGGCGGCCATCTTGTGGGTGTGCGGGGACTTCTGGGCACTGCCGGTGCTCGGTCTGGTGATCCGCCGGGCGATGGACCAGCAGGGGTCCCTCTCCGGGGTGATCGATCGGGCCATCGGACGCTCGTCGGCGCCGTCGTTCTTCCGTGGCGTCGCGACGGGCGTCGTGCCCGTCGCGAGCGAGGTGAAGCACTCGGGTCCGTGAGGGCTGGTCTGCTACGCTGACGTCGTTCGTCGTGAAGCGGGTCCCGTGAGGCTCGTACGACGGGAGGCGATGTGACAGAGAGCCAGGACCAGCCAACGCCACCGCGGCACGGCGTGGTCGTTCGTTCCCAACTCCTGAGCGCCCTCGACGTGAGCCGCGCCCTGCGCCGGATGGCCCACGAGATCCTCGAGCACCACCACGACGCCGAAGGGTTGGTCGTGCTTGGCCTGCAGAGCGGCGGTGTCAGCGTGGCGGCGCGCTTGGCTGACGACCTGACCGACGTCGGCGCCGTCGACGTGCAGCGCGGCACGCTGGACGTGGCCTACTTTCGCGATGACCTGGACCGGCATCCCCTGCGCGGCGCGTCGACCACCTCGATCCCCGTGGACCTCGACGATCGTGCGGTGCTACTGGTCGACGACGTCCTCTTCACGGGACGCACGGCGCGCGCCGCACTGCAGGCGCTGGCCGAGTGGGGCCGTCCCCGTACGGTGGAGCTCGCGGTGCTCGTGGATCGCGGCCACCGCGAGGTGCCGATCCGCCCCGACTACGTGGGCAAGAATCTGCCGACGTCGCGACGCGAGTCGATTGTCGCGTCGCTGGAAGGCGTCTGGATCGGTGACGAGATGGCGTCGTGATCGACTCCCTGCGCGGCGAGAGCCTGCTGGATCTCGGTGACCTCTCGCGTGAGGCGATCATCGAGGTGCTGGACGTGGCGGAGTCGTTCGTCGAGGTGAATCGGCGCACGGTCAAGAAGGTGCCGGCGCTGAAGGGTCGTGTGGTGGCGTCGCTCTTCTTCGAGGAGTCGACGAGGACGCGACTCAGCTTCGAGACGGCAGCCAAGCGTCTGAGCGCGGACGTGCTATCCCTGGCGGTGGCCTCGAGCAGCGTGAAGAAGGGTGAGTCGCTGCGTGACACGATCGCCACGATCGACGCGCTGGGGATCGACGCGGTCGTGCTGCGCCACCGCTCGAGCGGCGCGGCGCGTCAGGTGAGTCGCTACGTCCCCCACGTGCGCGTGATCAACGCGGGTGACGGGCTCCACCAGCACCCCACGCAGGGCCTGCTCGACACCTTCACCGTGCGCGCCGCGCTGAGCGAGCGTCTCGGCGTACCGGCGGCCAGCACGGGCGCGGACCTCTTCGACGGTCTGCACGTCTTGATCGTCGGCGACATCATGCACTCGCGAGTCGCGCGCAGCGACGTGGACGCGTACACGGCGCTGGGGGCGCAGGTGCACCTGTGCGCCCCCGCGACCTTGTTGCCCACGGAGGTCGCGACCTGGCCGGTCGCGATCGAGGAGGACTTCGACGAGGCGTTGGCCTGGGCCGACGTCGTCGGTCTGCTGCGACTGCAGCACGAGCGCGGCAGCGGCGTGTTCGTGCCGAGCACGGCCGAGTACACGATGACCCACGGGCTCACCCTGGCTCGCGCGCGACGACTGAAGCCCGATGCGCTGATCCTGCACCCGGGGCCGATGAATCGCGGGGTGGAGTTGGACTCGCGCGTCGCGGACCTGCCGGCGTCGCTGGTGACGCGACAGGTGGCGAGCGGCGTGCCCGTGCGAATGGCGGTGCTGTTCCTCTCGGTCGCCGGGGCGGCGAAGGGGGAGAGACAGTGAGCGACGTGCTGGTGCGCGGGGGGCTGGTGGTGGGCGTGGATGGTGCCGAGCGCGCGGACGTCCTCGTGCGCGACGGCGTGCTGGCCGATCGGGGCCCGTCGCTCGACGCGCCCGTCGGCGCGCGCGTGGTGGACGCCGCGGACTGCTGGGTGGGACCCGGCTTTGTCGACCTGCATACGCACCTGCGCGAACCCGGTGGCGAGGCGGCCGAGACGATCGAGAGCGGCGCGCGGGCCGCCGCCATCGGCGGGTACAGCCTGATCGTGGCGATGGCCAACACCGAGCCGGCGATCGACAGCGCGGCGCTGGTCGAGTACGTGCTGTCGCGCGGGTCGCGCGCGCGGGTGGAGGTCGCGGTGATGGGCGCGATCACGGTGGGTCGCCGGGGCGAGTCGCTGGCGCCGATGGCCGAGATGGCCGCGCTAGGCGTGCGCCTCTTCAGCGACGACGGCATCGGCGTTCAGGATCCGGCGGTCATGCGCCGTGCCCTGCTCTACGCGAGTGCCCTGGGAGTGCGCCTCGCGGAGCACTGCGAGGACGAGCGACTGGTGGCGGGGGGGTCGATGAACGAGGGGGCCCTGTCGAGCCGCCTCGGTCTCGTGGGACGACCGGCGATGGCCGAGGAGCTGATGGTGCTGCGCGACATCGAGTTGGCGCGTTGGACCGGCGCAGCGATTCACTTCTTGCACCTGTCGACCGCTCGCTCGCTCGCGATGGTCGCGGCCGCGCGGCGCGAGGGCCTCGACGTGACCAGTGAGGTCGCACCGCACCACTTCACGCTGGACGAGTCGGCGTGCGTCGACTTCGACCCTCTCTTCAAGGTGAACCCGCCGCTGCGGCGCGCCGAGGACGCGGCGGCACTGCGTGAGGCCCTGGTGCGGGGGGAGGTGGACGCCGTGGCGACCGATCACGCCCCGCATCCGCCCGAGTCCAAGGACCTCCCCTTCGACGAGGCTCCCGCGGGTGTGCTGGGCCTCGAGCACGCGGCGTCGCTGACCTACGAGGCGCTCGGTTCGCAGCAGTGCGATCCTCGCCGGTTCTTCGACCTCTTGAGCCGGGGCCCGGCGCGCGTGGCGCGCGTGCGCCCCGAGGACCCTCGCCCGCGACACGGGGGCCACGGCGGGGCCCTGCGACTCGGCGACGACGCCAACGTGGTGGTGTTCGATCCGGGGGCGCGGTGGGTGGTGGACCGCGACCAGCTCCACGGGCGATCGCGCAACACGCCCTACCACGGCCGCGCGATGCACGGGCGCGTGCGCGCCACCATCGCGCGCGGCGTCCTCGTGGCGGATGACGGGGAGCTGACGTGAACCGCGTCCCCGCCACCCTGGTCCTGGCCGACGGCGCCGAGTTCGAGGGCTACGCCGCCGGCTACCTCGCGCCCACCGGCGTCACGACGGGCGAGTTCGTGTTCAACACCGCTCTGAGCGGCTACCAGGAGATCATCACCGACCCGAGTTACGCCGGGCAGGTCATCGCCTTCACCTATCCCCACATTGGCAACTACGGCGTGAACCCCCTCGACGAGGAGGCGCTGCGGCCGTGGTGCTCGGGGATCGTGGCGCGCGACCTCAGCGACCTCCCCTCGAACTGGCGCTCGGTGGGCCCCCTAGAGGGTTTCCTGGTCCAGCACCGCGTTCCCGCGATCGTGGGCGTCGACACGCGGCGCCTCACCCGACACCTGCGTCGCCACGGGGCGCTGCCGGGAGCCTTCGGCCACGGCGATCCGGCGGCGGTCGCGGCGGCCGCGCGCACGGCGCGGGGCACGGACGGCACCGACCTCGTCTCGCGGGTCACGACGCGCGAGCCCTACCAGCACGGTGACGGGCCGCGCCACGTGGTGGCGCTGGACTACGGCATCAAGACCACGATGGTGCACCAGTTGGCACGCCGCTTCCGGGTCACCGTCGTGCCGGCGACCTTCGACGCCGAGGCCATCCGGGCGCTCGAGCCCGACGGGCTCTTCCTCTCCAACGGTCCGGGCGACCCGGCCGCGCTCGACGCCCAGGTGCGCGTGCTCGACGAGTTGATCGGCACCCTGCCCATCTTCGGCATCTGCCTCGGCCACCAGCTGCTGGCGCGCAGCCTCGGCGCCGCCACCTACAAGCTGCCCTTCGGACATCACGGGAGCAATCACCCCGTGAAGGACCTGGCGACCGGCCGAGTGGAGATCACCGCGCAGAACCACAACTACGCGGTGTCGGCGGACGCGCTGGGCGCTAGCCAGGTGAGCCACCTCAACCTGAACGACGGCGTGGTGGAGGGGATCACCGCACCGGCGTTGGCGTGCTTCTCGGTGCAGTACCACCCCGAGGCCGGCCCGGGTCCACACGACGCGCGCTACCTGTTCGACCGATTCGAGGCCCTGCTGGTTGACGGCGTCCTGGAGGCGCAGTAGTGGGACGGCGCGACGACCTACACACCATCATGGTGATTGGCTCGGGTCCGATCGTCATTGGCCAGGCGTGCGAGTTCGACTACTCGGGCACCCAGGCCTGCCAGGTCCTGCGCGAGGAGGGGTATCGCGTGGTCCTGGTCAACTCCAACCCGGCGACGATCATGACCGACCCGGCGACGGCGGACGTGACCTACGTGGAGCCGTTGGACGTGGATGTGATCATCGACATCCTCGAGCGCGAGCGGCCCGACGCCCTCCTGCCGACCCTGGGCGGGCAGACCGCGCTCAACCTGACGATGGCGCTAGTCGAGCGCGGCGTCACGGCACGACTCGGCGTGGAGGTGATCGGCGCACGCCCCGAGGCCATCGCGACCGCCGAGAACCGGGAGCTGTTCAAGGCGGCCATGGCGGACATCGGCCTCGCGGTGCCCGAATCGGGGTTCGCGCGCGACGTCGACGAGGCGTTGACGATCGCCGAGTCGATCGGGTGGCCGATCATCATCCGGCCGAGCTACATCCTCGGCGGGGCCGGCACCGGCATCGCGCACTCGGCGCCGGAGCTGGTGCGCCTCGCCGCGGAGGGCCTGAGTGCCTCGCCGATCGGCGAGATCCTGGTGGAGCGCTCGGTGGCGGGCTGGAAGGAGTACGAGCTGGAGGTGATGCGCGACCGCGCGGACAACTGCGTCGTGATCTGCAGCATCGAGAACGTGGATCCCATGGGCGTGCACACCGGCGACTCGATCACCGTCGCCCCGGCCCAGACCCTGTCGGACGTGGAGTACCAGGCCATGCGCGACGACGCGTTCGCGGTGCTGCGTCGCGTGGGGGTCGAGACTGGCGGCTCGAACGTGCAGTTCGCCGTCGACCCCACCACGGGGGAGCGGCTGGTGATCGAGATGAACCCGCGCGTGAGCCGCTCCAGCGCCCTGGCGTCCAAGGCCACCGGCTTTCCGATCGCCAAGATCGCGGCGCGCCTGGCGGTGGGCTACACCCTGGACGAGATCCCCAACGACATCACGAGGGTGACGCCAGCGAGCTTCGAGCCGACCATCGACTACGTCGTCACGAAGATCCCACGATGGGCGTTCGAGAAGCTGCCGGGGTCGGTGGCCGAGTTGGGCACGCGGATGCAGTCGGTGGGCGAGGTCATGGCCATCGGCCGCAATTTCGCCGAGTCGCTGCAGAAGGCGCTGCGGTCGCTCGAGCAGGGTCGCCTCGGCTTCGCCGTGGGTGAGGACTCGGAGTTCGCCGAGCTGGACGACGACGCGCTGTGGCGCGCCTGCGCGACCGCGACGCCGACCCGGCTGTTCGCGGTGCACGAGGTGCTGCGTCGCGGGGCCGGGGTGGACGAGGTGGCCGCCGCGACGAGAATCGATCCCTGGTTCGTCCACCAGATGTACGAGATCGTCGCGCGCGAGCGCGAGCTGGCTGGGGTGTCGCTGGCGTCACTGGACCGACGGGGTTGGCTGCGCTACAAGCAGTGGGGCTTCTCGGACGCGCAGCTCGCCGCGAGCACCGGCGCGGCGCCGGCCGACGTGACCCGGTTGCGCCGCGCGGCGGGGGCCCACACCGTGTTCAAGACCGTGGACACCTGTGCCGCCGAATTCGAGGCCGCGACCCCCTATCACTACAGCACCTACGACGACGTCAGCGAGGTCGCGCCGTCGTCGCGCGAGCGCGTCGTCATCGTGGGATCGGGTCCGAACCGGATTGGCCAGGGCATCGAGTTCGACTACTGCTGCGTGCACGCCTCGCTGGCCCTGCGCGCCATGGGCTACGAGACCGTGATGGTCAACTGCAACCCCGAGACCGTCTCGACCGACTACTCGACCTCGGACCGGCTCTACTTCGAACCCCTGACCGCGGAGGACCTGGCCGAGGTGATCCTGGCCGAATCCGGCACGGGGGGTCGCCTCGCCGGTGTGATCGTGTCGCTCGGGGGGCAGACGCCCCTCAAGCTGGCGCACTCGCTGGATCCGTCGTTGGTGCTGGGCACGCCCGTCGCCTCGATCGACGCCGCCGAGGACCGCGAGCGCTGGTCGGCGATCTGCGCCGGCCTCGGCCTGCGCCAGCCCCCCGGGGGCGTGGCGGTCTCGCTGGAGGGGGCGCGTGACGTGGTGCGAGCGATCGGCTACCCGGTGCTCGTGCGGCCGAGCTACGTGCTGGGCGGACGGGCGATGGAGATCGTCGACGACGACGCGGCGCTGGCCCGGGTGATGGCGAACCTGACGGGGGCCCACGGGGCGCTGGCGCGCGAGGGTGGCGTCTCGGCGACGCGGCCGATCCTGCTCGACCGGTTCCTCGACGACGCCGTCGAGGTCGACGTCGACGCCGTGCGCGACGCGTCGGGCGACCTCTACATCGCGGGCGTGATGGAACACGTGGAGGAGGCCGGGGTGCACTCGGGGGACTCGGCGTGCGCGCTGCCCCCCCAGACGCTGAGTGCGCCGGTCGTGGCCGAGTTGCAGCGCTACACGCGCGCGATCGCCGACGCCCTGGACGTCGTGGGACTGATCAACGTGCAGTACGCCGTGAAGGACGAGGAGGTCTTCGTGCTCGAGGCCAATCCCCGGGCCAGCCGCACGGTGCCCTTCGTCGCCAAGGCCACCGGCGTTCCCGTGGCCCAGGTGGCGGTGCGGGTGATGATGGGCGAGACGCTCGCCCGGCTGCGCGAGGACGGTCTGGTGCCGGTCGCGACGCCCCAGCCCGACTACGTGAGTGTGAAGGAGGCGGTGCTGCCCTTCAGCCGCTTCCCCGGCGTGGACACGGTGCTGGGACCCGAGATGCGCTCGACCGGCGAGGTGATGGGCGTGGGCGAGAGCTTCGGCATCGCCTTCGCCAAGGCGCAGTTGGCCGCGGGGACGCGGCTACCCGACCGCGGCCAGGTCTTCCTCTCGTTGGCCGATCGGGACAAGGTGGCGGGGCTGGCGCTGGCTCGCCAGTTGGCGGCGCTGGGCTTCACGCTGGCGGCGACCGTGGGCACCGCGGGCTACCTGCGCGCGCACGACGTGGCGGTGGCAACGCTGGTGGGCAAGATCGGCGCCGGTGAGCCGGGCGTGGACGCGGTGCACGCCATCGCGTCGGGCGCGGTGCAGATGGTGGTCAACACGCCGTCGGGCAAGGGTGCGCACGCCGACGGGGCGGCGATCCGCGGCGCCTGCGTCGTCCACGGCGTCGCCTGCCTGACGACGATGGCGGCGGGCTTCGCGGCCGCGCGCGGCATCGACGACACGCGCGCGCGGGGGTGGCGCGTGGCGTCGCTGCAGGGGTTGCACGGGTGATGGTCGACCTGTCGACGCGAGTGGGCGACGTGGCGCTTCGCTCGCTGGTGCTGACCGCGGCGGGCACCTCGGGCTACGGCGACGAGCTGTCGGGCTACGGCGACCTGCGCGAACTGGGCGGCGTCGTCGTCAAGTCCCTGGCGGCCTTCGCCTGGGACGGGAACCCAGCGCCGCGGGTGGCGGGCTGGGGCGAGCACCTGCTCAACTCCGTCGGCCTGGCCGGACCCGGCGTCGCGGCGTGGCGTCGCGACTGGTTGCCCGCGCTGGACGAGCGCGGCGTCACCGTCGTCGGGTCGATCTGGGGCCGCACCGTGGACGAATTCGCCGCCGCGGCCGCCGCCATGCAGGGTTCCTCGGTCGTGGCCCTCGAGGTGAACGTGAGCTGTCCGAACCTGGACGAGCACGCCTCGCTCTTCGCGCACTCGGCGGAGGCGACGGCCGCCGTGGTGGCCGCCTGCGGCGTGGCCGAGGTGCCGCTGTGGGTGAAGCTGAGCCCCAACACGCCCGACCTGGTCGCGATCGCCGGACGCGCGCTGGACGCCGGCGCCGAGGGGCTGGTGCTGGTGAACACGATGCTGGGCCTGGCCATCGACGTGGAGCGTCGCGTGGTGACGCTCGGCCACGGCACCGGGGGCGTCAGCGGCCCGGGCCTCTTCCCGGTGGCGCTGCGCGCGGTGTACGAGTGCCGCGCCGCCTTCCCGACGGTGCCGATCGTGGGGGTCGGCGGTGTGCGCCGAGTGCAGGACGCGGTGGCCATGGTGATGGCCGGCGCCGACGCCGTGGAGGTGGGCTCGGTGACCTTCGCCGATCCGCGAGCGCCCTGGCGCCTGCAGCGCGACGTGGCGCGCTGGATGCGCCGCCACCGTGTGTCCACTCTCGACGAGATTCGCGGAGCCGCCCATGGCTGAGCCGTTCGGCGCCCGACTGCGCGAGCGACGACGCGAACTCGGCGCGCTGTGCGTGGGGATCGACCCGAGTGCGTCGGTGGTCGAGGCCTGGGGGCGGCCGCCCACGACCGAGGGACTGGAGTACGTCGCGCGCGAGATCCTCGAGGTCGTCGGTGAACTGGTGGCGGTGATCAAGGTCCAGGTGGCCTTCTTCGAGCGATTCGGCTCGGCGGGGCTGCGCGTGCTCGAGCGGCTGCTCGACGACGCGCGCGACGTCGGGGTCCTGACGATCGCCGACGCCAAGCGAGGCGACATCGCGAGCACCAACGAGGGGTACGCCGAGGCGTGGCTCGGGGCGGGCTCGCCCCTGCGCTGCGACGCGGTCACCGCCTCGCCCTACCTCGGGGTCGCCGCGTTGGCCCCGCTGCATCGAGTGGCCGGCGAGACCGGACGGGGCGTCTTCGTCCTCGCCGCCACCTCGAACGAGGAGGGTCGCGACGTGCAGGAGGCGCGCGACGCGTACGGTCGTCGGGTCCGCGACCTCGTCTTGGACGAGGTCGCCGCGGTCAACGGCCGTCGCGACGGCCTCGGATCGCTCGGCGTCGTGCTCGGCGCCACGCGCGAGCCCCCGGAGTTCGACCTGTCGCGCCTGGGCGGGCCGGTACTGGTGCCCGGGTTGGGAGCCCAGGGCGGATCGCTGGAGCAGGTCGCGCGGCTGAGCGCGACGTGCGCGCCCGACACCGTGATCGTGAACGTGAGCCGCGCCATCGCGGCGGCGGGGCCGGATCGCCGGGCGCTGCGCGACGCGACGCGCCGGTGGCGCGATGACGCGGCGGCGCTGTGACGCTGTGACGCGAACGAGGCGCGGCGCGGCGGAGTAATCTTTGCCCGTGACTCCGACTCCGCCCTCGCTCACCCAGGAACAGCGCGTCGAGGCGTCGCGCGTGGCCGTGGCGAACCGACGCCGGCGCGCCGAGGTCAAACGCCTCGTCAAGTCCGGCGAGCTCTCGCTCGAGGAGATCTTCGAGTTGGCCGATCACGAGGAGTGCGTGGCGCAGATGCGCGCCTACGACCTCATCAGTGCCCTGCCGGCGATCGGCGAGGTGAAGGCGGCACGGATCATGACGCGCGCCGCGATCGCCCAGACCCGCCGCATCCGCGGATTGGGACCCAAGCAGCGCGCCGAGCTGTTCCGCGCCCTTGTGCGCTGAACCCCTCGTCGTGGTGGTGATCGGCCCCGGCGGGGTCGGCAAGGGGACGCTGGCGCGTCGCGCGGTGGCGCGGGACCCCGGTCTGACGCTGAGTCGGAGTTGGACGACGCGCCCGCCGCGGGCGGGCGAGCACGGGGACGAGTACGTCTTCGTGGACCGCGAGACCTTCGAGCGGGCCGTCGACGACGGCTACTTCCTGGAGTGGGCGCAGTTCCAGGGCAATCTCTACGGTACGCCCCGCCCGAATCTGGGGGGCGGGGGTGACGTGCTACTCGAGATCGAGGCGCAGGGGGCCGAGCAGGTTCGTCACGAGTTCCCCGACGCCGTGATCATCCTGGTGCGTGCACCGTCGCTCTCCGAGCTGGAGGAGCGACTGCGGGCGCGCGGCGACCCGGAGGGGCACGTGCAGCGCCGGCTGGCCAGCACCGCCACGGAGCTCTCCGACGGGGAGCGGCTCGCGACCCACGTGGTCATCAATGACGACGTCGAGCGAGCGACCGACGAGATCCTCTCTATACTGGAGGCGGTCCGCCGTGAGCGACGGGCCGTCGACGAAGGACTGACCTGATGGCTGAACGCCCGACACTTGTAGATCCCCCCATTGAGACGTTGCTGGCCAAGGTGGGCGACTCCAAGTTCACGCTGGTCGCGGTGGCCGCCATTCGGGCTCGGGAGATCAACGAGTACTACAACGGGCTCGGCGCGGGGCACGGATCGGTGATCCCACCCCAGGTGTCGTCCTTGTCGAACAAGTCTCTCTCCCTGGCGCTGCAGGAGCTCTACGAGGGCAAGCTGGTGTTCCACCGTCCGACCCCGGAGGAACTCGAGGCCGAGCGCGAGGCGGCGGCGACCCAGCAGGCACACCAGGAGGGCGTCAGTGACCTGGACGCCTTCACGGATGCCCTCCGCGACGCCTGAGCCGTCGCCGGCGCACGTAGTCCTGGGGGTCTCCGGCGGCATCGCGGCCTACAAGGCGGTGGAGGTGCTGCGTCGCCTGCGTGAGCGGGGTTACCACGTCGCTCCCGTGCTGACGCGCGAGGCGACGCGCTTCGTGGGTGCGACGACCTTTTCGGCGCTGGCGAGCGAGCCGGCGCGTATCGAACTCTACGGTGATCCCACGACGCCCATTCCGCACACGCACCTCGGCCAGCGGGCCGACGTGGTCGTCGTCGTGCCGGCGACCGCGCACCTCATCGCCCGCTACGCCGCCGGCCTGGCCGACGACCTGCTCAGCGCCACGCTAATGGCGACGCGCGCCCCAGTGCTGGTGTGCCCGGCGATGCACACCGAGATGTACGAGCAGCCGGCGGTCCAGGAGAACCTGGCGACACTGCGCCGGCGCGGCGTGCTGGTGCTGGAGCCCGAGGCGGGGGCGCTCGCCGGTGGCGACGCGGGGGTGGGCCGCCTGCCGGACGCGTTGGTGATCGCGGACCTGGTGACGCGGATCGTGGAGGGATACCGGGGTCCGCTCAGTGGCTACCGGGTACTGATCAGCGCCGGCGGGACGCGTGAGCCGATCGATCCGGTGCGGGTGATCACCAATCGCTCGTCGGGTCGCCAGGGCTACGCCCTGGCCGAGGTGGCCCATCGCCTCGGCGCGCGCGTGACGCTGGTGAGCGCCGCGCGCCGAGAGCTAGCGCTCGACGTCGCCCCCGGCGTCGAGGTGATCGCGGTGGATACGGCGGCCGAGATGGCCGAGGCGGTCCTGGCTCGCGCGCCCGCCCAGGACGCGGTGATCATGGCGGCGGCGGTGGCGGACTACACGGTGGAGCGCGCCGCCCACAAGATCAAGCGCGACGGGACCGAGCGGTCGCTGGTGCTGCGCCCGACGCTCGACATCCTGGCGTCGCTGGTGGAAGCCCGCTCGCCGGGCCAGGTGCTCGTGGGGTTCGCGGCGGAGACCGACGACGTGCTCGCCCGCGCGCACGAGAAGCTCCGGCGCAAGGGCGTGGACCTGCTCGTGGCCAACGACGTCGGCGCCCCCGGCGCGGGGTTCGATCACGAGACCAACGAGGTGACGATCCTCGGACGCGACGGCTCGCTCACGTCGGTCTCGTTGCGGGACAAGGCGGACGTTGCCGCGGCGATCTTGACTAGGGTGGCTGCATTGTTAGCCCAAGGAGACAGATGAGCGAGCGGACCCTCTTCACGTCGGAGTCGGTGACCGAGGGACACCCCGACAAGATCGCCGATCAGATCTCCGACGCGGTGCTGGACGCGATCGTGGCTCACGATCCCGAGGCGCGCGTGGCCTGCGAGACCCTGCTGACCACTGGTCTGTGCGTGGTGGCGGGTGAGATCACGACCACCGCCACCGTGGACATCACCGCCATCGCGCGTCGCACGATCCTGGACATCGGCTACGACGACACCGCCAAGGGCTTCGACGGTCGCACCTGCGCCGTGCTGGTGTCGCTCGACCAGCAGAGTCCCGACATCGCCGACGGGGTGAACACCGCCTACGAGCACCGCACCGGCTCGGGGGGCGAGGACGCGATGAACGCGCTGGGCGCCGGCGACCAGGGGATGATGTTCGGCTACGCCTGTGACGACAACGAGGACTTCATGCCCGTGCCGATCTGGCTGGCGCACCGGCTGTCGATGCGACTCTCCCAGGTCCGCCGCTCGGGCGAGCTGGACTACCTTCGCCCCGACGGCAAGACGCAGGTGACCATCGCCTACGAGAACGGGGAGCCCGTCGCGGTCGACACCGTGCTGGTATCCACCCAGCACGACGACGGCTACGACAACATGACGACGATTCGCCCCGACGTGATCGAGCACGTCATCCGCCCCATGCTGCCCGCCCACCTGGACACGAGCTCGATGAACGTCTTCGTGAATCCTTCGGGCAAGTTCGTGCTGGGCGGCCCGCACGCCGACGCGGGGCTGACGGGGCGCAAGATCATCGTCGACACCTACGGCGGGATGGCGCGCCACGGGGGTGGCGCGTTCTCCGGCAAGGACCCCTCCAAGGTCGATCGCTCGGCGGCGTACGCGGCGCGCTGGGTGGCCAAGCACGTCGTGGCGTCGGGCGCCGCGCGCCGCTGCGAGGTGCAGGTGGCCTACGCCATTGGCGTGGCGCGTCCGGTGTCGGTGCTGGTCGAGACCTTCGGCACCGAGCGCGTCGATCGCGCGAAGATCGCCAAGGCGGTCGACTCGCTGTTCGACCTGCGTCCCGCGGCCATCATTCGCGACCTGGACCTTCGCCGTCCGGTGTACCAGCGCACGGCCGCCTACGGCCACTTCGGCCGTAGCGATCAGGGCTTCACGTGGGAGCAGACACCTCGTCTGGACGACCTGCGTCGGGAGCTCTCCCTGCCGTAGTGGCGCCGCTGCGGGTCATCACCGAGGTGGCGGCCCTCGACCGCCCCTTCGACTACGCCGAGAACCCCGCACTGGGCCCGATCGGGATCGGCGACCGGGTGCGCGTGGAGCTGCACGGGCGCTCGGTGCGCGGCTGGGTGGTGGACCGGGTCGCCAGCGATCGCGACCTCAAGAGCGTGCGCAAGTGGCTGGGCTACGGACCGCCGCCGCCGATGATCGACCTGGCGGAGTGGGCGAGCGACCGGTGGTGCGGGCCGCGGGCACGCTTCCTGCTGGCCGCGTCGCCGTCGCGGGTGGTGTCGAGCCTGCCCGCCGCGCCCCCGGCGCGACCCCTCGGGGCCTCGTCGGCGCCGGTCGCGGCCCGCTACGGGCCCGGCGTCGTCCAGCTGGCGCCGACCACCGATCCCCTGGGCCTGATCCTGCACGCCTACGAGTCCACGCGCTCGCGCGGCGGCTCGTTGGTGGTCCTGGTGCCGAGTGACGCGTGGGCCGCGCGACTGCGCGGGCGCCTCGAGCAGCGCGGCTGCGCGGTCGCGGGCGCCGAGCAGTGGGACCGGATGCGCGCGGGATGGCCGGTGATCGTGGGCTCGCGGGGAGCCGCGCTGTGCCCGGCGCCGCGACTAGCCGGCGTGGTGGTCCTGGACGCCGACGACGAGGCGTACGTCTCGTCGGCCCAGCCCACGTGGGACGCCGTGTCGATGGTGCGCGAGCGGGCGCGGCGCGACGACGCGCCCGCGTGGTTCACGACGATGATGCCCTCACCGTCGCTGGTGGGTGACGAGACCTACCAGCGCGACGTCGACCTGGTGGGGGGGTGGCCCCGGGTCGAGGTGGTGGATCGTCGCGGCGGCGACCCGCACGACGGCGCGCTCTCGGCGCGGGCACTCGCGGCCGCGCACCGCGCGCTCGACGGCGACGAGGCGGTGGCGGTGGCGGTGGTGCTGCAGCGGCTGGGCACTGGCCGGCTGATCGCGTGCGACGTATGCGGAGAGCTCGCCCGCTGCGCGGTGTGCGCGCAGGCCGAGGAGGACCTGGACGGCGGGCTGGCGTGTCGTGAGCGTCACGAGCCACGGGCGCGCTTCTGTCGACACTGCGGCTCGACTCGCATGCGGGTGCGCCGTGCGGGCGTCGCGACGCTCGCGCGCGACGTGGCGGCCCAGCTCGGCCAGCCGGTGAGCGAGGTTAGCGCGACCAGTGAGCCCGCGGCGCCGTTGGCGAGGATCGTGGTGGGCACGACGGCGGTCCTGCGCCGAGTACGGCGCTGCTCGCTCGTGATCGTCGCCGACGTCGATCAGTACCTGCTCGCGGCACGCGCGTCGGCGCGTCGCGACGTCGTGTACGCGGTGGGCGGCGCGGGGCGGCTGGTGGGATCGCGCCGCGAGGGCCGGGGGCTGGTGGTGATCCAGACGCGTCGGGGTGAGGACCCCGTGCTCGACGCCCTGGTGCGCGCCGACTTCGACGCCCTGGTCGACGAGGAGCGCTCGACGGCCCGGCTGCTCGCGCTCGCTCCCTACGGCGCCGTCGCCGAGGTCACCGGCGAGGGGGCGGCCGAGTTCGTGGCGGGTCTCGCGGGCTCTCCCTGGCGGGTCAGCCCGACGCCGGAGGGCTTCGTCGTGCGCGGCGCGGACCCCGAGCAACTGGGTCGGGCCCTGCGCGCCCTGGCGCGGCCCGCCGCGCGCGTGCGCGTCGCCGTGCACTAGTCCCGGTAGCGTGGCGGGGTGAGCGTTCTGCCAATTCGGGTCTACGGCGACCCCGTGCTCAACCAGGCGACGACCGACATCGAGACGATCGACGGCCGTGTAGCGGCGCTGGTGGACTCGATGATCGCCACCATGTACGACGCGCCGGGGGTGGGCCTGGCGGCCAACCAGATCGGCGTCCAGAAGCGGCTCTTCGTCTACGACAAGGGGGATGGGCCGGTGGCCGTGGTCAACGCGCGCATCGTGGAGAGTGACGGCGAGTGGACCTACGAGGAGGGCTGCCTCTCGGTGCCCGGCCTGAGTTGGGAGATCACGCGGCCCAACGCGGTCCACCTGGTGGGCTACGACCTGGACGGCAACGAGATCAGCGTGGAGGCCGACGAGCTCGAGGGCCGGATCTTTCAACACGAGATCGACCACCTCGACGGGGTGCTGCTGGTCGAGCGCCTGGACGAGGACCAGCGTCGGGCGGCGCGCAAGCTCCTGCGCCGGCGACGCGTGGAGGTGGGGTCGCGCGATCCGGACGGCCTGGGCCGTCTGCTCGAGCCCTAGATGCGTCTGGCGTTCCTCGGTACGCCCGAGGCGGCAGTGGTGGTGCTGGATGCGCTGGTCGACGCCGGCCACGACGTCGCGGTGGTGGTGACCCGACCGGACCGGCGCCGCGGCCGGGGGCCCGAGCTGACGCCGAGTCCGGTGGCGCGCGCCGCGCGCGAGCGTGGCCTCACGGTGGTGCACCGCGTGGCCGACATCGAGCCCTACGAGGTGGCCCGCGGCGTGGTGGTGGCCTACGGCGCGATGATCCCGGCGTCGGTCCTGGCGCGCACGCCGATGCTGAACGTGCACTTCTCCCTGCTGCCGCGCTGGCGGGGCGCGGCGCCCGTGGAGCGGGCCATCTTGGCCGGCGACGCGGTGAGCGGAGTGAGCATCATGACCCTGGAGGCGACCCTCGACACCGGTCCGGTGCACCTCGAGCAGCGCGTGGCGCTCGACGCGAAGACCGTGAGTGAGCTGACCGACGAGCTGGCTCGCGTCGGGGCGCGGGCGCTGCTCGAGGTCCTCGCGTCGCCGGACCTGCTGGCGTCGCCGACGGCCCAGGTTGGTCCGGCGACCTACGCGGAGAAGATCACCGGTGAGACGCTGCACCTGACGCCGTCGATGTCCGGGCCGTTGCTCGAGCGCACGGTGCGCCTGGAGCGGGCCTACCTCCTGGTCGACGGACGACGACTGGCGGTGCGCCGCGCGCACGTGGTGACGGCGCGCGATGTGCCGGCATCGACAGTGGCGCGGATCGGCAACGAGGTCGTGGCGGCGGGCGAGCGAGCCGCACTGGCCCTGGACGAGGTGCGACCGGAGGGGTCGCGGTCGATGACCGGTCTCGCGTGGTGGGCGGGCGCGCGCTGGAGCGAGCCGCCCCGGTGGGCGTAGCGGTGGCGCGCTCTAGGCTGAGTTCGTGACGTCGATCAGTGCCGGCCCCGCGGGGCAGTTGCGCATCGCTCCGTCGATTCTGTCGGCGGACTTCGGCTTCCTCGCCGACGCCGTGCGCGCGGTGGACGCCGAGACCGACTGGCTGCACGTGGACGTCATGGACGGCCACTTCGTGCCCAACGTCACGATCGGCCCGCCGGTGGTGCACTCCCTGCGCCGCTACAGCGAGCGCGTCTTCGACTGCCACCTCATGATGGCCGAGCCGGGCCGCTTCCTCGAGGCCTTCGCGGCGGCGGGGGCCACCAGTTGCACCGTGCACGTCGAGGTCGGCGACACGGCGGCGCTGGTGCGCGAGGCGCGCCAGATCGGGCTGCGCGTGGGCCTGGCGGCGAATCCCGACACCCCCTACGAGGCGGTGTCGCCGTACCTCGGCTCGATCGACCTGCTCCTGCTCATGACGGTGTTCCCGGGGTTCGCCGGTCAGTCGTTCATCCCCGAGGTCATGGCCAAGGTGGCGCTCGCGCGCGAGGAGATCGATCGACGGGGCCTACCGGTCGACCTGGAGGTCGATGGCGGCATCGACGTGACGACGGCGCCGATCGCCACGCGCGCCGGCGCCAACGTGCTGGTGGCCGGTTCGGCGATCTTCGCCCAGGACGACGCGCTCGACGCCGCCCACCGGCTGCGCGAGGCGGCGCTGGAGGGCCTGGCGTGACCCGCGACGCGGCCGAGCTCATGGCGGTGGCGATCGAGGAGGGGGAGAAGGCTCGCTACCACGCGCCACCCAATCCGTGGGTCGGCGCCCTGGTCGTGGGGCCGGACGGACGCGTGATCGTCCAGGGACACACGCAGGTCCCCGGGGAGGCCCACGCCGAGATCGACGCCCTGCGTCGCGCCGGCGAGCGGGCTCGTGGCGCCACCCTGGTCGTCACCCTGGAGCCGTGCGCCCACCAGGGCCGAACGGGGCCATGCACCGAGGCGATCATCGAGGCGGGGATCGAGCGGGTGATCGTGGGTGTGGTCGATCCCGACGCGCGCGTCGCGGGGCGCGGCGTGGCTCGGCTGCGCGAGGCGGGGCTGGAGGTGACGGTGGACGTCGCGGCGCCAGCGGTGCGCGAGCAGCTGGGCGCCTACCTGTGGCACCGGACCACCGGGCGGCCGTACGTGGTGGCCAAAGTGGCGGCCACCCTGGACGGGGCGGTGGCGATGGCCGACGGCACGAGCCAGTGGATCACCGGCGAGGCCGCCCGACGCGACGCCCACGTGCTGCGCGCGCAGAGCCAGGCGATCGTGGTGGGAGCGGGCACCGTGCGCGCGGACGATCCCCGGTTGACGGCGCGACTCGGCGACATCGTTCTCGAGCCCCTGCGGGTGGTGCTGGGCCACGCACCCGCGACGGCGCGCGTGCGCCCGTGCCTCGAGCACCAGGGCGACCTCGGTGCCCTGCTGGACGAACTGGGTCAGCTCGACGTCGTTCAGGTGCTGGTCGAGGGCGGGCCGCGCACCGTGAGCGCGTTCCTCGACGCGCGGTTGGTGAATCGTGTGGTGTGGTACGCGGCGCCGGCGTTCGCCGGGTCGCGCGGGACCACCGGTGCGCTGGCGGGACTGACGACGCCGACGATGGCGGCGCTGCGGCGTGGTCGCCTCGTCGGCGTTCGCCAAATCGGCGATGATATACGAATGGACGTGGAGATCTGATGGCACTGTCGACGATAGAAGAGGCTCTCGAGGCGCTGCGGCGCGGTTCCATGGTGGTGGTCGTGGACGACGAGGACCGCGAGAACGAGGGCGACCTGATCATGGCCGCCGAGGACGTCACGACCGAGACCATGGCGTTCTTCCTCGAGCACACCTCGGGTGTCTTCTGCGTGCCGCTGGAGAGCGAGCGGGCTGACCAGCTCGATCTGCCGCTGATGGTGGTGGACAACACCGAGGCGCAGCGCACGGCCTTCACCGTGACGGTGGACTACCGCCACGACACGACGACCGGGATATCCGCGCACGACCGCGCGGCGACGGTGCGCGCGCTGATCGATCCGGCCACCGGTCCCAGCGATCTCAGCCGTCCGGGCCACATCTTCCCGCTGCGCTACCGTCCGGGCGGCGTCCTGAAGCGAGCCGGACACACCGAGGCGACGGTCGACCTGTGCCGCCTCGCCGGCAAGTACCCGTCGGGGGTGCTGTGCGAGATCGTGACCGCGGACAAGTCGGGCATGGCGCGCCTGCCCGAGCTGACGGCGTTTGCCGAACGCCACGAGCTGCCGCTCATCTCGATCGCGGACCTCATCCGCTACCGGCGTCGTCACGAGAAGCTGGTTCGGCGCGTGGCGCAGTCGGCCCTGCCGACCGAGCACGGCGTGTTCCAGGCGGTGGTCTTCGAGTCGATGCTCGACGGCGAGCAGCACCTGGCCCTGGTCTACGGCGACCTGGGTGAGGGCCGCGAGATCCTCGTACGGGTTCACTCGGAGTGCCTGACCGGCGACGTCATGGGGTCGCTGCGCTGCGACTGCGGTCCCCAGTTGCACACCGCGATGGCCAAGATCGCGGCGGAGGGTGCGGGGGTGGTGGTGTACCTGCGTGGTCACGAGGGGCGCGGCATCGGACTCGGCCACAAGATTCGCGCCTACGCCCTCCAGGAGGAGGGTCGTGACACGGTGGACGCCAACGTGGAGCTGGGACTACCGGTGGACTCGCGCGAGTACGGCATCGGCGCCCAGATCCTGGTGGACCTCGGCGTCACGTCGATGCGACTGATGACCAACAACCCCGCCAAGTACGGTGGACTCGAGGGCTTCGGGCTCAACATCGTGGAGAGGGTGGCGATTGAGAGCCATCCGACGTCCTTCAACATCGACTACCTGCGCACGAAGCGCGAGCGGATGGGCCATCTACTCGGGGGGCTCGATGACGTCGTCCAGTGACACCGCGTTCGACGAGGACGCGGCACGCCGGGCCCGATCCCGTGTGGGTACCTACCTCGAGGGGGACCACGAGGGGCGTGGCCGACGGGTGGCACTGGCCTGTGCTCGCTTCAACGGTGGTGTGACGTTGCGCCTGGTGGAGGGGGCTCTCGCGCGGCTCGACGAGGCCGGGGTGGACCGCGCCGACGTGACGCTGGCCTGGGCGCCGGGTGCGTTCGAACTGCCGGCACTGGCCCGCGCGTTGATCGCGTCCCCGCGTCGCGTGGACGCCGTGGTGGCCCTCGGTGCGGTGATCCGCGGTGAGACGGGTCACTACGACTTCGTCGCGGGAGAGTGCGCTCGCGGTCTCCAGGACGTGCAGTTGACCACGGGGGTTCCCGTAGTCTTTGGGGTTCTCACCACCGAGACGGTCGATCAGGCGTTGGAGCGATCCGCCGCGGACGAAACCAACAAGGGGGCGGAGGCGGTCACCACGGCCCTCGAGATGGCGTCGCTGCTCGCGCTGATCGGCGGCGATCGCCGCTCGTGATCGACGCTGTGGTCGAGGAGTTCGA
>JBMFWX010000018.1:1520-12869 GCA_049964855.1 Acidimicrobiales bacterium
GGGACGCGCGCCCTACGCGCGCGACGCCCGTCGCCCGTCGGGTGGCGAGGAGCGCGGACCCCGTCGTGAGGGTTCATCGCGAGACTTTGGCTCGAACGCGTCGCGCCCGGGTCGCCCCGCGAGCCGCGAGGGACGCGCGCCCTACGCGCGCGACGCCCGTCGCCCGTCGGGTGGCGAGGAGCGCACTGACGAGCGTCGTCGCGCCGAGACTCACGCGAGGAGCAAGGGCTGGGGCGGTGTCGCTCGTCGTGGCGCGCAGAGCATCGCCAGTACTGGTCAGGCCATGGCTGTCACCGCGAGCGCGGGACGCACGCCCGATCCGCTGGGGGAGTGGATGGAGGAGGTTGTCGAGCCGACACCGGCTCGCGTGGCGAAGTCCGCCGCGAGAACGCCCTACAGCCTCCCGGGCGACGTGGCCAGTGATGTTCGAAAGGCGTTCCTTGGCACCGCCTACATGCGCGAGAAGACTGTCGCGACGCTGTCGAAGGCGGCGGAGGCATACGAGCGCAAGCGCTACGAGGAGGCGCTGCGCCTCGGTCGTACTGTGGCCGACGCCACGCCCGGCGTAGCCGCCGTTCGCGAGCTCACGGGACTGGCGGCCTATCGCGCCGAGCGTTGGAACATGGCCAAGGTGCACCTGCTCGCCCACTTCACGATCTCGTCCAATCCAGAGCACCTGCCCCTGGTGATGGATTGCGATCGGGCGAGCCATCGCCACCGCGCGGTGGCCAAGACCTTCGCCCAGTTGGAGGAGAGTCAGCCGACGGCCGACGTTCTCGCCGAGGGACGTATCGTGATGGCCGGGAGCCTGGCCGACCAGCATCACTTCAGCGAGGCGATTGAACTGCTGACGCGTGCTGGAGCGACCAAGCAGCTGCGTAACCCGTCATTCCGACACGTTCGCCAGTGGTACGCACTCGCGGACATCTTCGATCGGGCTGGTGACGTCAGTAGCGCTCGGGAGCTCTTCGCTCGTGTCGTGCTGGCGGACTCGGAGGCCTATGACGCGAAGGCGCGGCTCGATGACCTGGGCGCCGGAGTCGTGCGCAAGAATCGCAAGCGTCGAACGACGCCCGTGTCGAAGAAGAAGGTTGACTGAGTCTGGCGGTGGTAGTTCTGGCTCGTGGCCGTCTACGACGTCAGCCCTTCGAGCCCGACGAGGGACCGGGCGTGTTCGATCTCACCCAGGTGGCGCAGTGCGTGCTGGTAGATCCAGCACTCCAGTGCGTCACTGCGCGTGATGCCGTCCTCGGCTCCGACGCGAGCGGAGAAGGTGCGCTCGAGCACGTCGCCGTAGGGCGGTGTGACCAGTATGTCGTCGAAGCGCGCGGGGTCCAGCGTGGCGACGTATCGCTCGCTCGCGCTGAAGACGACGCGCTGGAACGAGCGGAACGCCGAGTAGTCGCCGATTCGCTGATGCACCATTTCCTCGACGGCCCGGGCCTTGCCGTCGTCGTCGATAGCGAGGCCGAGACGAGCTCGCCAGTGGTCGTCATAGCGGATGGGAGGGCCACCGGCCACGTGCAGGCTGACGTCCTCGATGAGAACCTGGTGGGCGAGGGAGAACGCGATCGGCACGGTAGTCGGCGCGGCGACGTGATTGACCTGATCGAGGGTCATCGTGTCGCAGGCGTCGTCGTAGAGGCTGTGCACGGCACGTAGCCGCTTGAACAGCGACGTGCGATAGGCCAAGTCCACGGAGGCCAGTCTGGTGCACCGGCGCATCGGGGGCAACGCGAAATCGGAGGGTCTCGGCGCCGCGGCCTGATGGCGAGGTATGTCCGGGCCGGCGCGACGGGCTGGGCCGTCCCCGGCCGCGGTTGTGGACCGCGACCGGCGACTCCGGGCGCGTGACGCAATAGGGTGGCGTCATGAACGTTGTTACGGACAAGACTTTTCAAACACAGGTACTCGAACGCTCCGAGTCCGTGCCGGTGATCGTGGACTTGTGGGCCGCCTGGTGCGGGCCCTGCCGGGTACTCACGCCGATTCTGGAGAAGGTGGTGGGCGAGACCGGAGGTTCGGTGGAGTTGGGAGCGCTCGACGTTGATAAGAATCCCCACACCGCTCAGGCCTTCGGCGTGCGCTCCATCCCGTCGGTCTTCGCCTTCAAGAACGGGAAGGTGGTTGACTCCTTCGTCGGCGCGCGCAGCGAGCGGGCCGTTCGCAAGTTCGTCGCGAAGCTGGTTAGCCGCTAGTCCGCGCCCTCAGGGGGAACGTGGCGCGACCTGTAGGATGCGCTCATGGACATTGCCGCGCTGCTGGGTGACGAGGCGTCGACGCTGCTCGACCACCGCGCCACCGCCTTTCCCAAGGACCTCCTCGTACTTCCGGGACCCGACTTCCTCGACCGTGTCTTTCAGATCAGCGACCGTTCGCCGGCGGTGCTGCGTTCACTGGGCCAGCTGTACTCGCACGGCCGACTGGGTGGGACCGGCTACCTGTCTATTCTTCCGGTGGACCAGGGGATCGAACACTCGGCCGGTGCGAGTTTCGCGCCGAACCCCGAGTACTTCGACCCAGCGCGGCTCTGCGACCTGGCGATCGCGGGCGACTGCAGCGCGGTGGCGACGACCCTGGGGACGCTCGGCGCCGTCTCGCGGCGCTACGTGCACCGCATCCCCTTCATCGTCAAGATCAACCACAACGACCTGCTGAACTACCCCAATACCTACGACCAGATCCCTTTCGCGTCGGTGCGCCAGGCGTGGGACCTCGGAGCGGCGGGGGTGGGCGCCACTATCTACTTCGGCTCGCCGGAGTCGGGCCGCCAGTTGCGCGAGATCTCGGCGGCCTTCGCCGAGGCGCACGAACTGGGGATGTTCACGGTCTTGTGGACCTACCTGCGCAACCCCGCGTTCAAGACGGCGGAGGTTGACTATCACGTCAGTGCCGACCTCACCGGTCAGGCGAACTACCTCGGCGTGACCATCGAGGCGGACATCATCAAGCAGAAGCAGCCCGAGAACAACGGTGGGTACCTGGCCCTGAAATTTGGCAAGACCGATCCGAGGGTGTACAGCGAGCTCACCACCGCCCACCCGATCGACCTCACGCGCTGGCAGGTGGTGAACTGCTACGCCGGACGCATGGGGCTGATCAACTCTGGCGGCGAATCCAAGGGGGCGGGCGACCTGGCCGCGGCGGTGCGAACGGCCGTGATCAACAAGCGCGCGGGGGGCCAGGGACTCATCGTGGGTCGCAAGGCCTTCCAGCGTCCCATCGACGACGGTGCGGCGCTGATTCACGGAATCCAGGACGTCTTCTTGGATGAGTCCGTCACCATCGCCTAGCTCACCCCCCTCCTCGAGCGCGTCCCCGGGCGAGGACGTCGCCGACGCGGGGTGGTGGACTTGGGCCAACGTCGTCACCCTCGCGCGCCTGGCGCTGCTGCCCGTCTTCATCTGGCTGGTCATCGCCACGCATCACCGAGCACTGGCCGCCTGGCTGCTGGCGGTACTGGGCGCCACCGACTGGATTGACGGCTACCTGGCGCGTCGCCTCTCTCAGGTCTCCAACGTGGGAAAGATCATCGACCCGGTCGCGGACCGCCTCCTGGTGATGGGAGGGCTCGTCTGCGTGGCGGTGGTGGGGGCGGTGCCGTGGTGGTTCGCGATCGCGACGCTCGCGCGCGAGATCGTGGTCTCGGTGGTCACGCTGCTCCTGGCGGCCCTGGGGGCGGCTCGCATCGACGTTCTCTGGTGGGGCAAGGTTTCGACCTTCGCGCTCATGTTCACGTACCCCGCCTTTCTCTTGGCCTCGAATCCGGGCGGTGTTCCCCTCGCCACCTGGCAGCGGATCATGCGCGACGGCTCGTGGGCAGTCGGGCTGCTGGGGCTCGCGCTGGCGTGGGTCGTGCTGGCCGGCTACGTTCGCCCCGCCCGCGTGGCCTTGCGACTCGGGCGCCAGCGCCGGCGCGCGGGGTAGATTCGTGACCATGAAGATTCCCGCCGAGTTGCGCTACTCCTCCGACCACGAATGGGCGCTCGCCAATGGCGACGTCGTACGCGTGGGTATCACCGACTACGCCCAGGACGCTCTCGGCGATGTCGTCTACGTCGAGTTGCCGACGGTGGGCGCGTCGCTCGCCGCGGGTGACGTGATGGGCGAGGTCGAGTCCACCAAGTCGGTGTCGGAGATCTACGCTCCCGTCGCAGGCGTCGTGAGCGCGGTGAATGAGGCCCTGACCGCATCGCCCGAGATCATCAACGACGACCCCTACGGGGCTGGATGGATCTGCGAGGTGACGGTGAGCGACGCGTCGCAGTACGGCGCCCTACTGGACGCCGACGGCTATCGTGCGCTGACCAACGACTAACCCGGCGAGCCCGTGAAATCTTCTGTAGGGTGGCAGCGGTGAACTGCCGACGCTGTGGCGAGATCCTGAACGCCAACGCCAACTTTTGCTGGTCGTGCGGCGCGGCGCAGGTCGACGCGTCGTCGCCCGAGACGATCGCGGTGCCGGTGGTCAACGTCCCGGAGGCCACGCCGGCCGACTTCGACCAGGGTCCGCGGCTCTCGCACCCCGACGAGCTGGTGATCGTCTCGGGAACGACGGCCGGCCGGCGATTCGAGTTGGCCAAGGAGATCACGTCGGTGGGACGTCACGAGACGAGCGATCTTCTCCTGGACGACGTGTCGGTCTCGCGCCATCACGCGGTGTTCACTCGTACGGCGAGCGGGCGGATCACCCTGCGCGATCTCAACTCGCTCAACGGCACGTACGTCAACGGCGCCCGAGTGGAGGAGACGACGTTGCACTCGGCCGATGAGGTACAGATTGGCAAGTTCAAGGTGGTGTTCTGGGAGGCGACGACGTGACGGGCGCACCGGGCAGGTTACGGATTGGTGAGGTTCACGCGCTGCTGCGCCAGGACTTCCCCGACATTGAGCTCTCGAAGATCCGCTACTACGAGGACAAGGGGCTCGTGGCGCCGTCGCGCAGTCGCAAGGGGTACCGCCTGTACTCGGAGCGCGACGTGGCGTGTCTGCGCGAGGCGGTGCGCTTGGCCCAGGAGGAGTTCGTGCCCCTGCGCGTCGTACGCCTGCGACTGATCGAGCAGGGTCTGCTGGAGAGTGTCCCCGTCGCCGGCGTCGAGCGCGCCGCGGCGCGCCACGCCGCGCTGTCGACAGTGTCGGCACCGGCGCCGAGCCGGGCGACCGTCGCGTCCCCAGGCGCCGATGGGCCGGTGGCCCTACGATCCGCCACACCCGAGGATACGACGTCGACGGATCCCGTGACCGCTCCCGAGTTGTGCGAGATGGCGGGCCTCAGTGACGGTGAGCTCGCCTCGTTGGTAGCGCTCGGCCTCGTGCATCCCCGCACGCAGGGGCGCGAGACCGTGTTCAGCGCCGTCGACGCGAGGGTGGCGGCTGCGGCTGGCGTACTGGTACGTCGCGGGGTGGACGTTCGTCTGCTCGGTGCGTTGCGCCGCGTAGTGGAGCGTGAGCTGGGCGTCGTGGACGACCTGACCGAACCGCTTCGGGGGCCCGCGAGCACCGTGGCGCCGGCGGCCGCGGGCCGTGTCGTGGCTCAAGTGGCGGCGGAGGTGGCGGGCCTGCGGGCGGTGCTCTACGAGCGCGAGCTGGGCGAGTACCTGAACGACTAGCGCGGCCCGTTCGCGTCGAGGTGGGTCTAGGCTGTTTTCGTGGTTGAGGTGATTCTCCGGGCGGTTCGCGTCGACGTGGGATCGTCCACGCCACTGCTGCTGCTCGAGGAGTTGGGCGGGGACCGGGTGCTGCCCATCTTCATCGGCGCTCCCGAGGCGACCGCGATCGCCTACGCGCTCCAGGGGATCACGACGCCGCGTCCGATGTCGCACGACCTGCTCGGCCACGTCATCACCGCCCTCGGTGGGCGCCTCTTCGCCGTCGAGATCACCTCGCTCGAGGACAACACGTACTTCGCCAACCTGCGCATCCTGCGCGACGGCACCGAGATCGTCGTGAGCTCTCGGCCGAGCGACGCGGTGGCCCTGGCGCTGCGGGTGAAGGCGCCAATCCTGGTGAGCGACGGACTGATGGCCGAGCAGGGCCGCGTGATGCACCTCGACGACGTGGACGAGGGCGAGGAGACGGACGACGAGAGCTCGGAGGCCGAGCTGGTGGCGGAGCTGCGTGAGTTCCTCGACACGATTCGGCCCGAGGACTTCAATCAGTGAATCGCGCCGTCAAGACGCTGCTCATCTTCGCCGCCTTCGCCGTGATCGTGACGCTCGGCCGGCACGCGCTGCACTCGAGCACCACTACGACCACGACGACGACGGTCGTCTCGCCCGTCGTGACCACCACGACCGTCGCGACGCCCACGACCACCACGACCGTCGCCACGACCACGGGCACCGACTGCGCGGCGAGCGGCTTTCGCGCCGCCTACGTCCAGGGCCAGGGCTCGCTCGGCACTGTCTACGACAGTGTGACGTTGACCAAGACGTCTCCGGGTGCGTGCACGCTCCAGGGCTGGCCGCTCGTCACGCTGGCCGATCGCCACGGAGCGGTCGTCGCCACCACCAACGTCGACGTACCCGGATCCACGCAGTCCTCGCCCATCACCTTTCCGGCCTCGGCGGCCAACGCCGCGCCGACGACGCTGCACCTCACGACGGGCTCGACGGTGGCCTTCGCGCTGGCCTACTCGGACGTGCCCATCGGCAACGAGACGTGTCCCTCGGCGTACGCTCTGCGCGTGCAGCTGACCGCCGGTGGCGGCGTGATCCCCGTTACCGCGCAGTACCCATTGCAGCCGTGCGGGCAGTTCACGCTCTGGCTGAGCCCGTTCTACTCGACGGCGGGCTAGCTCGTCGTTCGAGGCGTCGCCCGTCGCCGGCACGTCGGCGAGTCTTGTGACCAAAGTCACACCGCAAAGTCTCGACTCGGGCCCCCGCGATCGACTACCGTCGTGCGCTATGCGACGGCACAGGGAGCGACACCGTCGTCTCGCCGAGCCAGGGAGGTGCGCATGACTGACGAGATCACACCAGACTTGCTCGGTGCCAAGGTGCCGGTAACTCACGGCGAGCCGGAACGACTACAACGCGGCGCCCTGGGCCTCCTCGACATCGCCGCCGCCACGATGGCCAACATCGGCCCGGCCATGAGCTTCTTCTTCGGCTTCGGCTTCCTCGCCTACACGGCCGGCCTGGCGTCGCCGCTCACGATCATTGCCGCCGGCGTGGCCATCGCGTTCCTCGGCAACACCTTGGCGGAGTTCACCAAGGTGATGCCGTCGACGGGTGGCTTCATCACCTTCGTCGGCAAGGCATTTGGCGCGCGTACCGGCGTCACGACCGCGATCCTCACGGGCGCCGGCTACATCGCCGCGATGGCCTCGGTGGTCGCGATCGTCGGCGGCTTCTTCCAGATCCTCCTGCAGAACTACAACGTGTCGGGCCTGGAGAGCGTGCCGTGGATCGTCTGGACCCTCGTGTTCCTGGCCTTCGCCGTCTTCATGATGGTGCGCGGCATCTCAATGTCGACCAAGCTCGCCGGGATCTTCTTCGCCTTCGAGATGCTGGTGCTGTTCGTGGTGAGCATCGCGGCCCTGATCAAGTTCCACGGCCACATCACCTTCGCGCCCTTCGAGCCGAAGAACATCCTGGGTGGCTTCAAGGGACTGGCCGCCGGCTTCCCGCTGGCGATCTACCTCTTCATCGGTTGGGAGAACTCGGCGGCGCTGGCCGAGGAGACGACCAATCCGCGCAAGAACGTCCCGCGCGCCGTGTTCACGTCGGTGGCGATCATGCTGGTGAGCTACGTCTTCTTCGCCTACTCCACCGTCGTGGGCTTCTCCGACAACGTGGGCAAGCTCAGCAGCGCGGCGATCCCGTTCCTGACGGTGGCCAAGGGCGTCGTGGGGGCGGCGGCCTTCTTCGCCTTCCTGGCCGGCATGACCTCAACGTTGGGGGCGCTGATCGCCGGCACCAACTCGCAGGCTCGGCTCATCTTCAACGCGGGCCGCGAGGGTCTGCTGCCCGCGGCGATCGGTCGGGTTCACAAGACCCGCCGTACGCCGGTCAACGCACTGGTGTTCTTCCTCGGCGTGGCCCTGGTGATCATCGGCGCCTGGGGCCTGGGCCACATAACCGGAGGGCACACCGCTTCGGGATCGATGAACGCCGTCAACTTCTTTGCCGAGTCGTCCACCTTCGGCACGATCCTGGTGCTCGTGGTCTACGCGCTGTCGAACCTGGCGCTGCCCGTCTACTACAAGAAGCACCACCCGGACCTGTTCCGGATGTTCCGCCACGGAGTGCTGCCGATCCTGGGCTTTCTCGTCATCCTGGTGCCCATGTACTACCTGGCCAAGCCGGGTCAGCCCTCACCCTACGACTGGTTCCCGTACGCGGCGCTGGCGGTGGTGGTGCTGGCGATCGTCTATGCGGTCACGCTGGTGGCACGCGACCCGAACATCGGTGACCGAGTGGGTTCGATCGTCGCCGACGAGTAGCGCCTAGCGCGCGGACGGATCGACCAGGATCCGTCCGCGCGACGCTCCGCGGGCGACGACCTCCAGCGCACCCTCGAGTTGGTCGAGCGACACCTCGCGGTCGACCAACTCGTTGAAGTCGACCGCGGCGGCCGCCTCGCCGAGGGCCGCCCAGACGCGGTCGCGAGTGGCGGCGCGGGCCTCGACCACGTCCACGCCCAACAGCGCGACGGATCGAGTGATGAAGGGGTAGATCGTGGTGGTGAGGTCGGTTCCCGCGACCAGGCCACTCGCCGCGACGGCGGCGCCGTAACGCAGTGATCGCAGCACCTGGTGCAGCGTCGCACCGCCGACGCAGTCGATCGCCCCGGCCCAGCGCTCGCTCGCCAGGACCCGATCCGGCCGATCGGCGATCTCGTCGCGGCCGATGACCGAACGAGCCCCGCGCTCCAGTAGCCACTCGCGCGCGTCGGGAGATCCGGTGGAGGCGACGGGTGCGTGGCCCCGCGCCGCGAGCAGGGTGATCGCCAGTGATCCGACTCCGCCCGTCGCGCCCGTGACCAGCACCTCGCCCTCACCGAGGCCGTGGTGCTCGAGCGCGAGCACGCTGGCCATCGCGGCGATCCCGGCGGTGCCGATGATCATGGCGTCGCGCGTCGAGATGGCGTCGGGGAGCGCGCTGAGCCAACGCGCGGGCGCGTCGACGAACTCGGCGAAGCCCCCGTCGCGGCCGACCCCCAGGTCGCCGCCGTGCACCGCGACGCGCCGTCCGATGGGGAAGCGGGGATCGTGCGACTCGGAGACGACGCCCGCCGCGTCCACCCCGCCCACGAGGCGCGCTGCTCGCCGTACGCGACTGGATGGGGCGGCCACCAGTGCGTCCTTGTAGTTCACGCCGCTGTAGTCGACCCGCACTCGCACGTCGTCGGCGCGGGCCGGCGAGATCTCCACGTCACGTACTCCGCGCTCGAGGCTCGCGCCACTCTCATCGATCAGGAAAGCCCGCACGGCGACGACACTACGCCAGCGGCGCGACGGGTGCGTCGAGGACGCGTTGGCCCAGGGCGAACGCGCCGACCACTCCCGAGGATGACCCCAGGCCCGGGGCCACAACGTAGTGATCGATGCCGGCGCGCAGCTCCTCACGGGGGAGGTAGCCGTTGACCGCGGTGCGCACCTTGTCGCGCACGCGTTCGAGGAGCCCCTCAACGGCCATGACGCCGCCACCGAGTACCACGATCTGGGGGGAGGCGATCATGACGATGTTCACGACGGCCAGGGCGAGGTAGGAGCTCTCGAGGTCCCACGCGGTGTGATCCGCGGCGAGCTCGGGACCGGCGCGGTGCCAGCGCCGGGCGATCGCCTCGCCGCTCGCCAGCCCCTCGAGGCAGTCGCCGTGACTCGGGCAGGTGCCGGCGAAGTCGTCGCCGGCCTGACGTGGCACGAACATGTGGCCGAGCTCGGGGTGTAGGAGTCCGTGGAGCGGCACCCCGTCGACGACGAGCCCACCTCCGATGCCCGTGCCGACCGTGACGTAGACGCTGACACCACGATTCTGGGCCGCTCCCCACCGCCACTCCGCCACGCCGGCGGCGTTCGTGTCGGTGTCGTAGCCGAGGGGGAGGTCGCCGAAGCGCTCGGCGATGGCCCGGCGCCACCCGAATCCGCGCCACTGTTCCTTGGGAGTGGTGGAGGCGATGGCGTCCGCGTCGAAGTCGATGGGACCGAAGGACGCGACGCCGAGGGCGCGCAGGGGCGTCTGCGCGTGGCGCGCCGCGAACCAGTCGAGCACCCGAGCCATCGTCTCGTCGGGCGTGGTGGTGGGCACGACGTGGGCCGGGGCGTCGCGAACCTCGCGCCACGTACGCCCGACAGCGCAGACCATCTTGGTGCCACCCGCCTCGATGGCGCCGATGAATGGTGGTTCGCTCACGCGTCAGTGCGTCCGGGACCGTTGGCACGACTGGCCCCCACGTCGTGGACCCGCACACGACAGTGAAGTGGAATCGCGCCGCAACCGCGTGACCGTGTCGGTGACCGGTCGTGGCCACGACCCGTCGCGCGGCCGGGACTCGACGGGCCCGTCTCGTCGAGTCGCTGGGCGATCCTGACCTTTCCCGGGACTACCTCTGGGTGCACGTCGCCCATGGTAGGAGACGGGCGACACGCACCGCGAGTGCCCACGGTTCGCGGGGCGCTGATGAGCGTAGTGCGACAAACGCTCCGTACGCTCCGGTCCCCTTTGGTCTGTCGCGGCGAGGACAACCGACTGCCCGTGCGAGGGTGGCGCACCTGGTCGGTGGGCGGTTCACTCGGAGCGTGTCACTAGGATTGCAGATGTGGTGCACCGCCTCTCGCTCACTGGTGCGCGGATGCGATCGTGGTGGTTCTCGCGCGGCGCTCTCGGTCGCGATGGTTACCTGTACGCGTCGGCCGCGGCCTTCGCCATCATGATGGGCTGGACCTCCACCCAGCCCGCGCAGTGGCATTGGGGCTACCTGTCCTTCGGCCCCTACGCCGTTGCGGCCGTCGTGGCCCTGGCCGCAGCGCGACGGTCCCTGCGCCGTGAAGTCGCCCTGCGCCTGATCCTGCTGGTGCTCGTGGTGGTGGGGGCCGTTGTAGTTCCCCTCGGACTCGAGGCCCGTTGGCGTCACCTCGACCACGGCGTCGGTTTCGCCCAGCCGGAGGTGGCGGTGATCGAGCGATCGGCGACGCTCGTGAGCCACGGTCAAGACCCCTACCGCGCCTACGTGCACGACGGGCGCGTGGTGGACGCCGTGAAGGGGATACCGCCCTACCAGTCGTTCTTCCCGTACTTTCCGCTCATGAGCGTGTTCGGACTGCCGTCGGCCGCCACTCACAACGGGTCGGACCTGACCGACGCACGGATCATCATGTCGCTGATGACGCTGCTGACGAGCGGC
>JBMFWX010000018.1:12969-38448 GCA_049964855.1 Acidimicrobiales bacterium
TGGCTGCGGGTGGCGCTGGTGGTCACGACGGTGGTGGTAGCGACCACCGCGCCCTACGCGTGGCGCGCGCCGCGCGCCTTCATTGCTAACGTCTTCGCGTTCCCGCTGGGTCTCGCGGGCGTGCGCTCGCCCGCGGCCAGTGCGCTGCCGGGCCACGTGGTGACGACGATGTTCCCCGTCCTGGGTCACCTGCTCGCACCGGCGACGCTGGTGGTCGGCGGGTACGTCGCGACCCGCTACGTGCGCGATCACTGGCCGGTGACCCTCTCCCAACTCTTGATGGTGGTGAGCGCGCTGTTCCTGGCGATCATCCTCATGGCGTCGGCGACCCGCGTGGGCTACGTCATCTACCCGCTCAACTTCGCGCTGTGGGGGTGGGTCTGTCGCCCCGCACACGAGGCGGACGCGCAGGAGCTAGAACGTCGAGGAGTTCTGGTAGATCCGGTAGGACCATAGCGTGGTGGACCCGTGGCGGGCGGTGATCGTCACGCCGACGACCCAGTAGAACGTGTCCGAGCCGGCCTTTTGGAAGAGCAGTTGGGGCAGTCCGTTGGTGGTGCCCCGCGAGAACAGCCCCCACCCGAGGGCTTCGAGGTGACTCGAGTAGAAGCCCAGGATCTGGCTCGACGGCGCGGTGGTGGCCAGCGATCGGGAGCAGTCGTAGTCACCGGCACCGCCGTTGGTGTTCTGGACCGGACCGGTGGCCCGGGTGGTCGAGGGGAGGATCAGTGCGGGGGCGATGTTGCCCGGTGGCGTGCCCGGCTGCTGACAGCCGATGAGCGCTGCGCCGCCGCGCTGCGTGGTGAGGCCCCCCACGACGATCGGCACCGCGGTGGTCGGGGTGTGGACGCTGGGATTGGCGATGACGTCGAGCAGCAGGAACGCGCCGAGCAGCACGACGGCCACGATCACGATGATCATGGCCGGCACGATGCTGGTGGTGGTGGTGAGCGGCGGCTTGTCCGTCTGACTCACGCGTTCCAGCCCAGGTGATCGATGGGGCCGCGGCCGTGGCCGAGGCGCCACGTTCGCGCGCTGGTGAGCGCCGCGAGCACGAAGGACTTGGCATCGCGCGTCGCGTCCCCGACGTCACGTCCGAGCCCTAGCCCCACCGCGATCGCGGCCGAGAGGGAGCAGCCGGTGCCGTGGTCGTTCTCGGTGTCGACGCGCGGGGCGTCGAAGACGGTGACGCCGTCGGCGCTGACCAGCACGTCGGGGGCGTGACCGTGGTCGCGGCGCAGTTGGGCGAAGTGCCCCCCCTTGACCAGGACGTGACCTGGTCCGAGGGCCAGGATGGTGCGCGCCAGGCGCACCATGTCGTCCTCGTCGCGCACGTCGCCGAGCTCGGCGTCGGCCAAGGCGGCGGCCTCGGCCAGGTTGGGGGTGACGATCTCGGCGTAGGGCAGGAGAGCCTCACGGTAGGCCCGCACGCCCCCCACGCTCATGAGCAGGTGACCGGTCGACGAGACCAGGACCGGGTCCACGACCAGGTGCGCCAACTCGCCCTCGCGCGCCAACTCGGCCACCGCCTCGACGGTCGACGGCTGGGCCAGCATGCCCGTCTTCACCGCGACGACGCCGAAGTCGTCGAGGACCGAGCGGACCTGCGCGACGACCAGGCCCGGGTCGATGACGTGGATGGCCTGGACGCCAATGGTGTTCTGCGCGGTGACGGCGGTGACGGCGCAGGTTCCGTGCACCTCGAAGGCGCTGAACGTGCGCAGATCGGCTTGGATCCCGGCGCCGCCGCCGGAGTCGGATCCGGCGATGGTCAAGGCGGTGTACGGCTGCACCGTTCCACCCTACCGACCGCGCGGACCGGCCCCACTCGGGGACGGGCTCGCGCTCGCTGGGGGTGGCGCGCCGGTCGCCGGCCCGGCCCGAGGGGCTCGCGGACGGCGAACCCGCCTCGCTGGGAGATTTCGAACTACACCGATGTCGTGCGCGAGTAGGCTAGGGGCACCTCAGTCGGGAGGGCGGAGATGAACGATGAGGACGCGGTGAGGGGATTCAGCGGGAGCCTGGTGTGCCGTTTGACCGGCGTGACCTATCGCCAGTTGGACTACTGGGCGCGCACGGATCTCGTCACGCCCTCGATCACGCCGGCCTCGGGTAGTGGCTCGAAGCGGGCCTACTCCTACGGCGACGTGCTGGAGGTCAAGGTGATCAAGTCGCTCCTGGACTCGGGCCTGTCCCTGGCGCGCGCCCGCCAGGCGGTCGCGTGCCTTCGCGACGGGCTGGGGAGCGACCTGGCGTCGTCGAGCCTGGTCCTGACCGACGCCGGCTCGGTGCTGGCGCGCAGTGACGGTGAACTCGTCGATCTGTTGCGTGGCGGCCAGGGCGTGTTCAACATCGTGCCGCTCGGTGGCGTGGTGGCCGAACTCACCTCGACGCTGCGCGAGGTGGAGCCCTCGGCGTCGGAGCGAGGTCGACGCAGCGCGTGAGCGTGGAGGGCGCACGACGTCGACACCCGAGTCGGGTCGGCGGAACCGTCGTGCGCTTCGCCCACCCCAGTGAGCGCGTCTTCGCCGGGTTGCTCTCGCTCTACGGTCTGGACTGGGTCTACGAGCCCGTGGAGTTCCCCCTGGTGTGGGACGAGCGCGGGACGCCCATCCGCTCCTTTCGTCCTGACTTCTACCTTCCGACCCAGGGCGGATTCATCGAGCTCACGGTGCTGGACCAGCGCCTCGTGACCAAGAAGAACGCCAAGGTTCGCCGCTTCCGCGCGCTCTACCCCGAGGTGCCGCTCACCGTGGTCTACCGTCGCGACTTCCTCGAGCTGGCCGCGCGTCACTGCGTGACGTTGACCCCTGCACACGCGGCGTAGGGTGGTCGTCGTGGACGATCGCCGCTCGTATCTCTACGACACCCATGTGGCGTGGGGCGCGACGATGGTGCCCTTCGGCGGCTGGGTCATGCCGCTGCACTACGAGACGGGAACCGTCGCCGAGCACCTCGCGTGCCGGCGTGACGCGGTGGTCTTCGACGTCAGCCACCTCGGCACGGTGCGGCTCGACGGACCCGACGCCTTCGCGACGCTCCAGGGCACTCTCACCAATGACCTGCGCAAGATCGGCCCGGGCCGGGCACAGTACACGCACCTGCTCGACGACGACGGATTCGTCGTCGACGACATCATCGTATGGTGGGTCGGCGAGGACGAGTTCGACGTGATGCCCAACGCCTCGAACACCGGTGGCGTACGTGAGGCGGTGGGGGGGCGCGACGTGACGTCCGAGCGCAGCGTCCTCGCGGTCCAGGGCCCGCACGCGCGTGACGTGGCCGGTCGCGTGGATCCGCGCCTCGCGGCGGTGGGGCGCTTCCGGGTGGCGCGTTTCGAGTACGGCGGCGTCGAGGTGCGCGTGGCGGGTACCGGGTACACCGGCGAGGCCGGGCTGGAGATCGCCGCGCCCAACGAGGTCGCGGCAGAGCTCGTGGAGGCGCTGCGCGACGCCGGCGCGACGCCGGCCGGCCTGGGCGCGCGCGACACCCTGCGCCTCGAGGCGGCCCTGCCGCTCTACGGGCACGAGCTGACGCGCCAGTCGACCACCCTGGAGGCCCGCCTGGGGTGGGTACTGGGCTGGGACAAGACGACCTTTCGAGGTCGGGCCGCGGTGCGGGCCGAGCGCGAGCGCGGGCCTCGACGACTCCTCGCGGGCGTGCTGAGCGACGGTCGCGCGCCGTTGCGTGAGGGTGGGGAGGTGTGGCGCGGCGGTGAGCTGCTCGGGACGCTGACGTCCGGCAACTTCTCACCCGTGCTCGCTCGCGGCATCGGCCTGGGACTGTTCGACCCCCACCTGGCGGTGGGCGACGCGGTGACCGTGCGGCTGCGGGGTCGCGACGTGGCGGCCCACGTGTGCGCCCTGCCCTTCGTGGCCAAGGAGGGGTGAGGTGGCGGACTACATACCCCACACCGAGCTCGAGGTCGCCGCGATGCTGGACTTCCTCGGTCTCGAGTCGCTCGAGGACCTCTTCGCGCACATCCCGGCGGCCCTGCGCCTGAGCGGGGGGCTGGACGTGGGCGAGGGCCGCAGCGAGCCGGACGTCACGGCGCAGTTCGCGCACTACGGCGCGTCGAACCGCGCGACGACGGCGTCGCTGACTTGCTTCGCGGGTGCCGGCGCGTACGACCACGAGGTGCCGGCCGTGGTGCGCGCCCTGGCGTCGCGCTCGGAGTTCGTCACCGCCTACACCCCCTACCAGCCGGAAGTCGCCCAGGGCGTGCTCCAGGCGTTGTTCGAGTATCAGACCATGGTGTCGCGCCTGAGCGGGCTGCCCATCGCCAACGCTTCGCTCTACGACGGGGCGGCCGCGCTGGTCGAGTCGCTCAACCTGGCCGCCGCCGCCACGCGGCGCTCGCGCGTCGTGATCTCGGCCGGCGTGCACCCCCACTGGCGCGACGTGGCGCGCACCTTCGCCCAGGGCACCGGGCACGAGATCGTCGAGGTCCCACTCGACAACGGTGTCACCGCGTGGTCGCGGGTCGACGCGAGCGACGCCGCGGCGGTCGTCGTGGCCTACCCGAACGTGCTGGGGGTACTGGAGGACGTCGGGGTGGCGCGCGAACTCGCCACCGCCCACGGCGCGCTGCTGGTGGTGGCGGGTGACCCCATCAGCGCGGGGGTGCTGCGCAGTGCGGGATCGTGGGGCGCGGACGTGTTCGTGGGCGAGGGCCAGGCGCTGGGCACCCCCTTGTCGTTCGGGGGACCCTACCTCGGGCTGTTCGCCTGCACCTCTGATCAGGTGCGCCGGCTGCCGGGACGTATCGTGGGCGAGTCGGTGGACGCCGAGGGCCGACGCGCCTTCGTGACCACCCTGCGCGCGCGCGAACAGGACATCCGTCGCGAGCGCGCGACGTCCAACGTCTGCACCAACCAGACCCTGATGGCGGTGACCGCCGCCGTGCAACTGGGGTGGCTGGGCCGCGCCGGCCTGCGCGAAGTCGCCACCCGCGGCGTGCGCGGCGCGCACTACCTCCACGACGCGCTGGTGGGCCTCGACGGCGTGTCCGCGGTGAGCGACCAGCCGTTCGTGCGCGAGTTCGCGCTGCGCCTCGCGCGTCCCGCCGCGGCGGTGGTCGAGGCGATGGCCGAGCGCGGCTTCCTCGCCGGCGTGCCCCTCGACTCGCTGACCGGCTCGGACGAGTCCGTGGCCCCGCACCCCGAGGAGGTGCTGGTGGTGGCCGTGACCGAGCGGCGCACGCGCGACGAGTTCGACGCGTACGTCGCGGCCCTGCGAGAGGAGGTGGCGCCGTGACCCACGAGGCGAGTCCCGGGGGACGGGCGGCGTCGGCGCCGCTGATGGGCCGCGAGGTCGAGCCCACCCTGTTCGAGCTGTCGGTCCCCGGCCGCTCGGCCTACCAGCTGCGTACGACGGGCGTGCCCGCGGTTCCCCTCGAGGACCTGCTCCCGCCCCTGCACCTCGGCGAGGAGGTCGCGCTGCCCGAGGTCTCCGAGCGTGACCTGGTGGGTCACGTCACGCGCCTGACCCACCGCCAGTTCTCGGTCGACCTCGGCGCCTACCCGCTGGGGTCGTGCACCATGAAGTACAACCCGAAGTTCGCCGACGAGATCGTGGCAGACCCCGGGCTGAGCGCGGTGCACCCCGCCGCGCCCCCGTCGATGACTCAGGGCTGGCTGGAGTTGCTGGTGACCCTGGAGCAACGACTCTGTGCCATCACGGGCATGGCCGCCGCGACCGTGCAACCGGCCGCCGGCGCGGCGGGCGAGCTGACGGGGCTGCTCCTCATGCGGGCCTACCACCGCGCACGCGGCGACGTCCGCCGCCGGGTGCTCATCCCCGACTCCGCGCACGGGACCAATCCGGCGTCGGTGACGCTAGGGGGCTACGAGGTCACCACCGTCGCCTCCAACGAGCACGGCCTAGTGGACCTGGACGCGCTGCGCGCGGCGCTGGGCCCCGACGTCGCGGGGATCATGCTCACCAACCCCAACACCGTCGGGCTCTTCGAGGAGGAGATCCGCGAGATCGCCGAGGCCGTGCACGACGTGGGCGGCCTGCTCTACTACGACGGCGCCAACCTCAACGCCATCGTCGGTGTGGTGCGTCCCGGCGACATGGGCTTCGACATCGTGCACATGAACCTGCACAAGACCTTCGCCACCCCGCACGGGGGTGGGGGGCCCGGGGCGGGACCGGTGGCGGTCTCGTCGCGCCTGGTCGACTTCCTCCCGGGGCCGCGCGCCGTCGCCCAGCCCGACGGGACGTACGCGTGGGCGACGCCGGCGCACTCGATCGGCCGCGTGCACGGGTGGCACGGCAACGCGCTGGTGCTGGCCCGAGCCCTCGCCTACATCGAGGTGCACGGCGCCGAGGGCCTGACCCGGGTGGCCCAGCACGCCGTGCTCAACGCCAACTGGCTGCGCCGCCGGGTCGCCGACATCCTGCCCGCCGCGTACGCGCGGCCCTGCATGCACGAGTGCGTGCTCACCGCGACACCGCTCAAGCGCGCCTACGGGGTGCGGGGGCTCGACGTGGCCAAGGCCCTGCTCGAGGAGGGGTTCCACTCACCGACGGTGTACTTCCCGCTCATCGTCGACGAGGCGCTGATGTTCGAGCCCACCGAGACCGAGAGTCCCCAGACGCTCGAGGCGCTGGCTCAGGCGCTCGAGCGCATCGCCGAGCGCGCCGTGGTGGATCCCGAGTCGCTGCACCGCGCGCCGCAGTCGACGCCCGTCTCGCGCGTCGATGAAGCCCGCGCCGCCCGCCACCTCGTCACCACCGAGGACGCCGCCGCGCGCCAGTGAGGGTGCTAGACCTCGTCGTCGTGGCGCGTCGCGGCCACATGGTGCCGGTCGATGTGGGACTGGACTCGACGTCGTAGGCGAGCGAGCTGCTCCTGCTCGGCGGGTGGCGGCGCGGTCAATGGTCGTCACCGCGCTCATCGCGGTGACGACCGGGCCCCGGGCGCCCAGTCGGGCCCGGATGCGGCTCTCCGTTCGCGCCGCGGTTAGGGCTCGAGGGTCAGGCCCCCGGCGAACGTGGTGCCGACGCTGCGGAAGTAGCCCCCGATCATCTCGCGCGGGGCCAGGGAGCGCAGCTCCTCGTTGGGTGCGTCGAAGAGCTCCAGGGTGGCGTCGCCGGCGTAGGCGGGACCGAGGTCGAGGTTGACTCCGGACATGGTGACGACCTCGGCGATGCTGTCGCGGCCGTCGAGCTCGATGCGCGGGAACCAGCGGTGGTGCAGCATCGGATGGGCGTTGACGAACCCGTTGTGCGACGAGGGACCGGTGAGCGTCACGGTGGCCTCGGCCAGTCGCCGATCCCCGGCGGCCAGGGTCATGGCGAAGCGGCCGCCCGGCTCGAGACGCGGTCCGGCGAGGCCGTGCTGCACCGGGCGCGTCTGGTAGATCGATCCCATCTTCTTGGGGTAGCCCTGGATGAAGCCGCGCACCAGCGCGAAGTCCCGGTCGACCCAGATGAAGACGCACCGGCTGAAGACCTGGTCACGGTAGCGGCAGCGCACCACGACGAAGGCCTCGTGGTACTGGCTGCGCACCGGGTCGAGCAGCTCGCGGCGATCGTCGCCGCAGCTCTGCCAGTCGGCCCAGATGAAGGCCACCGCGCCGGGATCCTCGTCGTCGTGCACCAGCGACAGTCCCTCGGGCAGCAGTGCGGCCACGGCGGAGGGGTCCGTACGGTACTCGACGCTCAGCAGGTCGCCCGAGTAGTGCCAGGGGATCGGGGGCAGCATCGAGGCGCGACCGCTGGGCGTGCGGGGGAAGGGGAGTCCGCGCAGGGTCATCGCGTCCATCCCGCGGCCGGACGGTCGAACCAGAGGTGCACCTGGCCCGTGCCGATCGCGTTCTCGTACTCGCTGAAGCGCCGACCCGGCGCGACACAGTCGGGCCCGCCCAGGGCCGCCACCATCATCTGGTAGTGCCCGAAGCGGCCTTCGGGTCGGTGGGTCAGGAAGTCGGGGAGACCGTCCAGCACCCTCGCGTGATCGCCCCGTTCGAGCGCGTCGATCACCGCATGGTCCGCCGCGCGGGCCGCGGGGGAGAAGATGTTCTCCTCGTCGGCGGCCTCGTGGTCGCGCAGGGTGCGCAGCGGGTGGAAGGTGTGGCTGAGGGCCCCCGACGCGATCAGCACCGCCCGACGGTCACTGCGCGCGACGGCCTCGCCCAGCACGCGGCCGATCGTGGCGAAGTCCTCGGGCTGGGCGGTCTGGCACACGCTCACCGAGACCCATCGCTCGTCCCCCTGGAGGAACCCTAGGAAGTTGGTCGTCGCGTAGGTGATGGGCAGGTGCGGGTCGTCGATGGGCGTCAGCCAGCATTGGGGGGTCGCCGCGGCGATCTGGCCCGCACGTTGGGCGAACTCCGGGTCACCGGGGATGTCGTAGGGGACGCTCGACATGCCCCGGGGCAGCTCCTCGGACGTGAAGTAGCCCCGTCGGCGTGACGCCGCGGTGATCACGAACTCCACGGTGGTGAACCAGTGGCTGTCGAGCACGATCACGAGGTCGGCGTCGAGCGCGTCGAAGACCTCGCGGCGCAGGTCGTGCAGCCCGGTGTAGAGGCTCGACTCGCGTCCGTGGTTGAGGGCGCGGCGCTCGGCGTCGGGCAGCACGATGGTGGGCACGTGGGCCAGCAGGCCCGCCCCGACGATCTCACCCACGCGTGCTCCCCTCTCGCACCTGGTAGGTCTTCAGGTCGCTGTAGAAGTCGAGCGCGTAGTCCCCGCCCTCGCGGCCCAGGCCGCTGATGCCGGTGCCCCCGAAGGGGGCGGTGAGGTCGCGCACCAGGAAGGTGTTCACCCAGATGGTGCCGGCGCGCAGCGCGGCGCCCAGGGCGTCGGCGCGCTCGCGCGAGGACGTGTAGACGATCGCCGAGAGTCCGTAGGGCGTCGAGTTGGCCAGCGCCACCGCCGCCGCGTCGTCGGCGAACGACTGCAGGGTCAGCACGGGGCCGAAGACCTCGCGCTGCACGATCTCGGCGTCGTTGGCGTGCGGCTCGATCAGGGTCGGCTCGTACCAGAGCCCGTCGGGGCGCCACCGAGCGCCGCCGAAGACGACGCGGTCGCCGGCCTCGCGGGCGCGAGCCACGAAGCCCTCCACGCGCGCCAGGTGCTCCGGGTGGATCAACGGCGACAGGGTGGTCGCGGGGAGGCGGCTGTCGCCCGGGACGAGGGCCGCCGCCGCCGCGGTGACGCGCGCGACGAACTCGTCGCGCACCGACTCCTGCACCAGCAGGCGGGTGCCGGCCAGGCAGACCTGGCCGGCGTCGTCGTACATGCGCGCCGCGCTGAGTGCGGCGGCGTCGAGGTCGGCGTCGTCCAGGACGATGAGCGGGCCCTTGCCACCGAGCTCCGCGGTGAAGGGCACCAGGTGGTCGGCGGCGGCGCGTCCGATGGCGCGCCCGGTCTCCGGCGAGCCGGTGAAGGAGATCCGTCGCACGCGAGCGTCGCGGACCAGGGCCGCGCCGGCCTCGTCGCCGTAGCCCTGGACGAGGTTGAGCACACCCGGGGGAAGGCCGGCCTCGTCGGCTAGGTCCATCAGCATCGCCGCGCTGAGCGGCGACCACTCCGCCGGCTTGAGCACGACCGTGTTGCCGGCGGCGAGTGCCGGGGCGCACTTCCAGGTGGCCAGCATGAACGGGGCGTTCCAGGGCGTGATGACCACGGTGGGACCGGCGGGCATGCGCAGGACGGCGTTGTGCGTGCCGTGGGAGTCCCACCGGCGAGGTTGGTAGGCGAGCGCCAGGTCGGCGTAGGCGCGGAAGTTACGCGCGCCGCGCGCGATGACCCGCTCGCGCAGGCTCGTCTCGAGCATCGCCATGTCGAGGCACTCGACGGCCGCCAGGCGCGCCGTGTCACGGTCGATCAGATCGGCGAGGCGGTGCAGGTAGGGGGCGCGTCCCTCGGGACCGAGCGCCGACCAGGCGGGGAACGCCGCCAGCGCGGCGTCGACCGCTCGAGTGACCTCCGCCACGCCACCGCGCGACACCCGGGCCAGGACGACGTCCCAGTCGAGTGGCGACCGGTCCTCGAAGGTCGCCGTCGAGTCCACCCAGGCTCCGGCGATGTGGTGGCCGGTGGCGACGGCGACGCCCGCCACGGTGGCGCGGCTCTCGCTCACGCTCCGACCCGTGGTCGTACGCGCGGCGAGGGCAGGCTCTCGCGGGGGGTGGGGTGCGGCGGCCGTTCGCCGCGGTGCTCCCAGTCGCCGCCGAGGGCGGTGGAGAGAACCTCCTCACTCGCTGTGGGCTGCGCGCCTACCTCGTCGCTCACGGGCTCGGGTCCGGCGACGACGTGGTTGGTGAGCACACCGAGGCCCTGGACCTCCACGCTGACCACGTCGCCGGGCTCGACCGGCCGCGACAGCGCCGGCGTGCCGGTCAGGATGACGTCGCCGGGCACGAGTGTGATCAGTCGGGCCAGGTCCGCGACGAGGTAGTGCATGTCCCAGGCCATCTCGTCGGTGGACCCGTCCTGTCGCAGGACGCCGTTGACGTAGGTGTGGAGGTACTTGTGGTGGAAGTCCCAGTCGGTGACCAGTCCCGGGCCGAGTGGGCAGAGGGTGTCGGCGCCCTTGACGCGCAGCATCGAGCCGGCGTCGGTGTCGCGGAAGTCGTGCAGGCCGAAGTCGTTGGCGATGGTGTAGCCGGCGATGTGCGAGGCGGCGTCGGCGACGGTGATGTTGCGCGCGGTGGCCCCGATGACGATGGCGACCTCGCCCTCATAGTTGAGGTAGCGGCAGTTCGCGGGTCGCACCACCGCCCCGCCGTGCGCGTTGAGGGCGGAGACGGGCTTTTGGAACCACGTGGGCGCGGGCGGTAGGGACGCGCCGAACTCGCGCACGCGCGACACGTGATTCAAGTGGCAGCAGAGGATCTTGCTCGGCGTCGCGGGCGCGAGGTGGGTGACCGCGTCGTCGTCGATCGCGACGCGTCGACCGTCGGCGGCGATCAGCGTGTCGCCGCGTCGCTGGACCTCGACGACGGCGCCGTCAAGAACGATGCGTCGATACTCCACGGGCCCCCGATGGTCGTTTGCTTACAAATGACTTATGCACTCTACAAACTACGTCGCGGTCGCCGTGCTACGTTCGCCACATCTCGAGGGGGGAACGTGGGCGACGGTTTCGACAGGGTGCGCGTGCTGTGGCCGGATCACCTGGGCCTCGCTCGCGGCAAGTACGTGCCGGCGATCCTGGCCGAGAAGGGGACCCACCACTGCACGGGGACGTGGTCGCTCGGCTACGACCGTACGATGACTCCCCACACGGTGGGCAGTCACTGGGACGAGGGGCTGCCCGACTTCGACGCCGTCTACGACATGGCCGAACTGCGTCCGAGCTGGGAGGAGGGTACGCGCGTCGTGGTGGCCGACGTGATGCGCCACGGCGAGCCGGTCAGCGTCGCGCCACGCGCCGCACTGCGCCGCGCCGTCGCCGAGTGGCGTCGCCTCGGGCTCGAGCCGCAGGTCGGCATGGAGTTCGAGGCCTACGTGTTCGAGCCCGACGGCGCGGGGGGCTGGCGACCGGCCGTCACCCCCGGCGCCTTCGTGTACGGCACGGGACCGGGGGTGGACCCCCACGGCCTCGTCGACGCGGTGTGGCGCGCGTGCAACCAGGCACGGATCCCGCTGGAGTCGGTGAACTCGGAGTACGACTCGCCGCAGTTCGAGTTCACCCTGCGCTACGCCGACGCCCTTCGCGCCGCCGACGACGGCTTCCTGTTCAAGGTCCTGGCCCGCGAGGTGGCGCACCGCATGGGGCTGCTGCTCACCTTCATGGGCAAGCCCCTCTCGGACCGTGGTGGCTCCGGGTTGCACATCAACTTCTCCTTCACCGACGCCACGGGTGAGAACGTGATCAACGACCCGAGTGCGCCGGACGGCCTGTCCGCCCTGGCCCGTCACGCCATGGGCGGTCTGCTCGCGCACCACCGCGGCCTGGCCGGGCTGTGCGCGCCGACCGTGAACGCCTACAAGCGGCTGCGCCCCGCGTCCCTGTCGGGGTACTGGGCCAACTGGGGGTACGACCACCGGGGGGCCACCATTCGCGTGCCGGGGGAGCGCGGCGCCGCGGCGCGTCTCGAGCACCGGCTCAGCGACGGCGCGGCGGTGGTGCACACCGCGGTGGCCGCGGTGCTGCAGGCGGCCCTGCTCGGGGTGCACGCCGAGAGCGACCCGGGCCCGCACGAGAGCGGCAACGGGCTCGAGACGATCGACGCCACGGTGGGCGTGCCCGCGTCGCTCGCCGAGGCGCTCGACGAGCTCGAGAGTGACGTCGACTTGGTGGCGGCGGTGGGGGCCGACCTGGTAGCCCAGCACGTGGCGGTAAAGCGCTCGGAGTGGGAGCGCTACGTCGCCGCCACCACGGACTGGGAGCTGCGCGAGTACCTGCCTTTCCTCTAGCGCCAGGTCACGCGCACGGGCAGTGACTTCACGCCGCTGATGAAGTTGGATCGCAGGCGCTCGGGGGCGCCGGCGGGCGCGACGCTCGACCAGCGCGCGGCGATCTCTTCGAAGATGACGCGCATCTCGAGGCGCGCGAGGTGGGCGCCGAGACACAGGTGGGGGCTGTGCAGGCCGAACGTGACGTGGTCGTTCGGCGTGCGAGCCGGCCGGAACTCGTCGGGCTGGTCGAAGTGCGCCTCGTCGAAGTTGGCCGAGACGAACCAGATCACGACCTTGTCGCCGGCCGCGATGCGCCGACCGCCCAACTCGGTGTCGCTCGTCGCGGTACGACGGAAGTGCATCGTCACGCTCGCCCAGCGCAGCATCTCCTCGACCAGGGCCTTGCGCTCGTCGAGGGTCATCGAGGGGAGGGCGTCGTAGACCTCGGGTCGCTCCATCAGGGCTTCCAGGCCGGCCGTGATCGAGTAGCGCGTGGTGTCGTTGCCGGCCGCGACCATGAGGGTGAAGAAGTTCTTCAGCGCCAGGTCGTCGAGGGTCTCCCCGTCGGCGGTGGGCTCGAGCAGTGACGACAGGACGTCGTGGGTGGGGGTGAGACGGCGATCCTCGAGGGCTCGGCTCGCGTAGTCGAACAGCTCGAGGGCCACGGGGCTGCGAAAGGGCAGCAGCCGGTAGGCCGAGGTGTCGACCTGGTCGACGACGTAGTCGGTGAAGTCGGGGTCGGTGTTGCCGATGAGGGCGTCACCGCGTTGCACTAGCCACTCGAGGTCCTCTTCGGGCAGACCCAGCAGGCGACCCAGCATGCGCATCGGCAGCTCGCGCGCGATGGCGCTGACGAAGTCGAACTCCTGCGCACCGGCCAGGCGATCGAGCATCGAGCCGGCCAGCTCGCGCACGACGTCCTCGTACGCGGCGACGGACTTGGGCGCGAAGGGCCGACTGACCAGTCGGCGCAGGCGCGTGTGCTCCGGGGCGTCCATCTCCATCAGGGTGCGACGCGCCTCGGTCTCCTCGGGGTCCATGTCCTCGAGGCGGATTCCCTGGCGGCTGGAGAACAGCTCGGTGTTGCGGCTGACGCTGAGCAGGTCGTCGTAGCGCGTGACACTCCAGAACCCGCGTCCGCCGTCACCCTCGGGGGTCCAGTGCACCGGATCGTGAGCGCGCAGGTGGGCGAACGTCGCGTGCGGCACGCCGCGGACGTACGTGTCGTGCGACGTGATGTCGGCGAGATGATCGGTCATGGTTCCCCCCGAGGCGTGGTTCGCCCCCAAACGATCTCGTCATTACACCACACCGCGTTCGCGGACTCCTAGCATGGCGTCGTGAGCAAGCCGCTGATTGGGATCTCGGGCCGCCGCTGGCCCGCAACGGTGCTGGGGGCGCACGTGCCCGTCGCGATGTCGACGCTCTCGTTCGACCTGCACTTCGCCGACTACCCCCAGTCGGTGGCCGCGGCCGGGGGCGTACCCGTCGAGCTGTCGCGCGACGCGGACGTCGCGGACGTGGTGGCGCGCCTCGACGGCGTGGTGCTAAGCGGCGGCGCCGACGTCGACCCGGCGCTCTACGGCGAAGACGCCTCGGTCGACCTTGGCGAGATCGAGCCCGAGCGTGACGAGTGGGAGAGCGCGCTCTGGCGCGCCGCGCGGGCGCGCCACCTGCCGGTGCTCGCGATCTGTCGCGGCTTCCAGCTGGTGAACGTGCTGCTCGGCGGCACGCTGGTCCAGCACGTCACACTCGACGACGGCGAGGGGCATCCCCAGTGGGACGTCGACGGCCGACGCCCCACCCACGGCCTGTCGGTGGTGGCCGGTACCCGCACCGCGTCGGTGGTGGGCGCGTTGACGCGAGTCAACTCCCTGCACCACCAGACGGTGGACCGGGTGGGCGAGGGCCTGGTCGTCAGCGCGTACGCCGACGACGGCGTGGTCGAGGGACTCGAGACGATCGACGGTGAGGTGCTCGCCGTGCAGTGGCACCCCGAGCTCCTGGCCAAGCCCGACCCGGTCTTTGGGTGGCTGGTGACCGAGGCCCGTCGTCGTCAGCGGGCGTCGGCGCTCGCGTAGGCGACACGGTTGACGCCGGCTCACCGCGCCACGGCGCGGGGACGGACCCGTCGGGCCGATCAGGGCCAGACGAGCGTGGTGCCCCGGTAGAGGCCGGCCACCAGGGACACGTCCTCGGCTCGCGCGAGGGCGGGCACGCGCGCGAGCACGCCGAAGTGGCGCAGAGCCGCGGCCTCGGGCCGCCACTCGGCGTAGGTCTGGACGCCGATGCCTCGACCGACCGGGGTGCTCGCGAGCGTGAGCCGCCGTTCGAGGGACCAGACCGCGTTCTCGTGGGAGGTGGAGAAGGGAACGCCGGCCGCTCGGGCGTCGGCGCCCTCGATGGCCACGCACGCGGCGGGGTGGGCGAGGCAGTAGTGCAGCGCGTGCAGGTCCGCGCGCATGAAGTCGGCCACCGCGACGCGGTGACGGTGCAGGAAGGCGGCGTTGGCGACCATCACGTTGTAGGTGCCGGGGATGGAGAACTGCTGGGGGGTGAACTCGCGAAAGCGCGCGTGGAGCGCGCGCAGCGTGATCACCTGGTTCGACTGGTACGCCTGCAGACCCTGGACGGTGCCCTGGAGCACCTGGGTCGGGTCGTAGTTGGTGTCGGCGACGAGGTGGACGCGCGAGATGGTCGCGCCGGCCCGGACCAGCATCTCGCGGATCACGACCGGCAGGACGTTGTAGTAGCCGAGCGTGCGGCCGTCCAACTGGCGCAGCGACGTGATCGACGGTCCCGTGATCACGGCGTAGTCGCTGGTGTCGCCGGAGGTGTCGACGCCCACCAGGTTCGCGCCGCCGGCGATCGCCTCGAGGGTGTCGGCGGCGCTGCCCTCGTTGGTGAACTGGGCGCGGCCCGACGAGACGAGCTCGTTGACGTCGGTGGCGTTGGTCACCACGTTCACCGTCAGGCACAAGTTCGCGAAGTACCCGAGCCGCTGGGCGACGAAGACGTCGAGAATGCCCGCCGACGCGTCGAAGCCGAAGGGTGACGCGTAGGTGATCGGTCCGACGGCGCGATTGGCGGTGCACTGTGTCGTGTCGAGCAGCGGACGCGCGGAGCGCGTGGCGGCGCCCGCCGACGCCGCCGACACGCTCGTCACGACGGCGAGCGCGGTCGCGGCGATCAGCGAGCGTCGTGTCGGGCGTCGGGTCATGGGGACCTCCTCGGTGGTCGGTGTCGTGTGGTTCGGTGACGTGTCACGCGATCACACCACCTGGTCGACGGTACTCGTTCGCGACGCCCTACCAGGGACGGGCGCGCGTCACGGGCGACCAGTTGCGCAGCGCGTGCTGCAACGCCACCACCACGAGGGTGAGGCTGATGCCGAGCAGCGCCAGGACCGCCACGGCGGCGTAGACGATCGCGAGGTTCGCCTGGTTGGCCGCGACCTCGATGAGCGAGCCCAGTCCGGTGGTCTGTCCGGCCGCCGAGAACTCGCCGACGACCGCACCCACCACCGAGAGCGGCACGCAGATCCGGGCGGCGGCGAGCACGTACGGGAGGCTGCTCGGCAGCTCCAGGTGCCAGAGCACGCGCCACGAGGATGCGTGCCAGGTGCGAAAGACGTCGAGCAGTCCGTGGTCCGCGGAGCGCAGTCCCATGAGCGAGTTGATCAGGAATGGGAAGACGACCACGACGCCCGCGATGATGTACTTCGGCAGGTACCCGAAGCCGAAGGCCACCACCAGGCCGGGGGCGATGGCGATCACCGGCGTCACGTTGAGTGCGACGGCGAGGGGCATCACCGCGCGCTCGACCAGGGGCAGTCGACTCATCGCCACGGCGAGGAGGAACCCGATCGTCATGCCGCCCGCCGCTCCGACGAGGGCCTCGCGCAGCGTGACCAGCGTGTCGTGCCAGTACAGGCCGGGCGCGGCACGGAACTGGTGGCCGATCTGGGGGAGTGTGGGGAGCACGTACGGGTTGTGCTGCGCGTAGAGCTGCCAGGCGAGGCCCAGCAGACCGACGCTCACCAGGGGTGCAAGCCACCGCCGCAGTTGGCGGCGCAGGGCGTCGCCCCGCGGCCGGGGGCCGTCGGTGGGGGAGGGAGGGATCACGACGCCGGCGGCCCGTGACGGCGCAGCTCGTCGCGCACCTCGTCCTCGAGGTCACGGCGCGCGGCCGAGCGCTCGCGGCCCTCGTCACGGGGCCGCGCGAGAGCGACGGGGATGATGGTGGCGATGCGGCCGGGAGAGGACGACATGACGACGATCACGTCGGAGAACGCCACCGCTTCGCTCACGGAGTGCGTGACGAAGAGGACGGTCTTCTGGTTCCACTGCCACAGGCGCAGCAGCTCGCGGCCCTGGGCGTCGCGCGTCAGCTCGTCGAGCGACGAGAAGGGCTCGTCCATCAGGAGAACGGTCGGGTCGATGATGAAGGATCGCGCGATGGCGACGCGCTGCTGCATGCCCCCCGAGAGCTCGTGGGGGCGCCGGTCGAGGACGTGGGCGAGACCGAAGCGCTCGAGCATCTCGCGGGCGCTTCCCGCGTCGGGGGGTCGGGGGCGACCGGCGCGCGCGCGCAGCTGAAGGGCGAGCTCCACGTTGGCGAGCACCGTGCGCCAGGGGAGCAGCGAGGGGGTCTGGGGGACGTAGCCGATGTGCGCGTCGCGGGCGCGTTCTGGTGGCTCGCCGAAGATCGACACGGAGCCGCGGTCGGGATGCAGGAGCCCCGCGGCGATTCGCAGCAGGGTGGACTTCCCGCAGCCGCTCGGGCCGATGATGGTCACGAACTGGCCGGCCTCGACGCGCAGGCTCACGTCGTCCAGGACGTGGGCCGCGTGCGAACCCGTGCGGTAGTCCTTGGAGACGTGGTCAATGACGAGTGCGCCGGCGTCGCGCGCCGGCGGCGTCGCGGGCGCGCGCGCCGACGCGGGCCTCGAGGGGAGTGCCATGGCCCCATTATCGCGGGTGGCACCGTTGCGCCGCGCCGCCGTCGCCGACGGGGCGCACTCCTCGGGGAGCGGCGTCGATAAGAACCTGAGAGGCGACCGCTTGACCATGGTCGCCTCACCCCGTACGGTTTGCCGATGGCCAGGGGGCCACGTGGTGGTGGACGCGGGGGTTCCATGGCGGGGGAGAGGTCGACGCTCGGGGGAAAGCGCAAGCTCACCCTCCTAGACACCATCGCGCAGTCGGTGGGACTGATGGGCCCGGTGTTCTCGATCGCCTTCCTCGTGCCGCTGGTGGTGGGGGTCGCGAGCGCGTCGGGCAACGGCGCGGGGTCGGCGGCGGCACTCGCCGTGGTCATCGCCGCCGTGGGCGTGATCGGGCTGGGGTGGATCGTCGCGGAGTACACCCGCAAGATCCAGGCGGCCGGCTCGCTCTACGACTACGTGACCGACGGTCTCGGGGGTCGCGTGGGCACGGCGGCGGGTTGGCTCTACTACACCGGCATGCTGGCCCTGGGTGCGGGGATCCTGCCGATGATCGGTGGCACGATCCACGACACGCTCCAGAGCGAGTTCCAGGTGACGCCCGTGCCCCAGGTGGTGTGGGACATCGTGCTGCTCGCGCTGGTGGCGACGATCATGTTCTTTGGCGTCGTGCTGTCCACGCGGATACAGCTCACGCTGGCGCTGATCTCGGTGACGGTCGTGCTGGTCTTCTCGATCGTCGTCATCGTCAAGAGCGGGGGACTGCACCACGTCGCCACCGGCTTCTCCCCCTCCAGCTCGCCGACGCACTGGAAGGGGATCCTCTTCGGCGTTCTCTACGGCGTGCTCCTGTTCACCGGTTTCGAGACGTCGGCCAACCTCGGCGAGGAGACCGAGCACCCCCAGCGCAACATCCCGCGCGCGGTGCTGATCTCGGTGCTGGCGATCGCCGGCTTCTACGTCATCGGCGCCTTCGCCCAGGTCGCGGGCTACCACTTCAGCCTGCACCTGCTGGGTCGCAACGCCGGCGCGCCGCTGTTCACCCTGGCCGGGCCGGCGTCGTCGGGGGGCTACGCGTCGGTGTGGATCCGCCGACTGGTCGAGCTCGTGGTGGTCTTCGACATGCTCGCGGTCCTGGTGGGCTGCGCGGTGTCGGCGTCGCGGGGCCTGTTCGCCCTGGCGCGCGACCGGCGCATGCCGTCGGTGATGACCCGGATCTCGCGCCACGGGACGCCGACCGGCGCGAGCAACTTCGTGCTGGGCGTCTACGCGGTGGTGATCGCCCTGGCGGTGGCGACGACGTCGCTGGCGATCCCCGGGTTGCCTGAGTACGTGTCGATGTTCAGCTTCCTGTCGACTTACGGTGGCTTCGCCATCGCGGTGATCTACCTCCTGATCTCGGTGGGCGCGCTGCGCGGGCTGCGCGGTGCGGGCAAGACGTGGCAGCTGTACCTGGCCGCCACCGTGGGCGTCGCCGTGACCGCGGCGGCCATCTACGGCGCGGTCTACAAGGTGACCGCGCCCACCGTCTACGCCCCCTACGCCGCCGTGATCGTCCTGGTCGCGGGCCTCGTCGCGGCGTCCGTGATGCCCCGCACGCCCAGCGGCGTGGCGGACTTCATCGGACTGGCGGCGCCCGACCAGGGGCCGATCAAGGTCTGACCTACCGTGGCCTAGCGGGCGAGGGCCACCCCCAGGGCGAATCCGCCGGCGCACAGGAGGGGAGTGGTGGCGACGAGGGCGGCCGAGTAGCCCCAGTGGTGCTCGCGCTGGAGGATCGCGGGAATGGCGAACGCGGACGAGAACGTGGTCAGTCCCCCGCAGAAGCCGACGATGATCACCGAGCGCAGGGCGCTGTCCACCGGGCTGACCAGTTGGTAGGTCGCCCAGCCCGCGATCGCACAGCCCAGGGCGTTCGCGGCGACCGTGGACCACGGTCGCCGGACCGGGTGATGGCGGCGCACGGCGTACTCCATCAGGTAGCGCACCACGCAGCCCAGGGCGCCGAAGACCGTGATCCCGAGCAGGGTCATCGGGGTCGCCAGCGTACGCGCAGGCCCACCGCGGCGGCGGCTACGCCACTGGCCACCGCGACGGTGCCGGTGCCGATACCCGCCAGCACCGACAGGTGCCAGATCTCGCCCAGGGCGACGAACAGGCTCGAGTAGGAGGTGAACCCACCGAGCACGCCGGTGATCCACAGGAGCCGCCAGGCGTCGTTGGGGTCGTGGTGGCGCAAGGGACCGCGCAGCAGCGCCGTCGCGACGAAGACCCCCACGACGTTGATAACCAACAGCGCCCACGGGACGTGCGCGACCCACGACCGCGAGTGGCTGGTGGGATCGAGGGTCAGGCTCAGGTCGCGGGCCAGCGTGCCCAGAGCGCCGCCGAGCGCGACGGCCCCGATCGCCCCGCGCAGCTGGCGACGGCTGAGCGTGACGTGGGCGGGCATTGATCGTTCATTGTACTGCGGCGCGACGACTGGCTGGCTGGGTCATGCGATCACCGACCTTTTCGGTATTACTGGTAGCGGGTGATATTCGGTTTGGATCTAGTCCGTTGACTCTCACTCAGCGGGTCGAGCACTCCGTGGACCACGTTGGTCAGCATCATGTGTGATGCTGCTATGATGCAGTCATGAGAACAACAGTCGACCTGCCACCTGCTGTGCACCGGCGCGCGCGCGAGCTCGCCCTGGAGCGCCATCAGTCTCTTTCGGCCGTGGTGGCAGCCCTGACGGTACGCGGTCTTGCGGCGCTCGGTGAATCTCTGGAGATAACCACCGATCCGACGAGCGGCTTTCCGGTGATCACGCTTGGTCGACAAATCACTGCTGCGGAGGTGGCTGACGCGCTGGACGACGAATGAGCGTGACCTATCTGCTGGATGCCAACGCGCTGATCGCTCTCGTGATCTCCGATCACGAGCACCACGACACAGCGGTGCGCTGGGCAGCCGCGGTTGATGAGATCGCGCTTTGCCCGATCGTAGAGGGAGCCCTTGTCCGATTCCTTGTGCGGGCGGGCGGGAGTTACACCGCCGCGGTGGGAGTCTTATCAGTCTTCTACGGTTCACCGCGAGGTGTCTTTTGGCCGGATGCAATCTCCTATACGGCAGCGGACCTCCGACATGTCGTTGGCCATCGGCAGGCTACCGACGCCTACCTCGCGGCTCTCGCTGCTAGTCGGGGCTGTCTGCTCGCGACGTTCGATCAGGCTCTCGCTGAAGTGCTTCCCAATGAGACCGAGTTGATCCACTGACGCTCACTAATGTCTTCTACTTTACATAACGACCCTTATCGGCGCACAGTTGGTTGAACGGCGTTATACTGTCGTCGTGCGTCGGTGGATGGTGGCCCTGCTGTTGGTGGTCTCGGGTGTCGGGATCACGGTGGGCACCGCCGCGGCCGACTCGTCCACGAGCAACCCGATCACGCTGTCCTACGACTTCAGCGACAACGGAGCGGCGCCCTCGGTGAGCGGTGGCGTCTTCAACGTGGCGGTGGACGTGCTGCCCGAGCAGACGCGCGGCGTCGTTCGCATGGTGGCCGTGGCGCCGGCCGACTCGGGCGCGTCGACGATGGTCTGCAAGTTCCAGGACGTGGTGAGCAGCCGCGTTCGCTGCGCCTTCACCTTCACGGTGTCGGGCACCTGGACGTTGCGCGCGCAGTACGCGCCGGACCGTTTCTCGCCGGTGGCGGCCGCGGCGACCACCAACATCCGCGTCGGCAACTAGCCTCGCCGCACGGCGCGGGCCGCGACGTACACTTCGCTCGTGAGTTCTCTCTTTGACGTTGCGGGCAAGGTGGTCGTGGTCACCGGCGGGAGTCGGGGCATCGGCGAGATGATCACCCGGGGGTTCGTTGACGCCGGAGCGCGGGTGTACATCTCCTCGCGCAAGGCCGACGCCTGCGCCGAGCTGGCCGCGGAGCTGTCACGGGTGGGCTCGTGCGTGGCCCTGCCGGCCGACCTGTCGCGCGAGTCCGAGTGTCGGCGCCTGGCCGACGCCGTGGGCGGGTTCGAGGACCACGTGGACGTGCTGGTCAACAACGCCGGGGCCACCTGGGGGGCGCCCATGGCCGAGTACGACGACGCGGCCTTCGAGCGGGTGCTCGCGCTCAACGTGAAGGCGGTCTTTCACCTGACGAAGTTCTTCCGGCCGTGGCTGGAGAGCGCGGCAACCGCCGAGGCGCCCTCGCGGGTGATCAACATCGGCTCGATCGATGGCCTGCACGTGCCCGACATGGAGACCTACGCCTACTCGGCGTCCAAGGCGGCCGTGCACCAGCTGACGCGCCACCTGGCCAAGGCGATGGCGCCGCGCGTCACGGTCAACGCGATCGCGCCGGGTCCCTTCGAGTCCAAGATGATGCGCGCGACCCTGGCCGCGTACGGCGAGCAGATCGCCGAGGGCGCGCCGATGAAGCGGATCGGGCGGCCGTCGGACATGGCCGGCGCGGCGATCTTCCTCGCCTCCCCCGCCGCCAGCTACATCACCGGCGCGATCCTGCCGGTCGACGGAGGCATCGCGACACTGGCGTAGCGCCGGTTCTAGCCGTGGGGGGCCGTGCCCAGAGTCACCGACAGGGACAGGTGCCGGGTGCCGCGCACGATGTGCAGCGTGATGTGATCGCCCGGGCGCAGCCCCGAGAGGACGCTCGACAGGTCCTGGGCGTTGTTGATGGCGGTGTTGTCGAGACCGACGATGATGTCGCCCTGGCGCACTCCGGCCGCCGCCGCGCCGGTGTGGGGGATGACGCTGATCACGACGGCTCCCACGTCCGTGGTGAAGCCGTACTGCTGCTGGACCGTGGGACTGTTGGACATGATCTCGACGCCGATGAACGCGCCGTGGGTGACCACGCTCTCTCCCGCCAGCAGTGACTTGAGGAGCGACTGGATGGTGGCCACCGGGATGGCGAAGCCGATGTTCTGAGCGCTCTCACCGTCGGGCAACGTGCCCGCGACGGCCGTGTTCATCCCGATGACGTCCCCTCGCGCGTTCAACAGGGGCCCACCGGAGTTGCCGGGGTTGATGGCCGCGTCGGTCTGGATCATGTTGCTGAGGGTCTCGGTGGAGGTCCCCGAGCCGGCCGTGACGGTGCGCCCGAGCGCCGACACGATGCCCTGGGTGACCGTGGGGGTGCCGGCCGCGAGTCCCAGCGCGTTGCCGATCGCCACCACGGCGTCGCCGACGACCAGCTTGTTGGAGTTGCCGAAGGTCACGGCCGGCAGCCCCGACGCGCCGTCGATGCGGATCAGGGCCACGTCGTTGATCGGGTTGGTGCCGATCAGCGTGGCGGGCAGGCTCGCGGTGGAGCCCGAGCGAGTGACCGTGATCGTCCCCCCGCCGATCGAGGCGGCGATCACGTGGTTGTTGGTGACCACGAGTCCGTTGGCCGAGATGATCATGCCGGTCCCCTGGTCTTCGGTCCCCTGGCCCGTGACGTCGATGGAGACTACCGAGGGCAGGACCCTCTCCACCAGCGTCGGGATGGTCAGACCCGAGGGCAGCACCGCGCCGGGCGAGGCGGCCGACACGGCGTTGATGGTGACCCCGCCGCCGGAGGAGCTGGGGGCCGAGAAGTGTCCCGCGAGTCCGCCGACCAGTGCGGCCACCAGCAGCAGCGAGAGCCGGTTCGACCACAGCGAGCGACCGGTGCGCGGCGTCGCGACGGCCAACGCGGGCACGTAGGGCACGTACGGATCACGATCCGGCGGTGGCGCCATCGCCGGATCGAAGGAGGGCGACCCCGGTTCCGGCGCCGCGACGGGGCCGTCGAGTGTCGGCGTCCCGAGCGGCTCGGGCGCGTCGAAGGGCCCGTTCGTCGGCGCTGGCGCGGTGGGCAACTCGGAGGGTTCGTCACTCATACCCCCCATGGTACGCACCGCGATCTGCGCCGCGAACGCGAGGCGGCGCGAGCGGCCGCGGCGAACGGAGTAGATTGGAACCCTATGTCTCGTCGCATTGAGATCGAAATCACCAGCGTGCAGGGCGATGTCGCCACGTGGCGCGCCGCCGGCGCGAAGTTGCCCAAGGGCGCATTGAGTGCGTCGCTGGTCCCGGGCACGCCCGCAGTCGGACAGGTCTACCGCGCCGAGGTCGAGCAGTACATGGAGGGCATGGAGGTGCTGGCGGTCTACGCGCCCAAGACGGCGTCGCCACTGGACCCGCGCCACGAGCGCCTCGAACTGCTGCCGAGCGCGCACACCGGCCCCGACGTCGTGGTGACCTACGCCCCCAAGGGGCGCGGCCCGCGGCGCGACGATGACCGGCGCGGCCCCTCGCGCCCCGGGCGATCCCCGTCGCGCGAGCGCCCGGCTCGCGGCGAGGGCGCACCGCGCCCGGAGCGGCCGGAGCGACCGGCTCGCAGCGAGGGCGCACCGCGATCCGAGCGCCCGTCGCGCCCGGCGTCCGGACGTGCGACGCGCGAGCGCGGCGGCCGACCCGGATCGGATCGACCCGCGCGGCCCAGCGGCCCCCCCGTCACCACGACGCACCGCAACGCGTTCCTGGCGACGTTGTCGCTCGAGCAGTTGCCCGTGGCCGAGCAGCTGCTACGCGGTGGGATCCCCGCCGTGCGCACCGCCGTCGCCGAGCAGAACAAGAACGCGAGCGCCCAGGGCCGCCCGACGGTGGACCCGGTGACCATCGAGCGCATCGCCGAGGACCTGCTGGGTCGCAGCAGTCTGGCGCAGTGGAAGGACCGAGCCGCCGGGGCGATCGGCGCCGGCAAGGGGCTGCACCTTCGCGACCTGCGAGCGGTGGTGACGTCCGCGAAGGTGGTATCCCTCGACGAGGAGGCCCGCGCCCAATTGAAGGAGCTGCAGGCCACGCTGAACGCACGCCTGGAGGTCTTGCGCACGCAGTGGAGCGAGCGTCTCGAGGCGGCGGTGGCCAGCGGCCACGCCGCCGAGGCGCTGCGCCTGGTGGCCCGGCCCCCGGACATGTCCACGCGAGTCAGCGGCGAGATGGCGACGCGGGTGGCGAGCATGGTGTCCGACGCGTTGAGCGCCTCGAGCGACCCGGCCGTGTGGCAAGAGATCGTGACCCTGGCAGTGGACACGTCGATTCGGCGTACCATCAAGCCGCAGGGGATCCCCGACGACGCGGGGTGCCGGGCGCTCGCGGTGAAGAGTGCGGGGGCGATCCCCGAGCTGGCCAAGCTGCTCGGGATGAGGGTGCCACCCCCTCCCCCGCCGACGCGGCCCGTGCGCCGCGCTACGCGCCCCGCATCGTAAGCAGGCGCGCCCGCCAGCCCACGTTCTCGTAGAGGGACTTCGTGGCGCGATCACCGGGTAGTGCCCAGGCGTCCAGGGGTGCCTCGGGCAGTGACCCGAGTGTCGTGAGGATCGCCCGAGCCGTGCCGCGGCGTCGTTCGGGCGGGTTCACCCACAGCCCCTCGATGACGCGTCCGCGCACGACGGCGAAGCCCCGCACCGCGTCGCCGGCGCGCGCGATCCACAGGCAGTCGCGCGCCACGAGGTGGTCGAGCACGTCCCCGTCGTCGTCGCCGGCGATGGTCGCGAGCAGAGCGGTCCCGCCGCGCAATCCCGCCGTGTGACGCCAGGCCTCGTCGAAGACGCGACGCAACGAGACCGAGACCGTCGTCGACGGCGACACGATGAGCGACGAGGAGTCCTCCCCCGCGGTGCTCACACGCAGTCGCGACAGAGCATGTTCGTCTCGTCGGCGAGCTGGCTCATCTTCTTGAGCAGCCGGCACGACGAGCAGCGGAACTCGTCGTCCTGCTTGGGCAGGATCGCCTCGGTGGCGTCGAGGGATGTGTCGACGTCGCTGACCACGTCGTCCTCGTCGTCCTCGGGCAGGGTGGCGCGGCGGATCGTCTCGGCCAGCACCTCGTCCAGCGCCAACTCGACGTCCGCGTCATCGACGAGGTCCTCGTCGTCGCTGGTCGCGATCTCCGCCAGCACCTCGTCCGCCTCGTCCTCGACCTCGTCGAGAACCTCGTCGTCGACGACGTCGTCATCGTCGTCGATCCCGACGACGTCCACTTCCTCGATGTCGTCGGCACCGAGGATCTCCTCGTCGAAGCCTTCGGCCAGTTCTTCCTCGTCGAATACCTCGTCGGTCTCGTTGTCGCTCACGGTCGTCCCTTCTCTGTGGCGCAGGCAGTGTAGATCCTTTTGGGCCGGGCGTGCGCCTTAATC
>JBMFWX010000019.1:0-18596 GCA_049964855.1 Acidimicrobiales bacterium
ATGTCCTCGGCGCTCAGGGCGCGCGCGTCGAACTCACCGCCGCCCATCACGTTCTCGAACAGGTCGGCCTTGCGGGCCTTGAGCGCCATGACCCGCTCCTCGATCGTGTCGCGGGCCACCAGGCGGTACACCATGACCGGGCGCGTCTGGCCGATGCGGTGCGCGCGGTCCACCGCCTGGGCCTCGGTGGCGGGGTTCCACCACGGGTCCAGCACCACGCAGTAGTCGGCCTCGGTCAGGTTCAGCCCGAACCCGCCCGCCTTCAGGCTGATCAGGAAGACCGGAGCACCGCCCTCGCGAAAGGCGGCGATGGCCCGGTCGCGGCGCCGCGTGCGCCCGTCGAGGTAGGCGTAGGCGATGCCCGCCGCGGCCACGCGGTCGCGGGCACTCGCGAGGAAGCGCGTGAACTGACTGAAGATGAGGACGCGGTGCCCGTCGGCGACCACCTCCTCGACCATCTCCATCAGCGCGTCGAGCTTGATCGAGGGCACGCGGGTGCGCGTGGGGTCCACCAGCGTGACGTCCAGGCTGGCCTGGCGCAAGAGCGTGATCGAGCGCAGGATCTCGAAGCGATTCCTCGCGCTGTCCTCGAGCAGGCCCAACACCTTCTGGCGCTCGCGCGCGAGGTAGGTCTCGTAGAGGGCGCGGTGACGCGGGTGCAGCTCCAGCTCGAGCACCTGCTCGAGCTTCTCGGGCAGGTCCGTCGCCACCTGCTCCTTGGTACGGCGCAGCATCACCGGGCGCAGGCGCCGGCGCAGCTGCGCGAGACGTTCGGCGTCCCCGTCGCGCTCGATCGGCGCGCGGTAGTAGGCGTCGAAGCGATCGGCGCGCGCGAAGAGGCCCGGCGCGGTGATCGACAGCAGCGACCACAGCTCCATCAGCGTGTTCTCCAGGGGCGTGCCAGTCATGGCGACCTTGAAGGGAGTAGGCAGCGCCTTGACGACCTGGTACGTCTTGGACGCACGGTTCTTGGCGAACTGCGCCTCGTCGAGGAACAGCCCCGCCCACGACAGCCCCGCGTACTGGTCGTGCTCGAGGCGAAAGAGAGCGTAGGAGGTCACGACGACGTGGGCACCCGCGACCACGTCGGCCAGTGGCGCCCCTCGTCGCGACTGCGTGGCACTCACCACGACCACGCGCAGGTCCGGGGTGAAGCGTCGGCACTCCGACTCCCAGTTCGCCACGACGCTGGTCGGCGCGATCACCAGGAACGGCTCAGCGCACCCTCCGCGTTCGACGGCGTGAGCGACCAGGGCCAGCGCCTGGACGGTCTTGCCCAGCCCCATGTCGTCGGCCAGCACTCCGCCGAGCCCGTTCTCGAAGAGGAAAACCAGCCAGTTGAAGCCCGTGCTCTGGTAGGGGCGCAGGGTGGTGCGCAGCCCCTCGGGCGCCTCGAGGGCGGCACGTTCGGGCGCCGACGCGAGCGTGCGCACCGCCGCCTGCCACGCCGCCGCCTGCTCCTCGACCACGGCGACCGCGCACAGGTCCTCCCATAGCCCGGCCTCCCACCGGCTCAGACGCGCGTCACCCGCCGGAGCGTCGTGGAGAGATCGCGCCTCGACGATGCAGCGGCCGAGCTGGCGCAGGTCGTCGCGGTCGAGCGAGAAGTACGTACCCGAGGGCAGGACGAGGTGCGAGCGACCCTCGGCCAGGGCCACGAACAGCTCCTGGAAGGGCACCGTCTCCCCCTCCACGGTGACCTGCACCGCGAGATCGAACCAGTCCCCGTCGTCGCTGCGCGACCCCGCGAGGCGCACCACCGGCGCGTCGCGCGCCTCGCGGAACGTCGGCGCGTCGCGCTCCCACTCCACCACGACGCCGGGCGTCGCGGCCCACGCCGGCACGACCTCGGCCACCGCACGCACCGCCTCGACGCCCCCGAGCGACGCGTGCTCCGCCAGGCGCGCGCCGCCCGGCCCGTCCACGACCAGACCGGGCCACGAGGGTGCGGCCCGCGCCACCCGCTCGCGCAGCGCGTCGAGCTCGGCGTCCGGGGGGCCGTCGTCCAGCCCCCCGCGCCAGGCGCTGCCCGCGCGGCTCCTCGACCAGGTGACCGCGAGGCGCCCCTCGTGGTAGGAGAAGTGCCCCACCAGGGTCACCGGAGCCGGCTCGGGCACCACCACCGAGCCGTCGCGCGAGACGACCTCGATCCCGCGCGGGAAGACCGGGTAGAGCTCGTCGAAGAAGCGCGCCTCGTCGCGGGCGGGCACGCGCAGCGGCCCGGCGGCGAGGATCGCGCTCGTCGTCTCGTCGAGCGGCGCGACGAAGGCGCGCAGGTGCAGCGTCGCCTCGCCCTGCGCGCCGACCCCGCTCCACACCACGCCGTGCGCCGGTCGTCCGAGGAGGCGCACCGCGACGCCCGACGCCGCGTCGTCCACCACGACCCCCGGCGTGAGCATCAGGTCGCCGCCCCGGCGACACAGGTCGACCACGACCGCGGCGGGGTCGCCCGTCACGTCCACGGCCACCGGAGGTCGCGTCGAGCTGAGCAGCGCCATTCCGGCGCCGCGGGCGTCCTCGAGCAGGTTCCACAGGCGGCGGCTGTGGATCTCGTGCAGCCAGACGTCCTCGTGGTACCCGTAGCCGGCGCGCCCCGAGGAGAGGCGGCTGAGCACCCACAGCTCGCGCAGCAGGGCCAGTCCCACCCCGGTCGCGGCCGCCGTCGCGTCGCGCGCGACGCGGTAGTAGTCGAGTGACGACCACGAGATGCCCGTGGTGATCCAGGCGCCCGATCGGCCGAGGGTCACCGGGCGCAGCCGCACCGCCGGCCCCGATCCCTCGACGCCGCGCGCGCGCTGGGACGCGGTGTCGGGCACCTCGAACAAGAGCCCGACCGACGGCACCACGCGCGACGGCGCGACGTCGAGCGCGCGACGCAGCGTCACCTCCCAGGACGGCTCACGAGTCGCGGGTGGCGTCGCGCGCGGCGTCGGGCGATCGGCGACGAGACGAGCCGACACGCTGACCACGACGTCGGCCGCGTAGAGCACGGCCACGGCGTGCTTGCAGTTGACTCCCACCGGGCACGTGCAGCGCGCGCTCAGCGCCGCCCCGCGCGCCGTCGCCGCGAAGGAGATGGTCACCTTGTAGGGCGCACGCGCCGTCCCCTGCACCTCACCCGTCAGTCGGGTCGGGTCCTCGAGCCAGTCCAGGGACCGGACGCGCCCGCCGCGCGCGTAGGCGCGCCCGCGCGCCAGCGCTCCCGCGCCGACCGCGCGCGATAGCTCCGCCTCGCGCAGGACCGGGTTCACCGGCGGTCGTCTCGACTCAGCCGCATCCTCACGCGAGCGACCCTATCGCGACGCGGTGACAGCCCCACGACCCCCCCGGACGTCAACGGCCGCGCGCGGCGAGCACGGCGCGGGCGAGCACGGCCTGGCCCGCCGCCGTCGGGTGGAACGAGCCGCCCGAGGTCAGGGAGGCGACGCTGAGCCCGTTCAGGTCCACTGACGTGCCGAGTCGGCAGTCCAGTGGCGCGAAACCCGAGGCGGTCACGAGCGCCACACCAGGGTCGCGCCGGCGCACGCGAGCCACGACGGTCGCGGTCTCGCGGCGCAGCAGCTGGTTGATCGCCCGTAGCTGTCGCGCCGCGGCACCCGGGAAGACCGGGTAGATGGCGGGGGCCGACGAGAGGGTGAGCGGCGCGGCGCCCACGCGACAGACCGGCACCGACGCGTCGGCCAGCAGCAACGGGTACTGGACCACCAGGATCCGCGCCGCCGACGCGCGCGAGCGCGGCGTCAGCGCCTCGACGCCCGCGAGGAGGCGCGTCAGCCCCGCCTCGATCGGCGAGTTCGCGGCGTCGTGCGCGGCCACGTCCGCCGGGCGCACCACCACCGCGCCGTTCGCCGCCACCGTCGCGGCGAGCTCGCGCGCCGCCTGGGCGATCGCGGCCGCGCAGGCCGTCGGGCTACTGGCGTAGGACTCGTAGCGCACCACCGGCGTGGCCAGCGACGTCACACCCCCGACGCACGAGACGAGCAGGTTGGAGAAGGAGAGATCGTTGCCCCCCGCGGTGAGGGTCACCAGCGCCGCGTGGCGCAGCGCCGTGCGGGCGGCGTCGACCTGGGCGATGATCTGAGAGGTGGTCGCGCCCGAGCACGCGACGAAGGTGAACGCGTCGCGCGCGAGCGCGCGGGCCACGATCGACGGATAGGCACGCGGCGAGCGGGCGCACGAGCCCGACCCCGCGTCGAAGGGCGCGAGCCCGGCCCCCGAGGAGTAGGAGTCGCCCAGCGCCACGTAGGTCGCCCGCCCCGTCGCCGGTGCCGCACCCGACGGCGCCGCGACCGCCAGAGCCGGCACGGCGGCCACGACGAGCAGCGCGCCGACCACCACACTGCGCCATCGTCGCACCACGGGACTCCTCGCATCGGGCGGCGCACGGAGATCTCCCCGGCCGCGAGCTGCGTTCAGCGTACCGGGGCGGCGCACGGTGACGAACCCGCGTCCGATCGCCGCCCGCTCGCGGCGCGCCGGTCGACGCCGTCGCCCGCCGTGCGGGTCACCCCGCGGCCTCCACCCAGATGAGCCGCGCCAGCTCCGTCGACAGGCGTACCGGCCGGCCCGCGATGATCAGGGACACCTCGCGCGAGTCGGGCTCGGAGTCGGCGACGTAGACCGGGCTGCCCTCGGCGATCTCGTGCCCGGCGAGCATCAGCAGCACGTCGCGCGCGTCGTGCTCGGCCAGCTCGGAGATGCGTCGGATCACCGCCGAGGCGCCGGTGCGCAGGTCCGCCAGGGGCGCCAGCTCGCCGTAGGGGGCCTCGCGGCCCGGGATGGGGTTGCCGTGGGGACAGGTGAGCGGCCGGTGCAGCGACGCGTCGATCCGGTCGATCAGGAAGTCCGAGATCGCCGAGGAGAGCCGATCGGCCTCGTCGTCGGCCGTCGCCCAGTCGAGGCCCAACCCGTCGGTGAGCCAGCGCTCGAGGATCCGGTGGTGACGCACCAGGTTCGAGGCCTCCGCGAAGCCCGCCGGGGTCAGCACCACGCTGCGATCCTTCTTCACCTTCACCCACCCGTCACGCTGGAGCCGCTGGAGCGCCACCGAGACGGTCGGAGCGCTGACCGACAGCCACGTCGCGAGGCGGCCCGGCCGCACCACCTCCCCCTCGGAGGCGATGTAGTAGATGGCCTCCAGGTAGCGGTCGACCGTCGCGGAGTTGTTACTCGACACGTTCGCTCTCCTCGTGGACGCCGTCGCGCGAGTCGCTGGCCACCGCGACGGCTCGAGGCCGCACACCACCCCGTCGACCACCGCGCATGAACACGACGGTACTCGTGCCCACGTACCCGAGCCAGACCACGACCTGCGCCACGGTCGGTCGATCGGCGTAGCCCACCAGCGAGTGCAGCACGTCGCCGACACTCGAGGCCTCGGACACCGCGCCCGTCGAGTTCCACAGCACGTGGGTGCCCAGGGACAGCCAGTGCAACTGCTGGAGGTTCTCGACGGCGTCGGCGAGCAGTCCGGCCGCGAACACCATGAGCGTCGTGCCGAGCACCCGGAAGAATCGCCGCAGGTTGAGCCGCGCGCCGAGCCGGTAGATCGCGACGGCGATTCCCAGGGCCACCACGAGGCCCGCCGCGGCCCCCAGCCAGAGCAGGTCGCCGTGCACCGGGGTGGCCGCCTGGCGCGAGCTGGCGAAGACGATGGCCAGCGTGAAGACCATCGTCTCGAGGCCCTCACGGCCCACCGCCTGAAAGGCCAGCACCCCGAGGCCCCAGCGCGTGCCCCGCGAGAGCGCCCGCTCGCTGCGCCGCTCGAGCTCGGCGGCCAGGTCGCGCGCGTGGCGCTGCATCCAGAACGTCATGTAGGTCAGCACCGCCGCCGCCAGCACGTAGGTCGCGGTCTCGAAGTACGTCTGGACGTTCGACCCCTCGTACTGCTTGATGAGGAAGAACGCCGCGATCCCCCCACCGAGGACCAGGACGAGCGCCGCCACCACCCCGAGGTAGACGTCGCGAAAGTGCGCGCGCTGACCGATGCGTTGGAGGTAGGCCAGGAGGATCGCGACGATCATCGAGGCCTCGATCCCCTCGCGCAGGAAGATGACGAAGGTGGGGATCATGGGGAGCCTCTCGCGTAGCCCAACCGTGGACTTTGCTTAGGCTAACCTAATCCAAACGCCTCGTCAACCCCTCCCCCTCAGGCCAGGGGCTGGCCGTGGGGGGCGATCACGCGCTGGATCACCGCGTAGAGACGCCCGAGCGACCACCCGCCCAGGGTCGGGCGCTGGGCCACGCCGTGCTGGTACACCGTCGCGGCGGGACACCCGCCCAGCTGGAAGCGAACCGTCGTGAACGCGGCCGCCGGACGCGACCGCGAGAAGCGCACGACGTAGGGGATCATGAGGTCCTGGGGGCACACCTGGTTCGCGGGGTACGACGAGACGGGAATCGCGTTGATGAGATCACGCACCCGCGCGATCACCGACCGGTCGGTGATCGTCATCGTGCCGTAGCGTGCGCCCCCGGGCAGCGGCATCGAGTAGCTCCAGTAGAGGAAGCGGGCACCGGCGGGAACCAGCAGCCGAGCGGGTTTGGGGGCGGCACCGGCGGGGGCGGCCACCACGAGCAGCGACACCACCAGCACCATCGACAGCCAGCGGCGCACGACCCTCCTCTGACGCCGTGTCGACTCCGCGGCGCCCACGGCACCACTGGTCATCGTAGCGACGCCCCGCCCGCGACGCCACCGAACTCTTAGCGCCCCTTTACCTCGCCCACAGCGACCCCTCACCGCGCGAGCCGAGACTGGGCTCTCACGCGTTCGAAAGGAGAGCCGCCATGAACCGTGCCCCTCGAGTCACCATCATCCGCCGCGTCGGCGTGTCCACTGCGGTCGCCCTCGGCACCCTCGCCGCGGGCTCCGCCACCGGTGTCGCGGGGGCGACGTCGGCCGCCTCGCCCCCGTCGCTCACCCCCGGCCCCCTCACCGCGGGCTCCGACCCGACGCCCGCGCTCGCGAGCGAGGGTGTGGTGACGGACCGCGACGGCGGGTCCGTCACCGTGCGCGACCCGCGCGGGTCCTCACGCACCTTCGCGCTCGACGCGTCGACCGTGATTCGCCGCGACGGCGCGGCGGTCGACGCGATCCTGCTGCGACCCGGCCAGCGCGTCGCGGTCGTGGCGACGGCGCGCCGCGCGGCGACCGTCGTGATCCTGCCCCCCGGCGCCGCCGGCGCGATCGAGGTCGAGCCCGCCCTGGTGGCGGGCACGGTCGTCGCGGTCGCGGGCGGCACCGTCACCGTCGCCGACCACCTGGGCTTCTATCGGCCCGTGCGGATCTCGCCCGCGGCCCGGCTCACGTCGGCCGGCACGCCCGCGGCGCTCGCGGACGTGCGCGTCGGCGCGAGCGTCGTGGCCACCGGCTTCGTCGACGCCACCCACACGGCGCTGGAGGCCGCGACGATCGACCTGGACCCGTTGACCGACGACGAGTGACTCCGCGCCCGCGTCAGCGCGCCGCGCGGGCGCGGCGGTGACCCCGCGACGCGCCGTAGGCGTGGCGCGAACGGCTCTCCAGGCCGTGCTTGACCACCCGCCACGCGGGGCTCGGCAGCGCGCCGGCGAAGCGCGGCGAGCGGTAGACCATGATTCCACTGTCCAGGGTGTCAATGATGCAGATGAGCTCCTGGCGAAAGGTCGCGGTCGGGGGCTCGCCCGCGAGGAAGTGCGCGACGTTCACGGCGGCGGTGGCGGCCTGGAGCTCGGCGGCGTGCCCCTGCTTAGGCATCCAGTCCGCCGTGCCCTCGTAGGCGCCCGCGTCGCCGACCACGAAGACGCCCGGGTGGGCGAACACCCGGCAGGACCGGTCGGCGCGGATGAAGCCACCCGGAGACAGGGCGAGGTCGGTCTCGCGCGCCCAGCGCGGCCCGCTCATCCCCGGCACGAAGAGGATGAGGTCGGCCGCCAGGTCGCCGTCGTCGAGGATGACGCGATCGGCGGCGAAGCCCAGGATCTTGTGTCCGAGGTGCGAGCGAATGGCCCGGCTCTCCATCTCCTTCATGACGCCGGTCACCGCTCGCGGCCCGAGGCGGTTGCCGGGCTCGAGGGAGGGGTTGAAGAACACGAGGTCGATCGCGTCGCGACGGCCGGCGCGGCGCAGGTACGTGTCGATGCTGAGCAGTAGCTCGAACACCGGGCCGCCGCGCACGGCCTGGGGCTCGGCGGGGTTGCCCGCAAAGCCGAAGGCGATCGTGCCACGACGCAACGCCGCGACGCGATCGCCGATCTCCTGGGCCGCCTCGACGCCGTCGCAGATCGCCAGGGTGTACTCGAGGCCGGGGAGCGTGCGCAGGCTCTCACCCCCGCTGGCGATGATAAGCACGTCGTTGTCGATCTCCCCGTGGTCGGTCACCACGGTGCGACCCTGATGGGCGAGACCCGTCACCGAAGCGGTGACGAAGGTGACGTCGTAGCGTTCCACGAAGTCGTTCAGGGCAATCCGGGCGTCGCTGGCGTCACGATCGCCCACGGGCACGCCCACCAGGCTGGGGTAGTAGATGAACTCCTCGCGCGGGGCGACTATCGTGATCGCCGCCCCCGGAACCCGACGTCGCAGTGCGCGCACCGCCGCCAGACCACCAAACCCACTGCCGATCACGGTCACTCGAGCCATCGTCGCTCCTCAAGCCACGGGCCGACTCAACCGCTCGGGCGCCAACTCGAGTGTAGGGGCCCGTCGTCCCCGCCCCACCTCCGCGCCCGTCGCTGGTCGCTAGCCTGGCCCCATGTCGAGCGCACCCCCCTCGCGGCGCGCGGCGACGCTCATCGCCGCCATCGGGTCGGTCGTAGCGATCGCCGTCATCACGGTGGTGCTGGTCACGTCGCACGGCTCGCCACCGACGACGCACGCGTGCCCCATCCTCGCCGGACCCACCCTCACGCACACCACACTGGCCACCACCGGCACGATCGCGACGCCGGGCCCGGCGGCACTGCCCCCGTCGCACGACAATGACGCGGGCCACTCGCGAATCCTCGACTCCACCCCCGACGCCGACGCCGACGCGTCGCAGGTAGCCACCGGTTGCACCCGGCAGTGAGATCGCCGCATCACGAGACGGGGCGACTGGCCGCGATCGAGTCATCAACACTCGCGTAGGACGGGTAGTCGAGTGGGTCGTGGAGTTCCTCGCACGCCTGCATCAAGTTCATCACAGCGCTACGGTCGTCGCCGACGCCAGCGTCGACGACGGCGCGAATGCGCTAGCGCGCTTCGAACTGCTCGACCACCGTCTTACCGTCGAGGTGGCCGCAACGTGTCGGATTCACCTGAAGGGATGTCTATCTCACCAAAGTAGGCATACCGGTTTTGAAGTAGCGTCTCGCGCGCGCGTGCCAACCCGGTCGCGGGTCGGAACTATCCGACGACCGTTGGTGACGTCTCCGCGTGGTTCCAGACCGACGTCGACTGCCTCGACTACCCACGCTCGCTGAGACGGCCCGATGGTTTCTGGTGAGATGAACACCCCTTCAGCCAAAATCTTCACCACACGCCGAACCTTGTTACGTTGATCCCGCGGGGCCGCCAGGAGGGCGCCTGAATTTGGTGCCCTCTAGGGTTGCGCTTGGCCACTCGCCCGGTCACTACGACACCAACGTCGTGGTGTTCTCCACCAAGGACTTCCACGGTAGTCACCGGTCCCGAGCACCGTCATCGGTTAGTGCACCGTCTACAGGTGTAGAACCGTCGTCACCCACTCCATTCGTCCCAGCAGTAGCAAGAACCCCATCACGAGGAGCAGACCGGAGCTGGCCGCGCTGACCGCTCTCCCATGCCGTGATAGCCATCGAAGGACGGGCTTTACTCGCTCAAGCATGAGTCCTGCCACGACGAAGGGCATCCCGAGTCCTGCGGAGTACGCCACGAGTAACACCGCTGCACTCGCGGCGTGTTGACGCGCCGCCATGGCCAGTACCGCGGCCAGTACCGGACCCACGCACGGAGTCCATCCGAAGGCGAACGCCGCCCCGGCGACCGGCGCCGCGAATACGCCAAAACGCGTCAATACGAGGTGTGCGCGTACCTCTCGCGCGAAGAGCCCGGCGTTCGTGATGACACCCCCCAGTATGAACAGCGCCATCACGATGATGACGAGTCCTGACAGGCGTGTGATGATGGTCTGATTGCTCACCAGCGCCCGGGTCAGCCCGCTAGCCGAAAGTCCCAACGCGACGAACACCGCCCCGAAGCCGGCCACGAAGCCCAGGGTGTTCGCTATGGCTCCCTTTCGCCCGCTCGCACCACCGAGCGACCCGACGACCCCCAGATAGACCGGGATCAGTGGCACGACGCACGGAGACGCGAATGAGGCTATCCCCGCGAGGAACGCCCCGAGCAACAACGCGCCGCTCACCTATATCTTCACCTGGTAGTACTTCTGGATCGCTGCGCTGAGTGTCGCGGCGTTGTATCCGCCGACGACGGTGGTGATGAGGTTCCCGGATGCATCGTAGAATGCCGTCATCGGTAGCGACCCAGTTCCCCCGAGATTCTGGTAGAGCCCATCGCCCTGGGTGCCTCCGACGTCGCGCAACAACGCGTCCACGCTGCGTGCGAGATGGTAGTTCTGAGCGAATGCGGCGCCGTTACCGGTCTCGAGTGCGTTGACCTCAACGACGTCGATCCTGCCCCGTAGCGCGCGAGCGTCCTGCGCGAATACCGGCAACTCACCGGCGCACACCTTGCACCACGACGCAAAGAAGTTGACGATAACTGGCTTGCCTCGCAGCGAGTGCAGCGAAACGGCGGGACCTCCGTCCAGTGCGGGTAGCTTCCACGCCGTCGGCAACACCGAGTAGCCCGCCATTGGATTGGCCGTCGCGATGAGCACGACAGCAACGGCTACTACGACTCCCGCCACTCCCCCGTACGCCCACCTGCGGCGCCTCATACGAACGGAGTAGGGAACCGTCGTCCGTTTCACCACCGGCTTCGTTGGTGCCGCCCCTGATGCCTTTGCCGCAATAGGGGACCGGTAGTTGGGTCGCTTGGTCTTCTTTGATGTCATGATCTCCTCGCTGATACGACAAAGGGGGTATCCACCCAACTCCCGATGCTCGCTCCCGATCAGACGGTTGCCAGCCGAGAGTTCGACTTCGAGAAGTAACGCGGGTATCCCTCTACCAGGATACCCGTAGGGGTATAGGAACCGCTGCGTGGCACAAATCGCGTACTGCACGTACCCACGAGCGACAACCAGCCCGGGCTGGCGCACCACCAACGCCGCAGACCATCGGGTCACCTCACCCAACGCGGGTAGTCTTGGCAGTCGATATTGGTGTGAAGCCACGCCGAGACGTGACCGGGGGTCGCCGGATAGTCCCGCCCTGCGACCGAGACGGCGAGCACGCGCGGACGCTACCCCAGAACGTGTATGCCTGTCACGGTGAGATGAACCCCGTCTTCACCTGATCCTCCCAGCGCAGCGTCGCGGCGCCGGCGTCCTCAAGCAGCGCCACGTCCACTGGCCCGCCGAAGCCCGCGTCAGCATCGACGACGGCCGGCAACGCCATCACCCGGGCGATCTGCGCACTGCGCTGGACGACGTCGCTCGCCGTAATCAACCCGGCGTCGGGCAGCCCCCAACTCCGTCGCCAGCATCGCCACCGAAACGTACACAACCCCGAAACCCCGGCGCTCGATGAGTATCACCAGCGGGGGGCTGAAGGCACCGGGAAGCACGACGATCTCTCGCGCCCGGGGCGGGTACGAAACGCGGTGCGCGTCGCGGCGACGTGCGTCACGCCGGGACCGATCACAGAATGCCCTCGGTCACCGAGACCCCGTCCACGAGCCCGGGCGTCGCGAGCGGCGTGAGACCGACCATTTCGTCGGCGCGCAACTCGACCAGCACGAGGAAGCGCGACCTCCCCTCGTCGACGCCCCGGCGCAAAGGTGGCGCGACCTCTCGACGTGGCGTATGCGAGTGAAGCGCCAGTTTCCGCGCGAGTGAGCGTCGAGTATCACGATTTCGTCGACGAACGTGGCACCGTCACTGCGACGCACCTCGATGCGTCCGCTGATCACGTGCTCGCGCGTGGTAGCGACGCGTTCACTCACGGTGTTCCTTCACGCGAATCATGCGTCACAACGCCACGGTATCGGGCCTGGTCGCCCGACCATCGCTAGCCAACGAAGCTGCGTCATCCCTGGTTCCCTCATGGACCACGCCAATGTCACGAAGTTGCTCGTTTCGATCAGATAGGTCCCAGGCCGTCAAGCACACTATCCCTCACAGCAGTGCCATTGCCGGTGGGGAGTCCCCCTTCGTACCAGATCTACGGGGCTGGCGCTGGTCACCTCCGTACGGCCGCACGGAGGTGTTCAGTAATTACCGGTCCGTACTCCCACGTCACGAATGCCGTACCACACGATGACCGACGAGGTGACGTTCGAACTCGCCTGCTGAGAGACAGTTCGCAGGATAGCGATCAGCGCCAGCCGCGAAGAGCGCGACGCAGCACCGCATCGTACTCGGTCAGACCCTCGCGGTTGAGGCGCGCCTCCGGTCCCGCCGCGATGCCGACACGCTCGGGCACCACACCCCAGACCTCCACTCGTTGACTCTTCCACCAGTCGATCGCGGCCTCGAGATCGTTGGTGCCCCGTCGCGCCGCGCAGATCACCAGACCCCGTGGCGTCGACGAGGGGATCAGCTCGAGTGTGGCTACGACCCGTGAGTACTCGACGCCGCCGGCGCGCGTCGGGATCACCACGACGTCGGCGACGCCGACCGCGCTCTGGGTCAACCGCTCGCTACCCGGTGGAGTGTCAACGATTCCGACGCCATCGATACGACCCATCGCGCGCACTGCCGTACGTTCCGAGGGCGCCTCGACGACGGTGATTCCCTCAACGGGCCAGGTCTCCAGCCACTCGGCGGCCGAGGCCTGCGGATCCGCGTCCACGAGCGTCACGGGATCGTAGCCCCGCTCCACGGCGGCCGCGGCCAGGTAGATCGACGTCGTCGACTTGCCCACGCCACCCTTCAAACTGGTCACGACGATGTTCATACTTGCGGTACTACCACGTTCTGCGCCCGGTGACCCCATTTCTCGACTCCCCGACCTCCCGAGCAACGCGTCGACGAACGGGCTCCGCCGGTCACCCGGCCCCGATGGGACTACACGCCGGGCGACGACTAGGTTGGCGATGGCGCACGATCACGCCGTGGCCCCAAACAGTAGGGCCGTGACGCCACGCCAATCCGGCGGACGAGAACTGCGCGACCAATGAGAGAGAGGCCTGCATGATCGGCGACAAGGAACTGCACTTCACCGACAAGGGGACGGACCTCGGAGCGCTCGCGTCACACGTCGAGGAGTACCTGACCAAGGACGGCTTCACCGTCGCCACCTCGGCGCCGAGCGACCAGGGGACCGTCATCCAGGCGAAGAAGGGCGGCTTCCTGCGCGAGGTCGTGGCGGCGGACCGAGCCTTGACCATCACGATCGCCGGCACCTCGGGCGACTTCACGGTCCGGGTCGGCATCGGCAAGTGGCTGGAGCACCTCGGGATCGCCGCCATCGAGACGCTGCTCGTCTCGGACCTCTTCCTCGTGATCGACGTCGCGGACGCGGCCTGGAACCTGGAGATCGAGAGCAAACTGCTCGCGGACCTCACGGCCTTCGTCGGCTGACGACGTAGCCCGCGGCCCCCGGACTACGGACCGACACTCGCCTGGACGGCGCGTAGTAGAACGAGCGTAGGGCGACGGCGAGCCGAGGACCGAGGGAGACGACGATGACTTCGTCAGGCGACGAGGAGACTGGAACGCCCGAACTCGGGGACGGCGACGAGCACGCGACGCCCCCGCGAGCGGTCATCGCGTCCACGCGAACCTCACGACTATGGCTGCGGCTGCTCCCGTCACTCGTCGTGCTCGTGGTGATCCTGGTGTTCATCGTGCAGAACCACCAGGACGTGCGCGTGAGCCTCTTCACCCTCGCGGTCACCTGGCCGCTCTCGATCGCCCTGCTCGCCAGTGCCATCCTGGGGGCGCTCCTCGTGCTGGCCATCGGATCCCTGCGCATCGTCCAGCTGCGGCGCCAGATCCGCCGTCGCCCGCCCCCGCCCTGACGGCGGAGCCACGGCGACGGCCGCCGCGCACGAGGTGGGATCGGCGGGCCGGTAAGGTCGCGTCATGGACTACGTGACGCTGGGAAACACCGGCCTGCGGGTGTCGCGCATCTGCCTCGGTTGCATGAGCTACGGCGAGCCGACGCGCGGCAACCAGCCGTGGTCGCTCGATCGCGACGCGGCGGTGCCCTTCTTCCGTCAGGCCCTCGACGCCGGCATCAACTTTTTCGACACCGCCAACGTGTACTCCGCGGGCTCGAGTGAGGAGATAACCGGCTCGACGCTGCTGTCGATGACCTCACGCGACGAGGTCGTGATCGCCACGAAGGTGAACGGCCGCATGCACCCGGGGCCCAACGGGCAGGGCCTGTCGCGCAAGGCGATCCTGAGCGAGGTCGACCACAGTCTGCGCCGACTCGGCACGGACTACATCGACCTCTATCAGATCCACCGCTGGGACTACGAGACGCCCATCGAGGAGACCCTCGAGGCCCTGCACGACGTGGTGCGCGCGGGCAAGGTGCGCTACCTCGGGGCCTCGTCGATGTACGCCTGGCAGTTCGCACAGGCCCTCTACGTGGCCGACCTGAACGGGTGGACGCGCTTCGTGAGCATGCAGGACTACTACAACCTCCTGTACCGCGAGGAGGAGCGCGAGATGCTGCCCCTCTGCGCGGATCAGGGCGTGGGGGTGATCCCGTGGAGTCCACTGGCTCGGGGGCGACTGACCCGCCCCTGGTCCGCGCAGACCCACCGCTCCGAGAACGACGAGTTCGGACGCGGTCTCTACGACGACGACGACCGGCCGATCGTCGACGTGGTCATTGACGTCGCCGCCCGGCGCGGTGTCGCACCCGCGCAGGTGGCCCTCGCCTGGGTCCTCGCCAACGCCACCGTCACCAGTCCCATCGTCGGGGCGACCAAGCCCCACCACCTCGACGACGCGGTCGCCGCGATCGACCTGCGCCTGGACGAGGCGGAGACGGCCCAACTCGAAGCCGCCTACCGCCCACACCCGGTGCGTGGCTTTCGCTGAGCCCTCGCCGTCTCACCCCTAGGGTGAGCGAACCATGATTCCCCTTTCGGAGATTCCCCTTCCAGAGATTCCCCTTTCGAAGATTCCCCTGTCGGTCCTCGATCTGGCGACGGTGGCGACGGGTTCGACCCCGGCAGACGCCCTCCACGAAACCCTGGCCACCGCCCGCGACGCCGAGCGTCTCGGCTACCGACGCCTCTGGGTCGCCGAGCACCACGCCATGGTCGCGGTCGCCAGCTCGGCCCCGGCCGTTCTGGTCGCCGAGCTGGCCAACGCGACCACCACCCTGCGCGTCGGGGCCGGTGGCGTTATGCTGCCCAACCACGCGCCCCTCGTCGTGGCCGAGCAGTTCGCCACGCTCGAAGCTCTGCACCCGGGTCGGATCGACCTGGGTCTCGGTCGCGCGCCCGGCACCGATCCGATCACCGCCCGGGCACTGCGTCGCGCCGCGGACCACGGAGCACGCTTTCCCGACGACGTGGTCGAGTTGCTGAACTACCTAGAGCCCCGCGACCATCCGGCCCACCCCGCCCCGACGCCGGGGGCCGGTTACCGGCCCGAGGTGTGGCTGCTCGGCTCATCCACCTTCAGCGCTCAACTCGCGGGAACCCTCGGGCTGCCCTTCTCCTTTGCCTACCACTTCGCTCCAGCTCTGATCGACCAGGCTCTGAGCCTCTACCGGCGAACCTTCGCCCCGTCTCGGTTCCTCGCAACGCCCTACGCCATGGTGGCGGTGAGCGTGCTGTGCGCGCCGACCGACGACGAGGCGCGCTTCCTCGCCGGATCGGCGGCGCACCACGCCCTGCAGCGCGCCACGGGCCACCCCGGCACGCTTCCCTCACCCGAGGAGGCGGCGGCGCACCCGCTCACTCCCGGCGAAGCGTCGCTAGTCGCCGACGTGACGCGCGGACACGTCGTCGGATCGCCCGAAGTCGTGCACGACGGGCTCGCCGCTCTGGTCACACGAACCGGCGCGAACGAACTCATGGTCTCGACCCGGGCCTTCGCCCTCGACGCACGTCTGCGCTCTCTGGAACTGGTCGCCGCGACGTGGGGCACGACCGAGACCTCGTAACGAACAGCCAACTCCGGCGATCGTCGCGGCCGCGACAACAGCGACCGACTATTCGATCAGGGAGTCGTGCGCACCGGCATCCCCGGCGGACAGGCCCGCGGATCCCACGGGGCCAGCGTCGGGTTCGACACCGAGGGCGGCTGGAAGCCGGCACTGGCGGCCTCGGCGGCCGAGGTCGCCGACGACACCACCGTCGGAGTCGTGGTACCCGACGACGTGCCCCGTGACGCACTCGACGTCGGCGTGGTCGCACCCGTCGCCGGCGTGGTGCGCGCCGGGGCCGGACGGTTCACCGCGAACTGCGTGCCGGTCACGACGGTGACCTGTGCCCCGTTGGTCGTGGGCGCCTGCATCAGGGTCACGGCGCCAGTCATGGAGTGCGCCACCGCCTCGGCCGCGCCGAGGGTCGCCGGCGAGGCGTACTCGACGAGGGTCTCGAGCTGGGAGGCGAGGACCGGCGTGTTGCCCGTCCCGGCCCCACGAAAGCCCAGAGCCTGCAGGGCGCTCAAGGTCGTGGCGGCCGCGTTGGCCACGCCCGACCCGTTGACCACCGACACCGTGACCGCCGAGGGACGCGGAAGGGGCTGGCCGGTCAGGGTGTTCGTGTCGGGGCTGATCTGGAGGAACTGGTCGATGGCGTGCAGGTCGGGCACCAGCGCCGGGAACTCGATCTCGCCCTTGGGGTAGCCGGCGTAGATGTACGACGTGTTCGGACCCACCGACACCGGGATCGTCAGCTGGGGCGCGGAGTTGATCTTCGCCGAGTGGAAGGTGAGCAGCAGGTGCACCATGTCCGACGTGGTGAAGGCGTTGTCGAACTCCAGCTGGCCGGCCACACTGTTCACCAGGCGTAGATCGGTCAGCGGGTTGCCCAGCCCCTGCTTGGACACGCTGGAGGCCAGCACCCGCAGGAACTCGTGGTCGCGGTTGATGCGCCCGAGGTCGCTCTGCAGCTCGTAGGGCCAGTAGGCGTGATCCGGAGTCGTCACGCTGGCCGGGCGGTACTGCAGGTGACGAGCCCGTACGACCTGCAGCGCGTGGTAACCATCCAGGTGTACGCAGCCCGCGCGCGGGATGTTGAGCCCGGAGTAGGCGTCAAAGACGGGCATCGGGAAGTACATGTTGATCCCGCCCAGGGCGTTGACCACGTTGGCGAAGGTGTCGAAGTTGAGCTCGACCGAGTGCTGGATCCCGATGCCGAAGTCCTCGCGGATCACCTTGATGAGCTGCGACTGCCCCTGGTAGAGGGCCGCGTCGATCTTGTAGCCCCCGTAGGGATAGGGGCCCGAGCGCGCGTTGGGCAGGAACAGATCGCGCGGGATCGACAGGATCGACACCGCGCGCGTCGCCGGGTTGAGGTGCAGGATCATGATCACGTCGCTGTTCACGCCGTTCACGCCGGCCGAGCACAGCCCGTAGGCGGCGTTCTGCACCTTGAGCGCACAGCGCGACGTCGAGCCGATCATCAGGATGTTCTGGGTTCCGGCGTCCGCCCCGGTCGTCAGGCCCGTCGTGAGGTTGCGCACCTCGACGCGGTGAAGCTTGGAGTTGAGGTAGTAGACGTAGCCCGCACCCGCGGCCACGACGAGCACGATCACCAGGCCCACCACCCCCAGAGCGATCCACCAGGGGCGCGCGCGCGAGTGACGTCGACTGGCGCGACGCTGGCGGCGCCGAGCGCGGCGCGAGGGCACGCCCGCGCGCTCGTCGATCGCTCCGCCCAGCGCGCGCAGCCGCTGGGCGTTGGGTACGTCGCCGTGCGACGCGTCCGACGACCCCGAGTGGTGAGAGCGGGCCATAGGGAGACAATTCTACCAACCGGGCGCGCCAGCGCCTCGCCACGGTCCGCACGAGGCGTCGGCTAGGGTCGGATCCGTGGCCTCGCGCGCGTCTCGACTGACCCTCGAGCGCACGGTCCTGGCCAACGGCCTGCGCGTCGTGGTCGCACCCGACCACGCGAGTCCCCTGGTGGGCGTGGCCGTCGTCTACGACGTGGGCTTTCGCTCCGAGCCCCCGGGACGCACCGGCTTCGCCCACCTCTTCGAGCACCTGATGTTCCAGGGATCGGCCCACGTCGCCAAGATGGAGCACGCCCGCCTGGTCGAGGGCGCCGGTGGCGTCTTCAACGGCAACACCCGCTCCGACCTGACCACCTACTACGAGGCGCTGCCCGCGGGGGCACTCGACCTGGCCCTGTGGCTCGAGGCCGACCGCATGGGCGCCCCGGCGGTGACCGAGGACAACCTGGCCAACCAGATCGCGGTCGTGGAGGAGGAGATCAAGGTCAACGTCCTCAACCAGCCCTACGGGGGCTTCCCCTGGATCAGCCTCCCCGAGCTGGCCTTCGACACCTACCCCAACGCCCACAACGGCTACGGCGACTTCACGCACCTCGA
>JBMFWX010000019.1:18696-30451 GCA_049964855.1 Acidimicrobiales bacterium
CCCGACCCGGTGGGCGACCTGGTCCACCACCTGGCGTACGTCGCGGCGGCCAGCGTGCTGGGTGACGGGGACGCCAGCCGCCTGCGAGAACGGCTGATGCACCGCGACCACTGCGTGACCGACCTGGGGTGCTCGATCGGCGTCTTCGGGGGCGACAGCCTGATGATGCGCGACCCGGCCCTCTTCCAGGTGGTGGTCTACCACCCCGACGACGTCACCGCCGACGAGCTGGCGGCGACGGTCCACGAGGAGATCGCGCGCCTCGGCACCGACGGCTGCCAGTCCGACGAGCTCGACCGCGTGAGGGCCGCCTTCGCCGGGGGCTTCTGGCAGGGCGTCGACTCGGTCAACGAGCGCGCCATCATGCTCGCCTCGCTCGAGACCATCCACGGCGACGCCGGGCTGCTGGACGAGCTGCCCGGACTGCTGGGCACGATCACGCCCGCGGCCGTCGCCGCCGCGGCCGCCGACCTCGCGAGTCAGCACGTCGCGCGCGTCGAGATCCATCCCGCACCGGACGGCGCAGCGACGTGAGAGCGCGCCCGGGCGTGAGCGCGCCGCAACCGGCGGTGCGCGTGGTGCGCCGTATCGCGGCGCCGCGCCTGCTCGACGAGACCCTGGATGGCGGGCTGCACCTCGTGGCGGTGCGCCGCCCATCGGTGCCGATGGTCGAGGTGCGTCTGTGCGTGCCCCTGGGCGCCGGACTGGTGCGCCACGCCGCCGGGCCGCTGGTGCTGACGGGTGCGGTCACCGCGGGCACCGCGCACCACGACCGCGCGAGCCTGGCCGACGCGTTCGAACGCCTCGGAGGGGCCTTGGACGCCGCGCTCGACGACGACGTGGTGACGCTGCACGCCTTCGGCCTGGCCACGGCGCTGCCGACCCTGCTCGACCTGGTGAACGAGGTGCTGACCAGCGCCACCTACCCCGCCGACGAGGTGCGCGCCGAGCGCGACCGCACGGCCGACGAGGTAATCATGGACCTCAGCCGACCCGAGGTCCAGGCCGGCGAGGCCTTCCGCGCCCGCCTCTACGGCCACCACCCCTACGCCACGCCGACCCCGCGGCCCGAGGCGCTGCACCGCGTCAGCGCCGCGAGCCTGCGCGCTCTGCACCCGCGGATCTTCGACCCGCGCGGCGCGCACCTCGTCGTGGTCGGCGACGCGGCGACCACGCGGGTCGCACGCCTGGTCGCCGAGCGGCTCGGTCCCTGGCTCGCCGGCGCCGGCGCCGGCGCCACTCCGCTGGCCCCGCTGCCGCCGGTCTCCCCGGGGGGCATCGAGCTGCACGACCGTCCCGGCGCCCTGCAGAGCAACGTGCTGGTGGGTGGCGACGCCCCGCGTCGCACCGATCCCCAGTGGCCGGCCACGGCGCTGGCCAACCTCATCGTCGGGGGGATGTTCACCTCGCGCCTGGTCGAGAATCTCCGCGAACGCCACGGCTACACCTACTCCCCCCACAGCGACGTCCACCACGGTCGGCCCGGCTCGACGCTGATCGTGGCCGCCGAGGTCGGCTCGTCGGTCACCGCGGCGGCCCTGGTCGAGCTGCGCTACGAGCTGGGGCGCGCCGCCGCCCTCGGCGTGAGCGAGGAGGAGCTCGAGGGGGCGCGGCGCTACGCCATCGGCTCGTACCTCATCCGCACGTCGACTCAGCGAGGCCTCGCGGCCACGCTGGCCGCCTACGCCACGTCCGACACCCCGGCGTCGCTGGTCTTCGACCACCCGGCGCGCATCGCGCGCGCCACCCTCGACGACGTGAACGCCGCCGCCCGCCAGCACCTGGGACCCGGGTCCCTGGCCACGCTGGTGGTGGGTGACGCCGACCTCGTGGGACCCGCGCTACGAGCGCTCGACGAGGTCACCACCCCCTCGGCCTAGGCTGACGACGGAGGTGCCCGTGACCCACACCGGATCCCCTCGCGCGACGTGAGCGACCGGCCCGACACGCCCGAGCGACGCGGCGTCCCCGGCCGGCGCGACGACCTCGCGCTGCTGGTCGTGGTGGTCGGCGTGCTGATCACCGCCGTCGACACGACCATCGTCGTGCTGGCCCTGCCCGAGATCCAGCGGGCCTTCCACATCGGCCTCTCCTCGGTCATCTGGGTCATCATCGGCTACCTCTTTGTGATCACGCTGCTGTCGACCCAGGTCGGGCGCCTCGGCGACCTGTTCGGGCGGGTGCGGATGTACGAGACGGGCTTCCTCGTCTTCGTGATCGGCTCCTTCGCCTGCGCCCTGGCCTGGAGCGAGCTCTCGCTCATCGTCTTTCGCCTCGTCCAGGGGGTGGGTGGCGCCCTGATCGCCGCCAACTCCGGCGCGGTGATCGCCGACACCTTCCCCCCCGAGCGACGTGGGCGCGCCTACGGCTTCAACTCGATCGGCTTCAACACCGGCGCCGTGCTCGGCGTCGTGCTCGGCGGGGCGATCGTCACCTACGTCTCGTGGCGCTGGATCTTCTGGATCAACGTGCCCATCGGCCTCGGCGCGGTGCTCGTCGCGCGGAGGGTCCTGGTGGACCGCACGGTGCGCCAGCGGCGCTCCCTCGACTGGTGGGGCATGGGCAGCGTCGGGCTCGGGCTGTTCGGCCTGCTCTGGGCGATGGTGGAGCTGATCACCACACCGCTCGATCCGACCATCATCACCTCCCTGGCCGTGGGCGTCGCCCTCCTGCTCGTCTTCTGGCGCATCGAGCGGCGCGTCGCCGATCCGATGCTCGACTTCTCGCTCTTTCGCGTCGTGACCATGACGCCCTCGCTGCTGGCCGCGCTCTTCCAGAGCCTGGCCAACTTCGCGGTCCTGTTCCTGCTGCTCATGTACCTCCAGGGCGTGCGCCACCTGAGTCCGATCCACGCCTCGCTGCTGCTGGTGCCGGGCTACGTGATCGGCGGGGTCGTCGGTCCCTTCGCCGGGCGCGTGGCCGACCGGCGCGGGGCGGTGCTACCGGCCACCGCGGGCCTGGCGATCCAGGTGCTGGCGCTGGTCGCCTACGCGCAACTGAACAGCACCACGTCGCTGTCCTACGTCGTCGTCGCCTACGCGGTGGGGGCGATCGGGGCGGGCCTCTTCTTCCCCTCGAACAACTCGGCGGTCATGAAGGCCGCCCCCCGCGAGTCCTTCGGCGTGGCCTCGGGGCTGCTGCGCACCTTCGCCAACGTCGGGATGGTCTTCTCCTTCGCGCTGGCGATCCTGGTGGCCTCCACCACCATCACCCGCGCCGAGGCCTTCACCATCTTCGTGGGCACCAGCTCGCTGGCCCCGGCGGCGGCCGGCGCGTTCGTCACCGGCCTGCACGCCGCGTTCTACTCCTCGACGTCGCTCATGGCGCTGGCGGCGGTGCTCTCCTTCTCGCGCGCCCGCTCGAGCGAGGCGACGCGCGAGCGCGCGATCACCTCGCCGTAACGCTGGCGCGACCTCAGGCCCCGAAGCGACGCTCGCGTCGCGCGTAGTCGCGCAGGGCGCGCAGCAGGTCCACTCGCCGGAAGGCCGGCCAGTAGGGGTCGACGAAGGCGAACTCGGCGAAGGCCGACTGCCAGAGCAGGAAGCCCGAGAGGCGCGACTCGCCGCTGGTGCGGATCACCAGGTCGATGTCGGGCAGGTCGGCGGCGTAGAGGTTGCGCGCCAGTCCCTCGGTGTCGATCGCCTCGGCCAGGTCGCCGGCCGCCACCCCCTCGTCGACCAGCTCGGTCACCAGCGAGCGGCACGCGTCCACGATCTCCTGGCGCCCGCCGTAGCAGAGGGCGATGTTGACGTCGAGCCGGTCGCCGCCGGTCTCGGCCACGCGCGCCACCGCCTCCTTGGCCGCGCCGGCTAGGTCGGGCGGCAACAGGTCCAGACTCCCCGAGACCGACAGCGAGAACCCCAGGCGCGCCGCCTCGGCCGGCAGGCGCTCGAAGAGGCCCTTCAGCACGGTGAAGTAGGGCTGCAGCTCCTCGGCCGGCCGGCGCAGGTTCTCGGTCGAGAGCACCCAGGCGGTGACCGCCTTGATGTCCAGCTCGGCGCACCACTCGAGGAGCTCCTCCAGCTTGGCCATGCCCGCCTCGTAGCTGGCCGTGTAGCCGCCGCCGGTCTCCTCGCGGGCGTAACGGCGGTGCCCGTCGGCGATGACCCCCACGTGTCGCGGCAGGCTGCCGGGGGGCAGGGAGCGAGCCAGGCGTCGCTCGTAGTACCGGTACAGGGTGGCGCGAAGAGCCAACGGACCCTCCTTCGGGTGAACGGCACCGACCGGCCCATTGTACCCGGCGCGAGGCGCCGACCCGGGGCGGGCCCGAGGGGGACCGACCCCGACGGCGGCGATCACTACAGTGGTCGTGCATGGAGTACCACCCCTACGGGCCCCCGCCGCCGGGCTATCGCCCGTGGATCACGGGGATCAGCGCCGGAGTGCTCACCCTGGCGGCGATCGTCGGCGGGTACGACTTCGGGCGCTTTCGCCACGCCGCGCGCTACTCCACCGTCGTGGGCTGGGGCGCCGCGCTCATCATTCTGACGGCGGGCACGATCGCCGTGCGCCACCTGGCGACCGGCCTCAACCGGGCCTTCAACCGGCGCGGCAATCCCGGGGCGGGGGGCGCCGTGCGCCTGGTGGTGACCGGAATCGGACTGGTGGTACTGCTCTTCGCGGCCCTCGCGGTGCTGGGCGCCTCGCTCGCCCACCTGCTCATCGGCGCCGGCCTGGCCGGCGTGATCCTGGGCATCGCCGCGCAGCAGAGCCTGTCCAACCTCTTCGCCTCGATCGTGCTGCTCCTGGCCCGGCCGTTCTCGGTGGGCGACCACATCCGGATCCGCTCGGGGGTCGTCGGGGTGCTCGACGTGACGGTCCTCGCCAGCGGGCTGACCTACGTGACGGTACGCACCGAAGACGGCATCCTCCAGGTGCCCAACTCCATCCTGCTGAACTCGGGCATCGGCCACCTGCACCCCACGCCCCCGGACTCCACCCCGCCCGGTCCCTCGGCGACACCGACTCCCTCGGCGAGCGCGACGACGACCCCGGCCGCGACGGACCCCGAGCCCACGCCGCCACCCGACGCGACGTCCTGAGTCGGGTCAGCGAGGTCTCAGCAGGCGACGTCCCCGTCGATCGGGTGGGCGAACCACTGCGTGACGGTGACCACCCCTCCGGTGAAGGAGGGCAGCGAGCAGTTCGACTGCGCGCCCGATGAGGAGCGCGCCCCGGGGATCCAGTCGGGGATCTGGTAGAGATTGTTCGAGTAGCCGTACAGCGAGGACGAGTCAGTATTCCCCACGATCTGGCCCCACTGGTAGGACGTGGAGTAGGCACCCACGACGTCGACGCCCGTCGTGCCGACGCCCGCGTACTGCAGCGCGCTCACCATTCCCTGGAGGTCGGCCACGTTCATCTCCAGGCCGTTCGCCGTCGTCGCCGACTGCCAGGTGTTGGCCGTCTCCACGTCGAGCCACCACGGGTAGCCACCGGGTGACGTGGGTGCCGTCGCCGAGTTCGTCGTCGAGTTCGTCGTCGAGTCGATCGCCGTCGCCGCCGCCGTCAGCCACCCGGTGTCCTGGGTCGCCATGTTCCACCCGTACTGCCAGGCGCAGGCCGGCGAGTTCTGCCCCACGGTGTAGGTAACATCCGAGAGCACGACCATGGTCGTCGTGCACGCCCCGTACGGGGTGCTGCCCGACGTGGGCCAGTCCGTGATCACGGTGCCGTTGTAGGTGTTGCCGGGATCGGCGGTGTTGACGTAGAGCGACGCCCGGGGCTGATTCGTCAAGCCGTTCGCGGTCGTCAGCGCCCAGTACAGCTCACTTGACGAGAGGACGTTGTTCACTGGACCCAGGCAGTCGTTGGGGGTATCGGCGAGGCCCCCGTTCACGCCCACGATGCCGAAGGCCGTGGCCGAGGGCAACGTGGATCCGCACTGCGGATACGACACGTCGTTACCCGTGGTGACCGTGGCCGAACCACCACCGCCACCGCCGTGCGACTTGGGCGCCGCCGAGGCCGCCGAGGCCCACGCCGTGCTCGTCAGGGCCATCACCGCCACGCCCACCACCGCCGTGCCCCGCCACGTTCGCCTCGACCACGCCGTGAACCCGCGCCCCGTGTTCCGTCTCGTCATACGTCCCCCCTTCACAACGCCCGGACTACCGCGCACCAACTCACCGCGACCGTACCACGAGAACCCCGTCCGGCCAGAATTTTCTCTCGTACGACCGACGGCCACGATACCCTGGGTCGAGTAGTTCACCGGATCGAGGGGGTTCGCCGTGTCCTGGACGAAGAAGTTCGTGATCAGCGCTCTCGCGGCGGTGACGTCGATCGGCGTAGCCGTGGGCGCCGCGGCCGCGCCGCCGCCCAGCGCGCCGGGCGCCGACGTGGCCCCGGCCTGTCCGCCCGCCCAGAACCCGGGCGTCGCCCACTGCGGCGCGCTCCAACTGCTCGACCCGGCCCAGAACTGGCACGGCGCGCACGCCGACGGGCGCGGGGGCTCGAAGAAGCCGGGCGGTGGCGGGGGCAGCACCGGCCCCTCGGGCTACTTCCCCAGTGACCTGCAGAGCGCCTACAACCTCGGAGCGGCGATCAGTGCGCTCAGCACTGCGACCAACCCTCGCCCGCTGGTCGCGGTCGTCGACGCCTACAACGACCCCAACGCCGCGAGCGACCTCGCGACCTACCGTTCACAGTTCGGCCTGCCCGCCTGCACCGCGAGAAGTGGCTGCTTCACCCAGGTGAGCCAGTCCGGCTCGACGACCAACCTGCCCGCCGACAACACCTCGTGGTCCGAGGAGATCTCCCTCGACCTCGACATGGTGTCGGCCATCTGCCCCGCCTGTCGCATCGCCCTGGTCGAGGCCAGCTCGGCCAGCATCGCCGACCTCGGCGCGGCGGTCGACGAGGCCGTGTCGCTCGGCGCGGTCGCGGTGTCGAACTCCTACGGCTCCTCGGAGTTCTCCGGCGAGACCGCCGACGACGTCTACTACGACCACCCGGGCGTGGCGATCACCGCGAGCGCCGGCGACGGCGGCTACGGCGTGGAGTACCCGGCGGCCTCGCCCTACGTGACCGCAGTCGGCGGAACCAGCCTGGTCCCCGACTCCAGCGTCTCGCGCGGCTGGAGCGAGACCGTGTGGTCCGGCACGGGGTCGGGCTGCTCGGCCGACGAGCCCGCGCCGTCCTGGCAGCCCTCCACCTCACTGTGCACGTCGCGCACGGTGGCCGACGTCGCCGCGGTCGCGGACCCCAACACCGGCGTCGCGGTCTACGACTCCTACGGCGAGAGTGGCTGGCTGGTCTTCGGCGGCACCAGCGTGGCTTCGCCCATCGTGGCGTCGATCTACGCGCTCGCCGGCAACACGTCGAGCTTCACGACGAGCGGGGGGGCCAGCACCGCCGCCGAGGCGCTCTACCACGCGAGCCTGTACCGCGTGACCAGCGGCTCGAACGCGCGACACTGCTCGGTCTACCTGTGCAACGCCGCCGACAGTCTCTCGACCGGCTATAACGGACCGACCGGCAATGGCACCCCCGACGGGATCACCGGCTTCTAGCCGCGAGGTCCACCGACCGTCGACGCCGTCGACGCGCTGAGGGAACGCTCAGTTACGTCCCGCCTCGCTCTCGCGTGGGCGTCGCGCCAGTGAAAGAATTCTCGTTGTTCTTTCCGGGGGGCGGTGGGAGCAGTGGCACACTCACGAACGCGACGTCGGTGGCGCACCATCGCACGCGCGGTGGTGGCCACCATCACCGTCGCCGGGATCACCACGACGGGTGTGCTCGACGCGAGTGCGCTCGCCTCGGCGACCCAGGTGCGCCTGGTCACGGTGCGCGGTGCCGGGACCAGCGAGGTGACTCTGCACGCGGGGGGCCTGGACGTTGTGGCGCTCGCCCTCACCAACCCGCAACCAACGCAGGCCGGCCCGACCCGGCTACGCCTGACACTGCCGCGAGCGGTGAGCGTGAACGGCGTCGAGGCCGTCAATCCGGCGACCGGGAGGCCACTCGCCGGCCGGTGGCGCTGCGCCACCCGCGATCGCCGCGCGTCGTGCACGCTACGCAGTCCGGCGAACAGCGTGGTTCCCGCCTCCGCGGTGGCCTACGTGGAGTTGGTGAACCAACTCGGTACCACCGCCACGCCGGCGCCCCTGGTGGTGCGCGCCGACCTCGCAGGCGCACCGGCCTCGACACTCGTCGCCCCCGTCACCGTCGCTCCCACGAACCTGCCCGCAATCTCGCTGAACCGCTCGGCCACCCCAGTACTGTCCGCGCACGCCGAGGGATCGATCACCTACCAGGTTCGCGACACGGGTGGCGCGGCCCTGCGGGCCTCGCCCGCGGCGGTGACGATCGCCCACGCCCTGCCGGCGGACGTCACGTGGTGGTCCACCACCTCGCCGCAGTGGCGCTGCGAAGGGTCACCCACCACGAGTCCGACGTGTCTCGACACCGCCGGCATCGCCGTGCACCGCGCCACCGCGCCACTCACCCTGACCTACCGGGTCAACGCGTCGGCACTGTTGCGCGGGCGACGCAGCGCCACCGACGTATGGCGCACGACGCTCGCGGTGACCGGACCCTTCGGCGCGCAGCTGCGCCGACCGGTGCCCGGCGCGATACGCGTGACGACCGGCGCCGAGGGATCTCTGCGCGTCCAGGTCGCCACGCTCGGTTCGCAGAGCGTGGCGCGCGGCGCCACGCGCACCCTCGCCATCGTCACCCAGGCGAGCGATGGGGTCGCCAGTGGGCTGGTCGATACCATCATCGTTCCCCGAGGCCTCACGATGCTCGCGCGCACCAGTGCGGGGTGGCGCTGCCCCGGGGGAACCGGCACCGTCACGTGCCGTCACCCCTCACCCATCACCACCAACGCGCCGGTCACCCTCGACGTCGCCCTACGGGCCGCGAGCAACGCGCCCGTTGGCATGACCATTGTCGCGGTGGTCGCCAGTGCCCGTGACGGCAGTATGAAGAACGCCGCCCTGGCGATCATGAACGTCCTCGGACCGCGCGACGTGACTCGCACGTCGGCGCCGACGCCGACGCCGGCGAACGCTCCCCGAGTCGCCGGCGCGACGCGACGCGTCACCGCAACGCACCACCCGAGCACCCACGCCGCTGCGACCACGACGCCAGCGCGGTCCACCGCCCTCACGGCCCACGTCGTCTCGCGCGCGACGGTCCCCGTCAACCCGGCGCCGACGCCGACGCCGACGCCGACGCCGACGCCGACGCCGACGCCGACGCCGCACAGCGTCACGTGCCCCTCCACTGGTACCGGCGGCGCGTTCACCCTCGGTCCCTTGTCGATCTCGGCGTCCTCGCTCACCGCGGGCTCCACCAGTTGCACCGGTGCCGTGACCATCGCCCTGCCCAGCGGGCTGTCACTCTTCAGCAACCTCTCACTGTCGGGCACCGTCACCTACACCGACGCCACCGACTGGGCGCTCACCGTCTCGACCACGCAGGCCGTGAGCTTCTTCGACTCGTCGACGCCCACCTGGACCGGCGTCATCGACGACAACGCCGGCACCCTCAGCGGCTCGTTGACCCTCTCCTTCCCCCCGTCGAGCCCCGCCGCCCTCGGGGGATTGGTCACGCTCTCGGGCGACGTGGCGCTCTCGGCCTCGGACGGCGTCCTCACGGCGAGCGCGGCCCTCACCGTCGACATCACCAACACCGCAACCTCCAGCCCGATGAGTTTCCCGATCACCCTCACCTACACCAACGCCACCAACTGGTCAGTGGCGCTGACCAACGCGACACTGCCCATCGGTCCGGTGAACCCGGTAGATCTCTCGGTCACCGGCACACTGAGCGACAGTGCGGGAACCCTGTCGGGGAGCCTCAGCGTCGCGGTACCCTCCAGTTCCCCGGTGACCATCTTCTCCGGCGTTACGCTCTCGGGCTCGCTGAGCTTCGCCATCACCAGCACGTCGCCCACCTTCACCGGCGCCGTGACCCTCACCGTCGGCACACTCAGCCTGCCGGTCAGTTTCAGTTACAGCGACGCCACCGACTGGTCAGCCACGATCGCGGCGAGCGCGAGTTCGTCGGGCTTCACCGTCGCGCCGAACTTCACGATCCCGCTCTCGTCGCTGTCGGGGTCGGTCACCTACGGCTACGTGGGCGGGGGTGACTTCCCGACCCTCACGTGGAGCGTCACCGCGACGCTGGCCCCCGTCACGCTGGTGAGCGGCGTCGCATCGCTGAGCGGTACGACGCTCTCCCTCTCCACCTGCCCGCCCCCGCTCACCAGCTACCAGGGCCAGCCCGTCGCCTCGCCCTGCCCCGCGACCGCCACCGGCACCTTCGTCTTCCTCGACGGCACGCTGAACCTCACCTTCCCGGGGCTCAGCGCCCAGAGCCTGACCTACGCCGCCAACGTCAACCTCGCCACGGGGGGCTTCGATCTCTCGGCGACCATGCCCGGACCGATCACGGTGGTCGCCAACGTGCTGTCGGTCAGCGCGCCCAGCTTCCAGCTCTCCTATAACGATCCCGGTTTCGCCAACCCGGGCGCGGACCTCTCACTCAACGGCCTGGGCACCGACGGGGGCTTCCAGCTGCTCATCAGCGCCACCGCCAGCCTCTCCTTCGCCGGCACCAGCGTCACCATCCCGGTCTCCCTCGTTTACGACGCCAGCGGCCTCGCGGTCGTGGCCCAGTTCACTCCCGCCTTCTCCCTCGGTGCCACCGGCGCCTCGATCAATACACTGGCCTTCACGACGGCCGCGGCCACCCTCTCGCTCAACGGGCTCAGCGTCGCCGTGCCGGCCGACACCTTCATCCTCGGCGGCTCGCTCAGTCTGCCCTCCTTCATCCAGACCTACCTCGGCACCACCTCGTCGATCGCGGTCGACGTGACCTACTCCTCGACCAGTGACTTCACCGTCAACGCCACCTTCCCGATGAGCGTGCCGGTGTCGGCCTCCTCGGAGTTCTCCTTCACCTTCGGCGACCTCGTCCTCAGCGCGGGCGTCACACCCAGCCAGGGGGCGTTCCTCTCGCTCAGCGAGTCCGGCACGCTGACGATCAGCGGCGCGGCCGCGGGGGGAACAGCCCAGATCATCGACGTCACCCTGAAACTCACCTACCAGTCGGTCGGCAACCAACTCCTCTTCTCCATCGCGGGCAGTGGCTGGAACAACGCCTTCGGCTACCCCGGACTAGACATCACCACGATCGGCATCCAGGCCGGCGTCTCCCTGACGCCCCCGGTACCGACCCCGAGCTTCGGCTTCACCGCGTCGGGGGTGCTGCCCTCGTCGATCACCAACGACCTCGGCATCGGTACCGGCGCGGCGGTGCCGCTGTCGTTCACCATGAACATCTCCGACGTGAACCCGTGCCTGGCCGTGGCCATCGGCAGCGACGCCCCCGGCGCGCCCAGCGTCATCAACATCGCCAGCGGCGTGATCACCGCCAGCTACGCCACCTTCGTCGCCGCGCCCGACGGCTGCACCGTCGCCGGCACGACCATCAGCCCAGGCTTCGCCATCGGCTTCAACGGCACCTTCGTCGGCGTCGCGGTGACCTTCAACGCCAGCCTCACGATCAACCCCTTCTCCTTCTCGGGCACCGCGTCGGTCTCGGGTTTCTCGGTCGGCCCCTTCACCCTGCAGAACGCCTACGTCAGCGTCACCATCGGCTCATCCTTCTCCCTGGTCTTCGCCGGCGGCATCCAGATCGGCGGTCCGAGCAATGAGGTGTCGGTCTCGGGCACCATCAGCTCCAACGGCGCCTTCAACCTGACTGGCACGGCCAACATCACCCTGGCGGGCTTCACCATGTC
>JBMFWX010000019.1:30551-32913 GCA_049964855.1 Acidimicrobiales bacterium
GCCTCGGTCGATCTCGGGGGCATCTTCACCGGCCAGATCAGTGGGACGCTCAACCACGTCAACAACACGGTGGGCTTCAACTTCTCGCTCTCCACGAGCTTCAACCTCGGTCCGCTCGTCGCGATCAGCGGCACCCTGGACATCGGGAACTGCTCGGGCGCCTGCACCACCACCACCACGATGGGGGCCTCCATCAGTGGCGCCGTCACGTGGAACAACCACACCTACTCGTTCTCGGCGATCGCGGTGAATCCATCGTGGAGCTTCAACTTCACCTCCACCGGCTCGATCAACGCCCAGTCCGGCGTGATCGACACCGGGCTGGTCGAGTACAGCGCGTCGTTCCGCGGCAACTACTACGTGGCGATCTCCTCGAGCTCGCCCTACGTGTCGCTCAGTAGCGGCTTCGACGCCCAGATCTACGTACGCGGCGGAACGGTCCAGACCAGCTGCTCGGGCACCTGGTACAAACCGTGGACCTGGCACTGCAACTCCTACGTCGCCTGGGGCGGGTGGTCGGACCTGGGCGCGGTGGGCGCGTCGGTCAACACCGCCGGTCAGTTCTCGGCCACCTACCTCGGCCACACCTACACGGTGAACCTGTAGTGAGCCGGCCCCGCGCGCCCCGCGCACCCCGGGCGATCACCCGCCGGCGCACCACCGTCGCACGGGCCGTCGGCGCCCTGGCGCTGGCCGGTCTCGGGGCTCTCGGGATCCCCACGTCCGGCTCGCCGCTCGACGCCGGGGCCGCCCCGGTGAGACCGACGCTACGGGTCGTCGCCCGTGACGGCGCGGCGACCCTACGCTGGAGCGACCCCAGCCCCGCGGTGATCGGCTACGTCGTCGAGCGCTCGAGCGACGGCGTGCACTTCGTCACCGTCGCCCACCCGACCACCAACGCGCCGCTCACGCTCAGCGGCCTCGTGAACGGCCACGCCTACGAGTTCCTGGTGATCGGCGTGGAGCGCGCCGCCGGCGCCACCATCGCCGAGACCGCCCCCTCCCCCCTCGTCACCGCGATCCCGGTCGGCCCACCCTTCGCACCGCTCGACGTCACCGCCACGCCGGGTCCCGGCGAGGCCGTGGTCACCTTTCGCGCGCCGCGTGACAACGGGGGCGACCTCGTCCTGCTCTACCGCGTGAGCGGACCCGCCACGCGTGGCTGCACCCTGCGCGCGACGGCCGCCAACCTGGGCGCGGCACCCTCCGGCCCGAGGCTGTCGTGCGTGGTGCATCCGCTGCGCGACGGTCACCACTACCGCTTTCGCGTCGTCGCCGTCACCCGCGCCGGGATCAGTCATCCGTCGGCGTGGTCGTCCGTCGTGACGCCCGGCCGCTACCCCTCGACGCCGACGGGCGTGCTCGCGGTACCCCTCGACCAGAGCGTCGCCGTGAGTTGGCGCGCGTCGAGCGGCGCCAGTTCACCGGTGCGCCGCTACGTCGCGACCGCCACGCCGGGCAGCGAGACCTGCGTCACGCGCACCATCACCTGCACGATCACCGGCCTCACCAACCAGTTGATCTACCAGGTCACCGTGCGCGCCTTCAACGCGCTGGGGGCGTCACCGGCCTCGACCCCCGCGAGTGCGACCCCCGCGCCGGTGAGTAGCGAACCACTCGGACCCTTCGCCACCGGCTCGGCCGCGCTCACCCCGGCGATCACCACCGCGATCGCCACCCTGGCCCAGGACCTGGTCGCGGCCCGCGACACCTACGTACGCCTCACCGGCTACGCCAACGACGCCGCCACCACCGGTGCGGCGAGCACCCTGGGCGACCAGCGCGCCAGCGCCGTGGCCCTCGCGCTACGCGGCGCACTGGGGGCCGCGAGCCCGATCACGATCACGGTGCTGCCCGGCGGGCGTACCACCACGACCGCGTACGGCCAGGACGTGGTGGTGGCCGCGAGCTAGCGACCCTCGAGCGCCCGACCAGCCCGGTACAGTGGGGACGTGGCGCCACGCGGGGACCCCGGACGGCGACGCGCCCTCGACCTGAGCGCCCTGATCGCCTTCGCCGCGGCCTTCGGCTTCGTCGAGGCCGCGGTGGTCTACGACCTACGCCACCTGATCGGCTCGCCGCGCACCTACGACTTCACGCACCTGCACACGCTGCTCAATCTGGGGTTCATCACCTTCGTCTCCTCCCTGCACTCACTGCTGCCACCGGCCGTCGAACGCGTCGAGGTGGTACGCGAGAGCGCGACGATGATCATGCTGCTCGCGGTGGCCTGGCTGGCCGGACGCACCGCGCGCCAGCGCGTCGGCGCCTACTTCGTCGCCTTCGCCGTCTGGGACCTCACCTACTACCTCTCCCTGCGCCTCATCGACGGCTGGCCCACCAGCCTGTTCACCCGCGACGT
>JBMFWX010000019.1:33013-37063 GCA_049964855.1 Acidimicrobiales bacterium
CGCTGGGCGGGGCTCACCTCGGTGAGGTCGAGCACCAGGTAGTCCACGGCGCGCGCCGGCTCCGCGGGCTGGTCGGCGTTCACGCCGTAGTTGAGACGGATCCACGGATTGGGCCAGGAGTAGATCACGTCGCGGTGCGCCAGGTGGGGCACCACCGTGTAGGTCGCCGACACGCCGGCGCTCGCCGGCACCCGCGCCACCAGGCGCGCCAGCTCGCGAGTGCGCGGCGAGGGCGACAGGCTCCAGTAGCCGCCGTGGAAGGCCGCCGCGTCCAGGGGTGACGGCGACCAGGCCACGTTGGACGCTAGCGAGGCGCCCAGCAGCGCCGTCACCGCGACACGACGGGTGCGCGCCGAGCTCGCGAGGCGACCCAGCGCCTCGACCAGAGCCACGAAGACCCCCGCCGTGATCAGCGCCGAGTACTGGTAGTGGATGTCGGTGGTGTAGCCCTGGTTGTTCAGCACGTTCACGACCAGAGTCGGCACCACCAGCACCAGGGTCACCGGCGCCGCCAGGGCCAGGAACGCCGTGGGCGCGAGGATCTTGAGGTAGTAGGCGAGACTGCTCGCGCGCGTCAGCGCGGCCAGCACCACCCAGGGCCGGCGTAGCAGGGCGAGCACGATCTGGCCGGTCGAGTCGCCGAGCGCCGCGTACTGGTAGAGGAAGAAGGGCGCCGCGCCCGGCGTCGCCGCGCGCATGATCACCTCAAGCGCCACCAGGAACCAGGTCACCGCCGCGCCCAGGGTCACCAGCCCGGCGCGCGCGCGGTGGCGCACCACCAGCACAACCCCGAGCGCGGCCACCGCCAACGCGGCGTCCTCCTTGGTCGCCAGCGCCGCGGCCACGCACAGGCCGTAGGCGAGCCAGCGGCGCCGATCGGCGAACCAGTACGCACCGATCAGCGCGGGCACCGCCAGGTACTCGGGCTGAAACGCCCACCAGGTCATCCACTCCAGCGCCGGCGAGGCCAGCCACGCGAAGGCCACCGCCGTCGCGCTCCAGGGTCCGACGCGGTCGCGCGCGAGCAACCACAGGGGAAGAGCCGCCCCGGCCAGCGCCACCGTCTGGACCAGGTAGAGGACGTGCGGGCCCGCCCCGAGCCAGTAGAAGGGAACCAGTAGGTAGACGATCGGGTTGACGTGATTCGCCCACATCGTGAGCCCACGGATCGTGATCAGCGCGTCCCAGTGGTGGGCCGCCAGCCAGATCTCCTGGTCGAACAGGCCCAGGTCGTAGTCGAAGGTGCCGAAGTTCGCCTGCTGGAGCCAGGTCAGCCAACCGAAGAGCCCGACGTAGCCGGCGATCAGCACGCTCACCACCACGACCGGCGCCCGCGCACTCCACGACGATGAGCCCGGCGACGAGCCCGGCGAGACGCGCGCCGGTGACGACACCGAACCGGTGCGCCGCCGCCCGAGGCGACGCGCGCGACCCCGCCGGGCGGACTCTCCCACCGTCGTGATCTCGTACCCCCCCGCTCGCTCCAACCAGAGCAGTCCTACCAGAGTCGTTCTCTCGGTGTCATTCTCTCGGTGTCATCGCGGCCGGCGACGACCTGAACGACGCCCGGCTGGCGGGCGGACGTCGCGGGCACCATGATGGAGGGGTGACCGGTGAGGAGTCGTCCGAGCCGGCGACGGACCGCGCCGTCGTCGGCGACCACGGCGTGGCCGCGGGCGCCGTCGCTGAGCCGAGCGGGCTCACCTCGGTCGAGGCGCAGCGGCGCCTCGACCACGACGGCCCCAACGCGCTGCCCGAGACCCGCACCCACCCCCTGCGCCGGCTACTGGCCACGGTGACCGGTCCGGTCCCCCTGCTCCTGGAGGCTGCCGTCATCCTCGAGGTGGTCACGGGGCACCTCACCGAGGCGATCATCATCGCTCTGCTGATCGTCTTCAACGCGGTGCTCGGGGTCGTCCAGGAGGGCCGGGCGCACGACGCCCTGGCGGCTCTGCGCCAGCGGCTGGCCGTGAGCGCGCGCGTACGCCGCGACGGTGAGTGGCGCGTCGTGGACGCCACGACGCTGGTGGTCGGGGACCTGGTGCACGTGCGCGCCGGGGACATCGTCCCGGCCGACCTCACGGTGCGCGAGGGCGCGACGACGGTGGACCAGTCGGTGCTGACCGGCGAGTCGGCCGAGGTCGACGTCGGGGTCGACGCCACTCTGTACTCGGGGGCCGTGGTGCGCCGCGGCGAGGCCACGGGGGAGGTGACCGCAACCGGTCCGCGCACCTTCTTCGGTCAGACCGCCCAGCTCACGCGCACCGCCACCACGGTCAGCCACCTCGAGACCACCATCTTTCGCATCGTCTGGGCGCTGCTAGCGATGGACGGCGCGCTGGTGGTCGCGGTCGCCACCTACGGACTGGTCCACCACCTCTCGTGGAGCGAACTGGTCCCCTTCATCCTCATCCTGGTGGTGGCCACCGTGCCGGTGGCCCTCCCGGCCACCTTCACTCTCACCACCTCGCTCGGCGCGCTCGAGCTCGCGCGTCAGGGCGTGCTGGTGACGCGCCTCTCGGCGATCGAGGAGGCGGCGGCGATGGACCTGCTCTGCACCGACAAGACCGGCACCATCACCCAGAACCGGCTCCTCGTCGCCGACGTCCTCGCCTACGACGGTACCCGCGACGACGTGCTGGCCCTGGCCGCAGCGGCCTCGGACCGCGCGACCCAGGACCCCCTCGACGTCGCGATTCTCGACGCCCTGGGCGACGCCCCCCCACTGAAGCGGCTGACCTTTACCCCCTTCGACCCCTCCACCAAGCGCTCCGAGGCCACAGTCACGCTCGACGGTGCCACCCAGCGAGTGGCCAAGGGCACCCCGCTCGTCCTCGCGGCACTGGGCCGCGCCCCGGCCACGCTCGAGGCCGACGTCGCGCACCTGGCCGGCAGCGGCGCACGGATCCTCGCCGTGGCGCGCGGGGACGACACCTCGCTCGCGGTGGTCGGTCTCGTGGCGATGGGTGACCCGTTGCGACCGGACTCCGCGGCGCTGATCGCTCACCTGGGCGAGCTCGGCGTGCGCATCATCATGGTGACCGGCGACACCGAGGCCACGGCCCTGGCCGTCGCGCGCGAAGTCGGCGTCGGCACGCGGGTCGTCACCCCCGACGCCCTGCGCGCCGAGGTCGACGGTCCCCTGGACTTCGACGTGGTCGCCGGAGTCCTGCCCGAGGACAAGTTGCGCCTCGTCGAGCGCGCCCAGCGCGCCGGTCACGTGGTGGGCATGACCGGTGACGGCGTGAACGACGCCCCGGCGCTCAAACGCGCCGAGATGGGCGTGGCCGTGGCCAGCGCCACCGACGTGGCGAAGGAGGCCGCCAGCGTGGTGCTGACCGACGAGGGGCTGACCAACGTGGTCGCCGCGATCGAGACCGGCCGGCGGGTCTACCAGCGCATGCTCACCTACACGCTGAACAAGATCGTGAAGACCTTCCAGGTCTCACTGTTCCTGGCCCTCGGCCTGCTGCTCACCGGCCAGTTCGTCACCACGCCGCGCCTGGTGCTGCTGTTGCTGTTCGCCAACGACTTCGTCACGATGTCGATCTCCACCGACCACGTGGGCTTCTCCCCCCAGCCGGACCGCTGGCGCGTGCCGCAGCTCTCCCTGGCCGCGCTGGGCATCGCACTGCCCTGGCTGGTCCTCTCCTTCGCCACCTACTACGTCAGTCGCGACGTCGCCGGGTACGGTCTCGCGACCACCCAGACACTGGTGTTCGTGATGCTGGTCGCCACCGGCCAGGCCACCGTCTACCTGGTACGCGACGAGCACCACCTCTGGCGCGCCCGGCCCAGCCGGCTGATGCTGGGAGCCACCGTCACCGACCTGGTGGTGATCGGCGTCCTCGCCAATCGCGGGTGGCTCATGTCGCCCGTCAGCGCCAGCGCGCTCGGCGTCGTGCTCGGTTCGGTCCTCGTCGTCACGTTCCTGCTCGACCTGGTGAAGGCACCCCTGTCGCGACGGATACGCTCGACTACCGACGACCGACCAGGCCCACCCGCGACCGTCGCGCCGCTCGCCCAGAGAGACGTGGCCGCTCAATGAGT
>JBMFWX010000020.1:0-1059 GCA_049964855.1 Acidimicrobiales bacterium
TGGCCGCCTGGACCATCTCCCCGTTGAGGTACGTGATCGACAGGGCCAGTCCGTCGATCTTCGGCTCCACGGCGAAGGACAGCGAGTCGGGCTCGCAGGCCAACGCGTGCGCACAGCGCTCCGCCCAGGCGCGCAGCTCGACGTCGTCGAACACGTTGTCGAGGCTCTGGAGCGGCTCGTCGTGGCGGACGGGAGCGAAGACGTTCGACGACGGTGCGCCCACGCGCTGGCTCACCGAACTGGCGTCGGCGAGCTCGGGGTGCGCGGCCTCGAGCGCGCGCAGTTCGCGAACCAGCGCGTCGTAGTCGGCGTCGGGTATCAGAGGCGCGTCGTGGACGAAGTACGCCTCGTTGTGGCGAGTGATCTCCGCGCGCAGCCACGCGACGCGCTGCGCGGCGTTCACGTCGACTCCTCGACGAGTGCCGCGCCCATCACCACCGACGGCTCGTCGGGCGCGTAGAAGACCACGGACTGCCCGGCGGCCACCGGGCGCGCGGGGGATGCCAGCTCCAGCCACCACCTCCCGGCGCCGCGCAGCGTCGCCGGCACCGCGGCGCCGTGCGCGCTCCACTGCGCCAGGACGCGCGCGCCGTCCGCCAGAGCGTCGCGGGCGAAGGTCAACGACGCGGCGTCGAGCCCCACGCGCGACACCAGCACCGCCGCCAGACGGTCGACCTCCACGCGACGCGCCGTCAAGTCCACGCGGGCCACGTAGCGGCGCTCGCCGTCGCGCCCGGGGGTGACGCCCCGGCGTTGGCCCACGGTGAGCGCCTCCGCGACGTCCACCGCGCCGAGCACCTCGCCGGTCGCGCGATCGACGATCGACGCCGGCGTCGCCGTAAGGCGCTCACGTAAGAAGGCCTCGCGACCGCGGGCGGCCTCGATGAAGCACACGTCCTGGCTGTCGGGCTTGTTCCACGTGCGCAGACCCAGACGCTCACCGTGCGCGCGGACCTCGTCCTTGGTCATCGCACCGATCGGCAGCACGAGGCGCGACAGCTGGTCCTCGGTGAGGTAGCCCAGCACGTAGCTCTGATCCTTGCGCGGGTCCGCGCCGCG
>JBMFWX010000020.1:1159-19970 GCA_049964855.1 Acidimicrobiales bacterium
GCCGCGGCCGAGGCGCACACGCCGTGCTCGTCGAGCAGGTACAGCAGCTCCTCCCCCTCGACGTCGCCGAAGGTGACGTGGACGACGCCGGCGACCCGGCGCGCCGTCGGCGCCGTGATCCAACAACCGGGGATCCGGGCCAGGGCGTCCGTCAGGCGCCGCTGGTACTGCCCCACCCGCTCGCTCACCTCGCGAGCCTCGCGCGCGGTGGCGCGCACCGCCGCGGCCAGTCCGACGGCGGCGGCCACGTCCACGGTGCCGCCGCGACGGCCGCGTTCCTGCCCGCCCCCCGGCACCACCGGGTCCACTCCCACCTCACGGCGCATCACGAGCGCACCGGCGTTCACGGGACCACCGAGTTTGTGCGCGCACAGCGACACCAGGTCCGCGGGGTCGGTCACCACGGACAGCGCGAGCCAGGGAGCCGCGGCCACCGCGTCGGTGTGCAACGCCGGCGAACCGGCGGGAGCGGCGTCGAGGACCGCGCGCACGCCGTCGAGAGGTTGGAGGACCCCGGTCTCGTTGTTGGCCGTCATGACGCTCACCAGAGCCACGTCGGCGGTGAGGACCTCGCGCAGCGACGCCAAGTCAACCACCCCGTCCGGGTCGACGTCCACGTAGCGCAGGCTCACGTCGTCGAAGTCACGCGCGATGGCGCGCGCTGCATCGAGGACGGCGTGGTGCTCCACCCGCGAGACCACTACCGAGGTCGTCGCGTGGTGGCGCCGGTGGTGGTGCACGACTCCGGTCACCGCCAGGTGACACGACTCGGTCCCACCGGCCGTGAAGATCACGTCCCCGGGCGCCGCTCCCACGAAGGCCGCGACCTCGTCGCGCGCGTCCTCGACGGCCCGACGAGCCTCGCGCGACGCGCGATGGGCGCCCGACGGGTTGCCGACCACACCGTGCAGCCACGGCGCCATCGCCGCGGCCACCTCATCGCGACGAGGGGCCGACGCCGCGTGGTCGAAGTAGTAACGAGGGGTCACGCCACGAAGAACGACTTCACATTCGTGAACTCACGGATCCCGAACGATGAGAGTTCGCGACCGTAGCCAGAGTTCTTCGTCCCGCCGAAGGGCAGTTCGGGCATCGACACCACCATGGCGTTCGCGAAGACCATCCCCGCGTCGATGCCGACGATCGCCTGATCGATCTCGGCGTCGTCGGTCGACCAGATCGATCCCCCGAGGCCCCAGGGCGTGTCGTTGGCCAGCGCGATCGCCGCGGTCAGGTCGTCGGCCACGAGCACCGCGGCCACTGGGCCAAAGAGCTCCTCCAGTGCCGCGCGCGAGGTGCTCGGCACCGCGCTCAGCACCGTTGCCGGGTAGAAGTACCCCTCGCGCGCCAGCGGGGCGCCGCCCGCGTGCACCGTCGCGCCCGCGGCGACCGAGGACGACACCTGGGCGTTCAACAGGTCCAGTTGCGCGCGGGACACCAGAGGGCCGAGGACGACCTCGGGATCCATCGGGTCACCCGTCGGAACAGCGGCCATCGCGGCACTGAACCGCTCGATGAACTCGTTCGCCCGCTCGCGCACCACGATGAAGCGCTTGGCGGCGATGCAGGCCTGTCCGTTGTTCTGGACCCGGGCCGTCACCGCCATCGGCACCGCCAGGTCCAGGTCCGCGTGCGCGCCCACGATGAACGCGTCGGACCCCCCGAGTTCGAGCACGCACTTCTTCAGGTGCCGCCCGGCGATCTCGGCGACCGCGCGCCCCGCCCGCTCGGACCCGGTCAGCGTCACCCCCGCGATGCGCGGGTCGGCGATGATGTCAGCGATCGCGTCGACCTCCACGAAAAGGTTCGTCACCACGCCCTCGGGAAACCCCGCCCGCAGGAAGAGATCGGCCAGGTACTGCGCCGACCCGGGGACGTTCGGAGCGTGCTTGACGACCACCACGTTGCCCGCCATGAGCGTCGGCGCGGCGAAGCGTACGACCTGCCAGAGCGGGAAGTTCCACGGCATGACGGCCAGGATGGCTCCCACCGGGTCGAAGCGAACGCCGCTGCGCGATCCGCTGGTGGCGATCATCTCGGTCGTGAGGAACTCCTCGGCGTGCTCCGCGAAGTACCGCATGGTCAGGGCGCACTTCACGACCTCACCACGCGCGGCGTTGAACGACTTGCCCATCTCACTGGTCATGAGGGCCGCGATCACCGGCACCTCGCCCTCGAGCAACTCGGCCGCACGCACCATCACGTGCGCTCGTTCACTGAAGGATGTCGTACGCCACGAGGCGAACGCGCGGTGGGCGCGCTCCAGCGCCGCGTCGACGTCCGACGGCGTCGCGACCGGGTACTCGGCGATGACCTCTTCAGTGGTGGGGTTGATGGAAACAAATGGCATCGGACCAGTCTGCCAGCAAATGCGGGCCGCACTGACCGGCCCGGACCTCCCCGCGACGCCACGACTCGGGCCGTGACACGAGCACGCCGCGCCGGTGAACCGGCGCGGCGTGCTCCTGCGGGCGGGGACGCTAGGCCTGGTGCGCGGCCTCCACGGCCAGCTCCAGCACGACCTTGTTGCCCACGACGAGACTGCCGTTCTCCAGCGTTCCCTCGAAGTTCACGGCGAAGTCGCGACGGTCGACCTCCGCGCGGGCCTCGAAGCCGACCACGGTCACGCCCGGCGCCATGCCCGGGCCACTGCCCAGGTACTCCAGGTCAAACGTCACGGGCTTGGTCACCCCGCGAACGGTGAGGTCGGCGACCATCGTGTAGTTGTCGCCGCCCTTGGGCGTGATCGACGTCGACGTGAGGGTGAGGACGGGAAAGTGCTCCTGGTCGAGGAAGTCGGCGCTCTTCAGGTGGCCGTCGCGCATCTCGTTGTTCGTCGTGATGCTGGCCGCCTGCGCGGTCGCGGTGACCGAGGAGTGCTCGATGCTGTCACCGACGGTGATCGTCCCCTCGAACTCGGTGAAGCTTCCGCGAACCTTCGACGCGACCAGGTGGCGCGCCACGAACGTGATGTTGGAGTGAGCCGGATCGACGGTGTAGGTGCCGGGGGTGGGCAGGTTGCTCATAGTGGTGTCATTCTCCTGGACAGTTCTCGCACGCTCTGTGCGACTCCCAGTATAGTTGCTTATGCAATAACTTGTCAAACAGTTACTGCAGAAGCAGTTATTGCTGCTACGCTGGAATCGTGATGATCCAGCCCAGCGCCTGCCCGTCGGGCGACGAGAAGGTTCGACTCTTCGCACTGTTGCTGGAGACCAACGCGCGCCTCGCGCGCCAGCTCGGCCTCGAGCTCGAGGCCACGTGTGAGATGCCCCTCGCGTGGTTCGAGGTACTCCTCCAACTGCGCCAGGCGCCCGAGGGACGGCTGAAGATGAACCAGGTCGCCGACGCCATCGTGCACTCCACCGGCGGGACCACCCGTCTGGTGGACCGCCTGGAGGACGCGAGCCTGGTCGAGCGCCGGTCGTGCCCGAACGATCGGCGCGCCACCTACGTGGCGATCACCTCCGAGGGCGACGCCCGACTCGACCACGCCCTCGCAGTTCACCTCGACTACCTCGAACGCCACCTCGGCGCGCGCCTCTCGAGCCAGGAGCGCGAGACGCTCGCCGCACTGCTCGAGAAGATCAACGCCGCCCCCTAGCGCCGGCTCGGGGAACGACCTAGGCGACGCGCGCGACCCACGCCCTCGCCCGGCGTCCGTCGTCGAACTCGAGCGTCGCTCCTTCACCCACTCCCTCGTGCGCCAGGACCTCGCGCGCCAGGACCTCGCGGGCGATCTCGGGGAAGCTCTCGGCGAGGTCGTCGACGCCCGTGAGGTGCACCACCACGCGATCCGCGACGTCGAAGCCGGACTGCTTGCGCAGGTCCTGGATCTGGCGAACCAGATCGCGCACGTAGCCCCGGTGGCGCAGCGCGTCGGTCACCGTCAGGTCCAGCGCGACCACCTCGGCCCCGTCGCGCGAGACGGCGAACCCCTCCTGGGTGCGCACGCGCAACTCGAGGTCGCCGGCGTCGAGGTCGACCTCGCCCGACGGCAAGCTCACGTGAAGCACGCCGCCCTCCTCGAGGGTCCGCGACGCCGACAACGGGTCCAACGTCAGAAGGGCCCCGCGCAACTCCTTCGTCGCCTCGCCGAGGCGCGGGCCCAGTCGGCGGAAGTTGGGTACGAACTCGTAGGTCAGCACGTCGGCGATCTCACTGCGGTACTCCAGCAGGTCCACGTTGAGCTCATCCTCCACCACCCCCGCGGGGGGCCGAGGCGACTGGGGAGGAGCGAAGACGAGAGCGCGCGCCAGCGGCTGGCGTACCTTGATCCCCGCCTGGGCGCGCGCGGCTCGACCCAGCGACGTCAGCCGACGCGCGAGCGCCATCGACGCCTCGAGCTCTTCGTCGCGGCGCGTCAGATCGGCGTTCGGCCAGTCGGCCAGGTGCACCGACGCGTCATCAGGCGCCGCGAAGAGCTCGCCGAAGAGGCGATCCGCCACGAACGGACAGAAGGGAGCGAGGAGCAGCGACACTCGCTGGAGCACCTCGAGCAGCGTTGCGTGGGCCGCCAGGGAGTCCGAGCGCGGTGCGTCGGGGTCCGTGCGCCAGAAGCGGCGCCGGCTGCGCCGCACGTACCAGTTCGAGACGTCGTCGATGAGCCCGGCGAGCGCCGTCGAGGCGGTCAGCGGGTCGTACCCCTCCATCGCCGTGGTGACCTCGTCGGTGACGCCCTCGAGGCGCGAGAGGATCCACCGATCGATGTCGGGGCGACGCCCGGGATCGGGCACCTCGCGGTCCCCGGGGTCGAAGCCGTTGAGCGACGCGTACGTCGCGAAGAAGCTGAACGTGTTCCACAGCGTGGCCAGGGTCTCGCGCAGCGAGTGGTCGATGGCGCTCAGTCCGGCGCGCGTCGACGTCCACGGCGAGCCCTGCGAGAACATCCACCACCGGAGGGGGTCTGCCCCGCGGGTGTTGAGGATCTCCCAGGGGTCGATGACGTTGCCGACCGACTTGCTCATCTTGCGGCCGTCCTCGTCGACGATGTGTCCCAGACAGAGCACGTGCTCGTACGGCTTGGTGCCGAACACCAGCGTGTTGACCGCGAGCAGCGAGTAGAACCATCCCCGCGTCTGGTCGATCGCCTCGGCCACCAGCTGGGCCGGGAACTGCAGCGCCTCGCGCGACCCCGCGGCGTGCGGGAAGCCGACCTGGGCAGCGGGCATCGCCCCGGAGTCGAACCACGCGTCGATCACGGGCTCCACCCGTCGCGCCTCGGCCCCGCAGGTGGGACAGGCCAGCACGACCTCGTCGATGGCCGGTCGGTGCGGGTCGATGTCGCGCACGTCGCGTCCGGCCAACGTCGAGAGCTCATCGAGCGAGCCCACGCACGTGACGTGCTGGTTCGCACACCGCCAGATCGGCAGGGGGGTGCCCCAGAAGCGATCCCGCGAGAGGGCCCAGTCGACGTTGTTGGACAGCCACTCCCCGAAGCGGCCGTCGCGAATGTGCTCGGGGTGCCAGTCGACGGTCGCGTTCTCCTCGAGCAGGCGGTCCTTCAACGAGCTGGTGGCGATGTACCAGCTCGGCTTGCCCCAGTACAGCAGGACGGTGCCGCACCGCCAGCAGTGCGGGAGCGCGTGCGCGTACTCCTGGCGTCGCACCAGCAGCCCCCGACGGGCCAACTCGTCGTTGATCGCCGAATTGGCCTCGCGAACGTCACGCCCCTCCAACCAGGCCACCTCGGCCGTGAAGGTGCCGTCGGGACCGACGGGGTTCACCATCGGCAGACCGTGGGCGCGCGCCACGAGACGGTCGACCTCGCCGAAGGCGGGCGCCTGGTGCACCAGTCCCGTGCCCTCGTCAGTGGTGACGTAGTCCGCCGCGACCACGTAGGCGGCGTCGACGCCCGGGGGCAGCGCGACGTCGTCGAAGGGCCGCTCGTAGTGCACACCGACCAGCGCGGACCCCTCGAGCGTGCGCTCGACGCGCGCCCCCTCGCCGAAGACCGTGTCCACCAACGACTGCGCCACCACCATGCCGTCGACGACGGCGTAGACGAAGTCGGGGTTCACCGCCACCGCCACGTTCGACAGCAGCGTCCACGGGGTCGTCGTCCACACGACCAGGTGAGTGGCGCCGAGGCGGGCCACGTCCTCGGCGTCGCGCAGGGCCAGGCGCACGTAGCAGCTCTCGTCGACCTCGTCGCGGTACACGTCGGGCTGGCCCAGCTCGTGGCTCGACAGCGCGGTACCGCAACGCGGGCAGTACGGCACCACCTTGAAGTCCTCGTAGAGCAGGCCCCGCTCGAAGAGCTGCTGGAGCTGCCACCACACCGACTCCACGTAGGAGGGGTGGAAGGTGAAGTACGCGTGCTCCATGTCGGTCCAGTAGCCGATGCGCTCGGTGAGCCGCTCGAACTCCTCCACGTAGGTCATCACCGACTCGCGGCACAGGCGCGTGAACTCGGCGACGCCGACCTGCTCGACGATGGCTCTCTTCCCGGAGATCCCCAGCTGCTTCTCCACCTGCACCTCGACCGGCAGCCCGTGGGTGTCCCACCCGGCCCGCCGCGCGACGTAGCGCCCCCGCATGGTGTGGAAGCGGCAGAAGAGGTCCTTGTAGACCCTCGCCCACACGTGGTGCAGTCCCGGCATCCCGTTCGCGGTCGGCGGTCCCTCGTAGAACACCCACGGCTCGGCGCCGAGCCGGTGCGCCATGGAGCGGGCGAAGACGTCGTGACGGCGCCAGCGAAGGAGCTCGGCCTCCTCGATGGCGACGAAGTCAAGTTCAGCGCTGACGGGTTGGAACACGGATCTCCCCATTTCGGTCCCCCCATGGTAGTGAAAGCCCCCGCGACGTCGTCTCCTACGCTGGTCGGATGGCATCCGAGGTCTCCATACGAGAGGAGGCGATCACCACGAGTGGTGCCGCCAGCCTCCTGCTCGCCGCCGTCGATGAACTCGAGCGGCGCTACGGTCAGAGCGACGACGACGCACATCTGAACCCGGACGAGCTGGCACCACCCGACGGGCTCTTCCTGGTGGCTCGCGTCTCGGGTCACCTGGCCGGCGGTGTCGGGATCCGCCGCATCGGCGACGCCGACCAGCGCCTGGCCGAGGTCAAGCGGCTCTGGGTGCGCCCGGATCTACGGCGCTCGGGCGTCGCGACCACGCTCATGGAGGCGGTCGAGCGACGCGCGCGCGAACTCGGCTATGGCCAGCTCTACCTCGAGACGGGCGGGGCCCAACCCGAGGCCCTCGCCTTCTACCCCCGCAACGGGTGGACGCGGGTCGAGGCGTTCCCACCCGGCGCGTTCACCCACGAGTTGGCGACGCGCTTCACCAAGGTCCTCTAGTCGCCGCGGCGCGCGAAGCGCTCGTCCAGCCACTGCACCGAGAGCTCTTCCAGTGACGTCAGGACGAGGTCGGCCAGGGCGAAGACGGGCTCGTGGCGATCCTCGCCCGTGGGCACCGCCACGACGCTCATGCGGGCCGCCTTCGCCGCCAGCACCCCAGCTGCGGAGTCCTCGAACACCAGACACTCCAGAGGGCTCACGCCGAGCGACGCCGCCGCGCTGAGGAAGACCCCCGGGTGCGGCTTGCCGAACGGCTCGGCGTCCGCCGAGTGCACCACCGCGAAGCGATCGCGCAACCCGAAGTGCTCGAGACTGCGCAGGATGAGTGGCTCGGGCGTCGAGCTGGCCAGTGCCAGGGGCCCTCGATCGCCGGCCAAGTCCAGGGCGCGACGGGCACCAGGCAGGAGGCGCCCCTCGGTGTCGATGAGCTCGCCCACCCTCGCCAGCAAGCGAGCGACAACGGACTCACGCAACTCGTCGCGCCAGGGGTAACGCTCGTACCAGAAGTCCACGACCTCGGCGACGAACATGCCCTTGGTGGAACGATCCTCCGCCTCCGAGATCGGAACCCCCAACCCGCCGAAGATCTCGACCTCCGCACGATGCCAGAGCACCTCGGAGTCGATCAGGAGCCCGTCCATGTCGAAGAGTGTCGCGCGCAGGACCACCCGGCAACTCTGGCACACTCTCGCTAGCGTGACGGTCGATGGAGATCGCGCCGCTCTCGCCCGCGGACGTGGACGCCGTGGTCGCGCGCATCGCCCGGCGCCTGCGCGACGACGCCCGACGCAACGACCTCGTCGCCCCAGCCCTCGATCGCGCGGTCGCCGCCGACGCACTGCGCGCGGCCGCCCCCGAGCTATGGGTGGCCCGTCGACGAGGCCGGGTCGTCGGTCACCTCTACGGCGCGGTGCTCGGTGAGGGCGTGGACCGTGCGGCCTGGGTGGGGCCCGACGGATCGTCCTTCGACGACGTGGACACTCTCGCGTCCCTGTACGCCGTCGCCGGTCGCGCCTGGCTCGACGCCGGGGCGAGCCGCCACGTCGTCTGGGCCCTCGACGACGCCGTGCGACGCGCCCCGTGGCTTGAACTCGGTTTCGCGCGCACGGGCGTACGGGCCTCGTATCGGCTCGCCGAGCGGCGCGTCCGACCGCTGCCCGCCGGTTACCGGTGGCGCCCAGGGGGTGTGGACCAGCTCGACGTAGCCGTCGCGCTCGCGCGCGAGATCGACCACGCCCAGGCTCTCGGACCGAGCTTCGTGTTGGATGCCGACGAGGCGTCCCTGCGCAACACCCTGATCGAGACGCTCGACGACCCCGAGACGATCCACCACCTCGTCGAGTACAACGGGCAGATCGTGGCCCAGGCCATCACGTTCCCCCTCGAGCCCCGACGCGGCTCCTTCGACGCGAGTTGGCACCTCAGCACCGTCGCGGTGGCGAGCGATCACCGGGGGCGCGGTGTGGCGACCGCGCTGGTGGACCACGCGCTGTTCGACGCCCACGCGCGCGGGGGACGGGTGATGGAGACCAGCTGGCGCGCGACAAATCGCGGCGCGCAGCGGTTCTGGCTCGGGTACGGCTTCCGACCCACCTACCTGCGCCTCCAGCGTCGAGTGGGGGTCGACTAGCGCGACCAGCCAATCAGGCGCCGACTACGCCAGCGCGTCCTCGATGGCGGCCACCAGGGCCGCGTCGTCGGGCGTGACCTGGGGGGCGAAGCGTCGCACGGTCCCGTCCGGCGCGACCAGGAACTTCTCGAAGTTCCAGCGGATGTCACCTCGGTAGCCGTCGGCGTCGGCCACCTCCACCAGCTCGGTGTAGACGGGGTGGCGCTGCTCGCCGTTCACGTCGATCTTCTCGAAGAGGGGGAAGGTCACGCCGTAGGTCGTCGAGCAGAACGCCTGGATCTCCTCGGGCGTCCCGGGCTCCTGGCCTTGGAACTGGTTGCACGGGAAACCCACCACCGAGAAGCCCCGGTCGTGGTAGCGCTCGTGGAGCGCCTCGAGCCCCTCGTACTGCGGCGTCAGGCCGCACTTCGAGGCGACGTTGACCACCAGGACGGTTCGACCGCGAAAGTCGGCGAGCGAGCTCGGCTCGCCGGCCAGGGTCCGTACGGGAATGTCGTAGAGCGTCATGGGCCGACCCTAGCGGGCGTCGCGGCCGCGGTGACCGTAGTGTAAGGGCGTGCGCGCGCTGGTCCTCCACGACGGTGAGATGGGCCTCGAGACGCGCCCTACTCCCGCCCCGGGTCCCGGCGACGTCCTCGTCGCGGTGCGCGCCGCGGGCGTCAACGCGGCGGACCTGCTCCAGCGCCGCGGCCTGTACGCGGCGCCAGACGGCTGGCCGCCCGATGTGCCCGGGCTCGAGATCGCCGGCGTCGTCGACGACGTCGGCGAGGGCGTGGACCCCACCCTGCGCGGGCGGCGCGTGTGCGCCGTCGTCGGTGGAGGGGGCCACGCCACCCACTGTCTCGTGCCGGCCGAGCACCTCATCCTCGTTCCCGACTCCGTCCCGTGGGTGGAGGCCGGCGGCTTCAGCGAAGCCTTCCTCACCGCCCACGACGCCCTGGCCAGCCAGGCGCACCTGCGCGCGGGCGAGCACGCGCTGATCTCGGGAGCCGCCGGCGGCGTCGGCGCCGCCGCGGTGCAGATCGCACGACTGCTCGGAGCGAACGTGACCGCGGCGACGCGCACGCCCGAGCATCACTCGCGCCTGCGCGGGATCGGCGCGAAACTCGCCGTCACCCTGGAGGAGGAGCCGTCCCTGGCGCCGGTCGACGTGGTGATCGAGCTCGTGGGCGCCGCTCACCTCGAGAGCGTCCAGGCGATCCTCGCCCCGCGCGCCCGCGTCGTAGTGATCGGCGTCGGCGGTGGCGCGCGCGCCGAAATCGACTTGCTGCGAATCATGGCGCTGCGCGCGACGCTGACCGGTTCCACCCTGCGGGCCCGATCCCGTGACGAGAAGGCCGAGGTGACCGAGCGAGCGTCCGCGGCGCTGTGGTCCGCGTGGGCCGAGCGGCGATTGCGCGTTCCGGTGGCCCACACCTTCGCTCTGGCCGATGCGGCGGACGCCTACGAGTACTTCGCCCGCCCGGGCAAGTTCGGCAAGGTCGTACTGCTGGTCGACGCGACGCCGTGAACCGTGGCGCCACGGTTCACGGCGTCGCCGACCACACTGGTGGCTAGAGCAGGGACGACAACTCGGTCGCGGCCAGTCCGTGCGCCTCGGCGACGGGTCCGTAGGTGATCGAGCCGTGGACCACGTTCACGCCCTCGGCGAGCGCGGCGTCGGCACGCACGGCGTCGCGCCAGCCCGAGCGCGCCAACTCGATCACGTAGGGCAGTGTCGCGTTGGCGAGCGCGTACGTCGACGTCGCGGGAACCGCGCCGGGCATGTTGGCCACGCAGTAGAAGATCGACCCGTTCACCTCGAACACCGGATCCGAGTGCGTCGTCGGATGCGTGGCCTCGAAGCAGCCACCCTGGTCCACCGCGATGTCCACCAGCACCGACCCCTCGTGCATGCTCGCCACGAGGTCGTTACTCACGAGCGTCGGGGCCTTGGCGCCCACGACCAGCACGGCGCCGATCACGATGTCCGCGTTCACGCACGCCTCCTCGACCGCGTGGGTCGACGAAGCCAGGGTCTGAACTCGTCCGTCGAAGTGGTGATCCACCTCACGCAGGCGATCGAGGTTGCGATCGAGCACGGTCACGTTGGCGTGCAGGCCCGCGGCGAGAGTGGCCGCCGCCAGACCCGAGACCCCGGCACCAATCACCACCACGTTCGCCGGAGTGACGCCGGGGACACCACTGATCAGCGTCCCGCGGCCGCCGCCCGGACGCATGAGATGGTGCGCGCCCATGAGCGGCGCCATCCGTCCCGCTACCTCGCTCATCGGGGCGAGGAGCGGCAGGCTGTTGTCGGGGAGTCGCACCGTTTCGTAGGCGATCGCTACGTTCGATGCCGCGACCAGCGCATCCGTGCAGGAGCGAGACGCCGCGAGGTGCAGGTAGGTGAAGAGGACCTGGCCCGGGTGGGCCTTCAGCCGAGGGTACTCCACCTCGATCGGCTCCTTCACCTTGAGCAGGAGCTCCGCCTGCTCCCACACGTCATCCGCGGACGCCACAATGGTCCCACCGACGGCGCGATAGTCGTCGTCGGTGATCGCCGAGCCGACACCGGCCCCCTGCTCGATGAGCACTCGGTGCCCCGCGCCGGTCAGCTCACGAACCCCCGCGGGGGTCAGTGCGACCCGATTCTCATCGGTCTTGATTTCCTTCGGTACTCCGATGATCATCGTCGATCATCCTTTCTGTGTCAGGTTTCCCCGTTGGCCACGGGTGTGGCCGAGTCAAACGCCCGCCCTACGCCTCGATGTTGTGCATCACGTGCTTGATGCGCGTGTAGTCCTCGAAGCCGTACACCGAGAGGTCCTTGCCGTACCCGGATCGCTTGAAGCCGCCGTGGGGCATCTCCGCGACCATCGGGATGTGGGTGTTGACCCACACGCACCCGAAGTCGAGGTCGCGGGTGAAGCGCATCGCGCGGCCGTGGTCGCGCGTCCACACCGACGACGCGAGCCCGTAGTCCACGCCGTTGGCGAAGGCGAGGGCCTCGTCGTCGTCGACGAACTTCTGCACGGTGATGACCGGGCCGAAGATCTCGTTCTGGATCATCTCGTCGTCCTGGCGCAGGCCGGCGACCACGGTGGGCGCCACGAAGAAGCCCTGATCGCCCACACGCGCACCACCGGCGGCGATCGACGCGTGCCCCGGCGCACGGTTCAAGAAGCCCGTCACGCGCTCCAGCTGGTTGACGTTGTTCACCGGCCCGAAGAGCGCGTCGGCGTTGTCCGGCTGACCGATGACCGTCTGACGCGCCTCCTCGGCGAGCGCGTCGACGAAGTCGCCGTAGACCTTGGAGCCCGCGATCACGCGCGTCGCCGCGGTGCAGTCCTGACCTGCATTGAAGTAGCCCGCGATCGCGATGCCCTGGACGGCGGCCTCGACGTCGACATCGTCGAACACAATCACCGGGGCCTTGCCGCCGAGTTCGAGGTGGACGCGCTTCACCGTCTTGGACGCGCTCGCCGCGACCTCCATGCCCGCGCGAACCGATCCCGTCACCGAGGCCATGGCCGGGATCGGGTGCTCCACCAGGAGCCGACCCGTGTCACGGTCGCCGCACACGACGTTGAAGACGCCGGCCGGCAGCACCTCGGCCATCAACTCCGCCATGCGAAGCGTCGAGACTGGCGTCGAGTCACCGGGCTTGAGGACCATGGTGTTGCCGGCCGCGATCGCCGGCGCCCACTTCCATACGGCCATCATCAGGGGGTAGTTCCACGGCGTCACCGCCGCACACACGCCAATGGGTTCGCGGCGCACGTAGCTGGTCATGCCCTCCATGTACTCGGTGGCGCCCCGGCCCTCGAGCAGACGCGCGGCGCTGGCGAAGAACCGGATCTGGTCGAGCATCGGCGGAATCTCCTCGCTCAACGTGACGCTGATGATCTTGCCGGTGTTCTCCGCCTCGAGAGCCACGAGCTCCTCGGCGTGAGCCTCCATCGCGTCGGCGATCTTGAGCAGGGCCATCGAGCGCTGCGACGGCGTCGTGCGCCGCCACGACGTGAACGCCTGCGCGGCCACCTTCGCGGCCGCGTCGACGTCCGCCTCGCCCGAGATCGGCATCTCGGCGAACGGCTGGCCCGTGGCCGGGTTGATCAACTCCACGTACTTGCCTGACTGGGGCGCGACCGATTCTCCCCCGATGAAATTGGCTAGACGACGCATACTTCCTCCTCGTGGCCAGCCACCCTGGCCCCCTCACCCTGCCACTCTTGCAGAACCGGGCACCCCGGTGCAAACACTGGGAAAAGTAATTCGTCGTCAGTAGGGTAAACAGCGCCGGTATCCGTCGCCGAAGCGCGCTATAGTGTACGTATCCGCAGCTACGGAGCCGTTGGCCACCGAGCGGGGAAGATCCGATGCCAGCCACTTCACCACGACGTCAGAGTCCGAAGCGCACCACCCGTGCGCCCTTGGAGCTCGCCAGCTCGTCGAGTGGCCTGGACGTCATCGATCGGCGCATCATCGGCCTGCTCCAGCAAGACGGACGACGACCCTACGGGGCCATCGCCGACGAGGTGGGGCTGTCCGAGGCAGCGGTCCGACGGCGCGTCCAGCGTCTCAAGGACGCCGGCGTCATGCAGATCGTCGCCATCACCGACCCGCTGCAGTTGGGATTCGGCCGGGAGGCGCTGATCGGCATTCGGGTCCAGGGCGACGTGCGGCTCGTCGCGGACAAAGTTGCCGCCATCGAGGAGGCCAACTACGTGGTCATGACCGCGGGGAGTTTCGACATCATCGCCGAGCTCATCGCGGAGGACGATAACGCGTTGGTGCACCTCTTGAATGATTCGATCCGGAGCATCCCTGGGGTGACCGAGGTCGAGACCTTTCTGTATTTGAAACTGTCAAAGCAGACCTATGCATGGGGGACCAAGTGACCATCAATGAAATCATCAGCGACGGCATTGCCGTCGATGACCTACAGCACGCGAGTCATTCGTACTCGGAACGAGCGCGGCGCAACCTCTGGCTACAGATGTCGCGCATGGGCTCGTACTCCGAGACCAATGAGGTGCCGATCATGGTGCGCGGTGAGGGCACCTGGGTGTACGACGCCAACGGCACGAAGTACTTCGACGGGCTGTCGGGTCTCTTCACCAACGCGCTGGGACACGGACGCACCGACATCGCGGCCGCCGCGGCCGAGCAGATGAGCGAGATGGCGTTCTTCCCACTGTGGACCTACGCGCACCCCAAGGCCATCGAGCTGGCGGAGAAGATCGCCAGCCTCACGCCCGGCGACCTCAATCGAGTCTTCTTCACCACTGGTGGCGGCGAAGCGGTAGAGAGCGCCTGGAAGCTGGCCCGCCAGTACCACCGCATTCGCGGCGACACCGACCGCTACAAGGTCATCAGCCGCGACGTGGCGTACCACGGCACCACGATGGGCGCTCTCACGATCACGTCGCTCGAGAGCTACCGCGCGCAGTTCGAGCCACTGGTGCCGGGCGCGGTGAAGGTGCCGCCGACCAACTTCTACCGGGCAACCGAGCACAGCGACGACCTCGCCGCCTTCGGGCTCTGGGCCGCCGAGCAGATCGAGGAGGCCATCCTGCGCGAGGGTCCCGAGACGGTGGCGGCGGTGTTCCTCGAGCCGGTGCAGAATGCCGGCGGGTGCTTCACGCCGCCGCCGGGCTACTGGCAGAAGGTACGCGAGATCTGCGATCGCTACGGGGTGATCCTGGTGTCGGACGAGGTGATCTGCGCCTTCGGGCGCATCGGCACGTGGTTCGGTGGCCAGAAGTATGACTACGTCCCCGACATCATCACGGTCGCCAAGGGCATCACCTCCGGGTACGCCCCGCTGGGCGCAATGATCGTCTCGGACCGCCTGGCCGAGCCCTTCCAGCACGACGAGTCGTTCATGCACGGCTTCACCTGGGCCGGACACCCGGTGTCGTGCGCGGTCGCGTTGAAGAGCATCGACATCATGGAGAACGAGCACGTCCTCGAGAACGTGCGCGCCAACGAGGAGTACTTCCACCAGAGCCTGCTCGCGCTCAAGGAGATCCCCATCGTCGGCGACGTGCGCGGCACCGGCTACTTCTGGGGTATCGAGTTGGTCAAGGACCAGGAGACCAAGGAGACGTGGCGGGGCGAGGACGCCGAGCGGCTCCTGCGCGGCTACGTCTCCCCCGAGATGTTCCGGCGAGGTCTGATCTGCCGTTCCGACGACCGCGGCGATCCGGTAGTGCAGTTGGCACCGCCGCTCATCTCCACGCGCGAGGACATCGACCTGATGGTCGGCATCCTGCGTGAGGTCTTCACCGGAGCGGCGAAGCTCGCCTGACCGTGCAGCCACCTCACTCCCTGTGGTGGTCGACCCTCGAAGCCCCGATCAAACCACGACCGCCGCTGCGACGCCACCTCGACGTCGACGTGGCGGTCGTGGGCGGGGGCTTCACGGGCCTGTGGACTGCCCGCGAGCTCCTGCGCCGCGACCCCACCCTGCGCGTCGCCGTGCTCGAACAATCCGTGTGCGGATTCGGCGCGTCGGGGCGCAACGGGGGCTGGGCCTCGGCCCTGTACCCCCAGGGCGAGCGAACCCTCATTGACGCCTACGGCCTCGACGCGCTCGTCCACCTACGACGAGTGCTCAACCACGCCGTCGCCGAGTTGGGTGCGGCGGCGCGCGAGGACGGCATCGACGCCCACTTCGTGCACGGCGGGAACCTGATCTTCGCGCGCAGCGATCTCCAGGCGCAGCGTCTGCGCGACTACGTCGAGGAGTCCCGCGACTGGGGCGTGACCCCCGCCGACCTGGCGTGGCTGGACGCGGACGCCGCGGCGGAACGCGGAGTCGTCACCGAAAGCCGTGGCGCCACCTATTCCCCGCACTGCGCGCGGCTGCACCCCGCCCGACTCGTGCGGGGACTGAGCGACGTCGTCGAGGCTCTCGGGGGGCAGGTCTTCGAGAACACCCGCGTCGCCCGCGTGCGCCCCCGCCGATCCGGACACCCCGCGGAGGTGGTCACGGTGGGTGGGACCGTCCACGCGCGCTACGTCGTGCGCGCCACCGAGGGCTACACGCCCACCCTGCCGGGCCAGCGGCGCGTCGTCGTGCCGATCTACTCGCTCATGATCGCCACCGACCCGCTCCCCGTCGCGTTCTGGGACGAGGTGGGCTTCGCGCGCGGCGAGACCTTCGCCGACGATCGCCACCTGATCGTCTACGGTCAGCGCACCGCCGACGACCGGATCGCCTTCGGCGGGCGGGGCTCGCCCTACCACTTCGGCTCCACGGTCGAAGCGCGGTTCGACGAGGACCCCAAGGTGTTCGCCCTGCTCGAGAACACCCTGCACGAACTCTTCCCCGCCCTGGACGCCGCGGTGGCCTTCCGGTGGGGCGGACCGCTGGCGATGCCCCGCGACCTCTCGCCTTCGGTGCTCGTCGACCACGAATCCGGCCTCGCCAGCGCCGGCGGCTACACCGGCGACGGCGTCGTTCTCAGTCGCGTCGCCGCGACGGCGTTGGCCGATCTCATCACCGCCCCCGACGTCGAGACCGACGTCACCCGCCTTCCCTTCGTCCAGCGGCCCCCGCGCCATTGGGAGGTCGAGCCGCTGCGCTGGCTGGGCGTGAACGCTGGCCTGACGCTGGCCACGTGGGCCGACCACCACGAGCGCCGCTACGGGACCGAGAGCCGTGCCGGTGCCGCGCTGGACCGCTTACTGAACTGAGGCACCGCGCGGCACCGTCGTCGTCGGGTGAGGGAGTTGGCCAAAGCCCGTGCCCAGCAGCGGACCCAGCAGCGAGCCGATCGACGACGTGCCGAACACGCGGCGCAGCGTGCGGGCGTTGATCGGCGTCACGTCGCGTCGCGGCGGCGCCACGACGGGAGCCGGCGCGTTGTAGGAGAGAACGGTCGCCGTCAGCGTGGCGAGCGGCGTGGCCGACGAGCTCGACGCCAGGGTCGCGCTGGCCCCCGTGACCTCGCCCTGGCTCCCGGTCGTGATCGAGAAGCTCAGCAAGCCGCTCGACGGCAGCGCGAAGGGCAGCCCGTTGGGAAGTGACACCGGCGCGTTGGGTCGCGAGTAGGTGTAGATGGTCGAGTACCCGCTGTGGGTGATCGTCTTCGCGTAACCGGTGATCAGGTAGAGATCGGGCTTGGTCAGCTCGAGCGACCACCCGTAGAGGTTCGGGACCGTGACCGGCGTGGCCAACCAGCCCACGCCGAGGATGGACGGGAGGTTCGTGAACCCCAGGTACACGTGGTGGGGCAGCACGCGCACGTCTATGACGAGACTGGTGACCGGCAGCGGCACCTGGACGACCCCGGCGGCCGAGTTGGTCGCGAAGTTGATGGCGACGTCGGCGGTGGCGTCGACGCTCGAGCCAGTCGTCAGCGTCACGCGCACGTCTGCGGTTCGAGGCGGGTACCCGTTGAGCGCCAACGGGTCCCTCGTCGTCGCCGACGGATTGGTGTTCGTCGCCGCGACGACCACCCCAACGACGGTCAGCGCAACCGCCACCGTCGCCAGCGCCACCACTCCGATTCTGTTCGCCCGGGCCATGGCGCCACCCTACCGGGGCCGTGACCCGGCCTCCCTCCTACAGGGTCGACTCGGCTAAGAGTTCGATAAGCAGCTCGCGCGCGATATTGCGCCCCGTCGCCAGGAAGCCGATCCGCGACGAGGCGTCGTCCACCAGGTCGGCGGCCACCGCGGCGTACGCGGCGGCGGCGGATCCCTCGAGGACGAGGCCGCTGGTCAGGGCCGCCTCGGCCACGGCCGCGCGAATCGCCGCCTCGGGCACCAGCACCAGGGGCGTGTGGTAGCGCGCGATGAGCTCGTTGGTGATCGCGCCCTCGTCGCCGCCGCCGGCGAGACCGTCGGCGATGGTGGCGTGGTGCACCACGTCCGCCATCGCGACCCCGCGCAGCACGTGGTACATCGCAGCGCTCACCGCCGGCTGCACGCCGGTGACGACGACGTCACCTCGGCCGTGCGCCTCACGCGAGAGCAACACCCCCGACACCAGCCCGCCGCCGCCCACCGGAACCACGACGTGCTCGATCTCGGGCGCCTGGACCAGCATCTCGTCGAACACCGTGGCCTGGCCGGCGATGACGTTGGCGTCGTTGAAGGGTGAGATGTAGTGAATCGACCGCTCGTCGGCCAGCGCGAGCGCGTGCGCCTGCGCCTCGTCGTACGACGAGCCGTACTGGATCAGCTCGATCTCGTAGCGACGCAGCTTGCCCACCTTGGCCGCAGAGGCGTTGGCGGGGACCACGACCGTCGCGGGGACTCCCAGCAGCGACGCCGCGTAGGCGATGCCCAGACCGTGATTGCCCGCCGAGGAGGTGATCACCGCACCGTGGGCGTCGTCGCGACGCGCGGCGTCGAGGGCGCTGAGCGCCCCACGCACCTTGAAGGACCCCGTGGCCTGGAGGCTCTCCAGCTTGACCAGGACCCGGCGCCCGCGAATCGTGACGCCCACGGTCGGGGTGGGGGTGAGGTGATCCGCCACTACGCGCCGCGCGGCCTCGAGCTGATCGGATGTGGGTGCGAGCACGTGACGAATCATGAAAACCTCCTCGGCCACCTTACCGTGGGCCCTTTTCACGCCCGAGGGACCAGCCGGTAAGGTCGCCGCATGCACTGGCTGTCCCGCGTGGCGCTGATCGCGTCGCTCGCCTACGTGGGGACCATGTTCGACAACTTCTTCGCCTTCGCCGCACAGCTGGTGGTCACCGAGCGCTCGCGCTTCCGTCGCGTCTCGTGGGCCCAGGTGACGGGCGTCGTCGCGCTACTGGTCATCTCGGCCGCGGTGGGCTCCGCCCTGGCCGAGGTCCCCCTGCGGTGGGTCGGGCTCGCGTGCGTGGCCCCGTGGGCCCTGGCCGGTTACGCCTGGCGCCACCGGCACGACGAGC
>JBMFWX010000020.1:20070-23578 GCA_049964855.1 Acidimicrobiales bacterium
TGCGTGGCCCCGTGGGCCCTGGCCGGTTACGCCTGGCGCCACCGGCACGACGAGCGACCGACCCAATTTCGACGCGGTGCCCTCACGACGTTCGTCGTGACCCTGGCGCTCGGCGGCGACAACCTCGCGGTCTGGATTCCCCTGGTGCGCGCGTCGGGCGTCGGCGGCGGACTGGTCGACGTGGCCGTCTTCGCTTTCTGGGAGATCGTGTTCTTGTGGAGCGCGCAGCGCCTCGCCGGACACCCTCGCGTCGTGGCCTGGGGCGAACGCCACGCCCCCACGCTCGTACCGTGGGTCTACCTCGGCCTCGGCGTGCTCGTCCTCGTCGAGTGCGGGACGATCTAACCGAGGGCGCCGCCCTCCGAGGGCACCACCGAGCCCGCACAACGCGACAACTAGCGTTAAGAGGTGTCCACACCGTCGGCTCGCCACACGCTCCGACGCCTCACCATCATCGTCGCACTGCAGTGGACGGGTGCCACCCTAGGGCTCCCCTTACTACCGCTCTTCCTCGAGCACCGGGGAGGGACCCCGACCATCATCGGCTTCATCATGGCCTCCTTCTTCGTGGCGGGAGTCCTCACCCAGTTCGGGCTCGGTCACGTGGCCGACCGATTTGGACGTCGCCGCGTCCTGATCACCAGCCTGATCGTCTACGGACTGGCCAGCATGACCTTCGTCCTGCCCGTCAGCGCCCCGTGGTTCGCCCTCAGCCGCGCCGTCCAGGGCTCGGCGGCGGGGGCCATCGAGGTGGCGTCGCTCTCCGCCGTCGCGTCGCTCTTTCAGGAGCACGAGCGGGGACGCGCGATCTCGCGCATCCTCGCCGCCCAACTCTTCGGCATCGCGATCGGGCCCGTCATCGGCGTGGCCACCTCGGTGCGCGACCTGGGCGTCGCCTTCTTCGTGACCGGCCTCGTCAGCCTCGTCGCCGCGACCCAGACGCTGCGCACCGACCTCGGCGACAAGGCCTACGACCCAAGCCCTTTGCCGCGGCTCCAGTGGACCAGCCAGGTCGTCGGCGCTCTCGTCGCCGCGAGCGCGGCGGGTCTGACGGTGGGCGTGTACGAGGCGTGTTGGAGTCTGCTCATGAACGCGCACCACGCGTCCACCCTGGAGATCCGACTCAGCTGGACCGCCTTCGCGCTGCCCTGGGTCCTCCTCAGCCGCGTGGGCGGTTGGCTCGCCGATCACGCGAACCGGCGCGTGATGGCGCTGGTCGGACTCGTCAACGGCGCGGGATTTCTCGCCCTGTACCCGCACATTCACAACAACGTCCTGCTGGTTGCGCTGGGCTCGCTCGAGTCGATCGGTACGTCGCTCTCCGTACCGTCGATCTCGTCGCTGCTGACCCAGAGCGCGGTCGATCGAGAGTTGAGCCGCCGCCAGGGCCTGTACGCTACGGCCAACACCGCCTCGCTGGCGTTGGCGGCCAGCGTCTCGGGATTCCTCTTCTCGATCAACCCCGCTCTGCCCTTCACGATCATCGCCATCGTGTCGACGTCACTAGCCACCTCCACCCTCTGGTGGTGGCGACACGTTCGCGGATCCGTCAGGCCGAGGCGCGCCTAACTACCCGACTACTTGAGCCAGATCTGGTCCCAGCGCGTCGATCCGCCGTCAGGGTTCAGGCACCGCGTCCCGTTGCCGGCCGTCGCGTACGCCCAGTTCTGAACGTTCGTGCGCGCAGCCCACGCCACCACCAGAGTGTTGAGAAACAGGTACGGCAGATCCTTGGCGAACTGACTGTTCACTCGCGCCCACGACGACTTCTGCGTCGCGGAACCCGGCGCGGACGCGAGCGCGCGCAGCATGGCGTTCTCGACCACGGGATCCGCTTGGTGCGCAAAGTTCACGGCACCGGCGATGTAGGTACCCGCGGGAAGGTCGGTCAGACCCATCCCCCCGGCGGCCGGCGACGTCGTCGCGGGCTGGGAGTTGAACCACACGTAGTTCAGTGACGGGTCGATGCCCCCGAACTGATTCCACGACGAGCAGTCGTACTCGCCGAAGATGACGTTCTGGATCAACTGCGACTGCGTGGACGCGCGAGGAGTCACCGTGATACCGATCGCGGCGAGCTGCTGCTGAATGAAGGCGAAGACTTTCTGATCCGATGAACTGCCCGACACGATGTCGATGACGAAGCCCACCTGGGAGACGCCCTTCGCCGTCTTGTACTGCTCAACCAACTTCTTGGCCGCCTTTGGGTTGAACACCGGGTAGTGCGGGTTTCGGTAGTAGGGCGACGACGTGCGATAGATGCCATCGGCCGCCTCGCCCACCCCGCTCGCCAGCACCTTCTCGTAGGTGGGTCGATTGATGGCCATGGCGCACGCCTTGCGGATGGACGGGTCATTCACCACGGGCTTGAGCTTCGTGTTCCACGTGAGACTCGACGGGTCGACCGCTCCCATGGTCCCCTCGTAGTCGGCCAGCTGCACCGCTGCGGGCACCGGCTGTCCCTTCTGGATGTAGGACAGGGCGCCGGGAACGCCGGGAAACTCGCCCGCCCAGGCGAAGTACTGATTCATGGTGCCCGTGGTGTTCACGATCAGACAGTTCACCGACGGATCCAGGGGGTCGTGCACGTCAGTGCGGTACGAGATCCCGCCGATGGACTTCAGTGCGGCGATGCTGGCGCTGTCCTCCTGCAGAATCATGTCGACCTGCCCGGCCTGGAGGGCCTGATTGCGTGTGGGATCGTCGGGAATGGTGTGAAAGGTGATGCCGTCGAGGTACGGCAGCGGACGGTGATGCGCGTCGCGTCGCCAGTAGTTCTTGTTCCTCGTGAAGTTCGACTCGTAGTTGATCTGCCACGAGACGACCTCGAAGGGCCCCGTTCCCACCGGGGTGCCGGTGAAGGTCGGCGAGAAGGACGACGGGTGCGCCATGTAGGCGGTCTGCTGTTCGCAGAGGGCGCTGATGGGAAAGGTCGAGAAGGGGATGACCAGGTCGAAGACGACGCTGTACTCGTTGGCCTTGGTAACCGAGGCGATGATCGGGCGCACCGCGAGTCCGACCGTGGGATCGGCCGCCGCGGCGGCGAAGTTGGCCACCACGATGTCCGCGTTGAAGGGATCGCCGTTGGTGAACGTGACACCGCGGCGCAGTGTCACCGTCCAGGTCTTGTAGTCCGACGTCGACGTCGCCGACAGCGCGAGCATCGGGAGCCAGGTCTTCCCGTCGGCCGCGGCCACGAAGAGGGGATCGTAGAGGGCGTTCGCGAGACAAAAGCCCGAGTCGTCCATCTTGCCCTGCGCACCATTGAAGACGTGATAGTTCGGCACGTCCGAGATCAACCCCACCCGCAGTGTCCCCCCCATTTTCGGCCTAGAGAGGTTGACCCCCACGCCGGACGACGCCGCACTCGCCGGCTCGGCGTCGAACACCGCCCCCGCCAGGGCGACGCCGCCGACCGTGGCGGCCGAGTGAGTCAGAAACGTACGGCGGTCTACCGTTGACGACATACGGCCTACTTTCCCCCCGAAGCATCGACGAGATGCCGAGC
>JBMFWX010000020.1:23678-25987 GCA_049964855.1 Acidimicrobiales bacterium
ACCGTTGACGACATACGGCCTACTTTCCCCCCGAAGCATCGACGAGATGCCGAGCCCCTGTGGCGCAACTTAGCAAGGGCGTTCGCCGCGCGGCTGGTAGTCGGACCATCGATTGTCTGAGCCGGTACTCAGGTTCGCGCGCCGCTCGCCGGCGCTCGCCCGGTCCCGGTTCGCCTCGGGACCGGCCAGGAACTTCATCTTGTGGAAATCAAGCCGCCCGATCGGCTCACGCCGCAGCGGGCTCTCATCGGGCAGACTGAACGCGAGCGGCCAGCACCTCACGGGGCCGTCTCAGGTGACGGACATCTATTAGGGAGGACCACTCAGTGGCATCAGTACTGGAATCGCGCGACGGATCGGCTGAGGACGAACCGTTCCACATCGAACAACACGGGATCGACTACATCCCCGAAAGCGAGCGATGGGCCACCGCCCGCAACATCGGCGCGCTGTGGGCGGGAACGTCGATCAACGTGGAGTACTTCATCTACGGTGCGTTGCTCATGGGCTTCGGATTCAGCTTCACGACGGCGCTCAGCCTGATCATCATCGGCAACATCTCGTTCCTCCTGCTGGGCGTGGCCTCCCTGCAGGGACCCGAAGCCGGCACGACGGCGTTCACGATCAGCCGGGCGCCGTTCGGGCTACGCGGCTCGCGCATCGTGAGCTTCTTCAACTGGATCACGCAGCTGGGCTTCGAGACCGAGGGGCTCATCCTCATCGTCGGTTGCGCCATGGTGCTCATCCAGATGTCCGGCTACCACGTGAGCAGCGCGCTCAAGGTCGCCTTGATCATCGTCGCCGCGGCGATCCAGGCGATCCTGCCCTTCCTGGGCCACGCCACCATGGTGAAGGTCCTGCGTGCCCTGATCATCCCCTTCGGCGCCATCTTCGTCCTGCTCGCCATCTTCGACGTGCGCCACGGCTCCATGAGCTTCAAGGGCTTCGGAGGTGGCTGGGAGCTCTACACCGCGGGACTGGCCTTCGTCTTCGCGCTCTCGGGGCTGGGCTGGACCGAGTGCGGAAACGACTACACGCGCTACCTGCCCCGCGACACACGGAAGGGGGCGATCGTCGGGTGGGTCTTCCTCGGCACGGCCGTGCCCGAGATCATCCTCATGATCCTCGGCGCCCTGACCTACACGTTCCTCTCCTCCAGTGCCCAGGTCACGGCGTGGAACAGCGCCAACCCCTTCCAGGCGCTGGTCGGCCAGCACCTGATCCCCAGCTGGGTCGTCGTCATCTTCCTGCTCTTCGCGATCGTCCAGCTCTTCGGGATCAACTCCATGGACCTCTACTCGTCGGGCGTCTCCGTCCAGGCAATGGGGATCCACCTCAAGCGGTACCAGGCGGTGGTGATGGACAGCGTCATCGCCGGACTGTTGACCATCTGGGCGATGTTCCAGTCCACCTTCTCGCTCTACATGAAAGAGTTCGTCGGCGTCCTCATCGTCTGGCTAGCCCCCTGGTTCGGCATCTACATCATGGACTGGATCATTCGCCGCTACCGCTACAGCGCCGCCGAGCTCCAGCGCACCGACCGCGGCGGTCTCTACTTCGGCGGTGCCAGCGGCGTCAACTGGAACGCGGTGATCGCCTTCGTCGTCGGCCTCGTCAGCTCCACCATCGCGTACTCCAAGGCGCCACCGCCGGTCAACTTCCCATTCCACTGGATGACGCCCATCTCGAACCACTTCGGCGCAGCCTGCGCCGGACCGCTGGTCCACGGCTCGTGCACCGCCGGCTGGTACGGCGGCGCCGACTTCTCCGTGCCGACTGGCGTCATCGTGGCGGGAGTCCTCTACTTCCTCCTCGAGAGGGCGACTCACTACGTCGCCCGCCAAGTGGCGCGTCAGCGAGAGCTCGAGCCCAGCCAGTCCTGACCCGCGACCAACGACGACGAGCGCGCCACTCGGGCAGTAGCCCGGGCGACGCGCTCGTCGTCACTCCACTCCTCGCGGAGCGGCACTGGTTGTCTAGTTGTCGGTCGAGCCGTTCGAGAGGATCTTCACGCTGGTGGCGGTCATCGTCGCGACGGTCGAGGTCCCCGAGGTCGTCGTCGCCGTCACCGAGAAGTCAACGCGCACGCGCTGGCCAGCCGTGAGGTTCGCCAGGGTCAGGGTGGCGCTGTTGCCCTGCTGGTCGCCGGAGCCGCTCACCGTCGTGGTGCCCGTCAGGACGAAGTCGGACAGCACGCCGCCGGGGCCGCTCAGGTAGAGCATCCCGGGGGTCACGGTGGTGGTCGCACCCGCACCCGAGCCCGACGTCACCGTCACGGGCTGGGTAATCGCCGACACCACGCCGACGAT
>JBMFWX010000020.1:26087-29599 GCA_049964855.1 Acidimicrobiales bacterium
CCGAGCCCGACGTCACCGTCACGGGCTGGGTAATCGCCGACACCACGCCGACGATGCCGTGGTTGTCCTCGGTCGAGCCGTTCGAGAGGATCTTCACGCTGGTGGCGGTCATCGTCGCGACGGTCGAGGTCCCCGAGGTCGTCGTCGCCGTCACCGAGAAGTCAACGCGCACGCGCTGGCCAGCCGTGAGGTTCGCCAGGGTCAGGGTGGCGCTGTTGCCCTGCTGGTCGCCGGAGCCGCTCACCGTCGTGGTGCCCGTCAGGACGAAGTCGGACAGCACGCCGCCGGGGCCGCTCAGGTAGAGCATCCCGGGGGTCACGGTGGTGGTCGCACCCGCACCCGAGCCCGACGTCACCGTCACGGGCTGGGTAATCGCCGACACCACGCCGACGATCGTCGTACGATCCTTCGACTTGTCCTTGGCCCTGCGACCATGGTCCGCAGCGTGGTGGTGCGGCGGAGACGCGCTCGCCACGCCCTGGACCATACCGATGCCCGCGGCCGTCACGCCGATGGTGAGGACAGTCGCGAGACCGACCCGTCCGAGCACACTTGTTCGTAGATGACGAATCATTGCAGTCCAACCTTTCGAGAACGTGCCGTACGTACCGTTTCCATTGTGGTGTCGCTACCTGGGAAAGTCCTGTGGAGCACATAAGAAACCAGCATTTTTGTGAGGTCCCGACGAGTGGCATCGCTCTGATGCCGTCGCCGAACGTCGGCGCAACACACGATGTGCCCTATCGTGCGAACACGATCAGCCCACCCAGTCTTCGCGCCAGCCGCCCTCGCCGTTCGGACGAAAGATGGGGATCGCCCCGAGCGCGTGAACGCGCTCGGCGTCCTCACCGAGGGCGGTACGCCACAGCGACGCCTCGGTGACCAGAGTGCCTATCGCTACCACCTGCGCACCCACCGCCCGCAGGAGTCGCAGTGCCGTTCCGGTCGACGCACCCGTCGAGATCACGTCGTCCACGATCGCCACGCGCCGACCCGCGACGTCGGGCACCCTCGCTCGATCGAACAGGAGCCGCTGCTCGACCCCCGTCGTGATCGACTTCACCGGCTCGCTGATGGCGTCCGCGAGGTGGATCTTCGGTGTCTTGTGCAAGATCACGTACTGATCCAGTCCGAGGTGACGAGTGACCTCGACCGCCACCGGAATGCCCATGGTGGCGACGGTGACGACGATGTCGATGTCGTAGGGCCGTAGCACGTCAGCCAACTCCGCGCCAGCCCGCTCCATGAAACCCACGCCCATGTCGACGGTGATGAGCAGCGCCAGAGCCAGGTCCTCACCGAGCGCCACCACGGGTAAGTCAACGTGTTGCGTCCCAATCTCCACCGGATACGTGCGTCTGTCCACGTCCGTGGAGCATACTGAGCGGGTGGACCCGCTCACGACTCCCCTCGACGCTGACGTGACCCGTCACATGCTGCACGCCGCCTACGAGGAGGCCGTACGGGGCGAACGCGAGGGCGGAATCCCGATCGGCGCCGCCCTCTTCCTGCGCGATGGCACGTTGCTCGGGACCGGCCACAACCAGCGCGTCCAGCGCGATGACCCCTCGTTGCACGCCGAGACCGACGCCTTTCGCAACGCCGGGCGTCGCCGGCACTACGGCGACTGCGTCATGGTGACGACCCTCTCCCCGTGCTGGTACTGCTCGGGACTGGTGCGCCAGTTCAACATCGGCGCCGTCGTCATCGGCGAGTCCACCAACTTCCACGGGGGCCACGACTGGCTGGCCGACCTCGGGGTGCAGGTCACCGTCCTCGATGATCAGCCCTGCACCGACCTGCTCGGTGCGTTCATCGCACGCCACCCCGACCTGTGGAACGAAGACATCGGGCTCTGATCAGCGTACGGGCGGGCCGAAGAGCCGGTCACCGGCGTCGCCGAGACCGGGCACGATGTAGCCGACCTCGTTGAGTGTGTCGTCAAGGGCGGCGGCCACGATGGTGACCTCGGGGTAGCGTGACGCCACGTGCTCAACGCCAGGCCGGGCCGCGATGAGGCACAACACCGTGACGTCACGAGCACCGCGCTCGTGGAGCATGTCCAACACCTGCACGAGGGAGCCGCCCGTCGCCAGCATAGGGTCACACACCACCACGTGGGCGCCGAGCAGCGAGTCGGGCAGGCCGTCGAGGTAGACGTCGGGCAACAGCGTGGTCTCGTTGCGACGCAGGCCGACGAGGCAGACCCGGTGGTGGGGCAGGACCTCCTGGACCGCCGGGCTCATGCCCAGTCCGGCGCGAAGGATCGGCACGATGACGTACTCGGTTTCCACCCGCACGGCCGGCGCGTCCTTCATGACCGGCGTGGACACCGTCGTCGCGACCACGGGCGTCGCACGGAAGGCCTCGTAGGCGACGAACCGCGAGATCTCGCCCGCGAGGCGTAAGAAGTCGGCGTTGGTCGTGGTCGCATCGCGCAACTGGCGCATCTTGTCCGCGACGATCGGGTGCTGGACGACGAGCGGTGGGGCCACGACGTCACACTACGCCGCCGGAACCCACCCGGCGCCACCTCGTCGAGCGTCGAGGTCGCGGGTGCCCACGTAGAATCGATGGGTGACGCACCCTCCCGCCGCGAGCACCACGCGCGAGGAAGAGCCGTCCGGCGCCAACCCCTTGGGCGGCGCACGGTCCTCGTACCGAGGGCCGCGCGCCCAGATTGCCCGCGACCGGACGCTGCCGTGGTGGCGACGGATCCTGCCCGTGATCCGCTCGCATCGCGTCACCTTCATTGCGGCCCTCGCGCTCTCCTTCGTCAGCCTGGTCTTCCAGACGCTGGTTCCGAACTTGCTGAACGGCGCCATCGACAACGCGATCATTCGGCGAACGGGGCCGCTCAGCCGTGACGTGGTCGAGATCGTCATCGTGGGGGTCATCGCCGGCGTCACCGGCATCATCTCACGCCAGTACGTCTTCGTGACCGCCTACAACGTCGAGGCGGACCTCCGCTCGCTCATCTACGAGCACCTGACCTGGCTCTCGTTCAGTTTCTACGACCGCGTGCAGTCGGGTCAGCTGATCAGCCGCGCGAACAGCGACATCCGCAGCGTCCAGCGCTACTCGACCTTCGCGCCACTCATCGTGGTCCAGGGCTTCATCGGCGTGCTGGCCTTCGGGTTCATGCTGGCGATCGACGTCCCGCTAGCCCTGATCGCCATGGTGGTCATGCCCATCCTCTACGTCGTGGGCCTCAAGATGCGCCGCGTCATGTTCCCCATCTCGTGGATCACCCAGGCTCGCCTCGCCGACGTGGCGACCATCGTGGACGAGAACGTCAACGGCGTGCGCGTCGTGAAGTCGTTCGCCCAGGAGGAGGCCGAGATCAATCGGCTCGCCGACGCCGCCGAGGGCGTCGCCTGGTCGTACATCAAAGACGCCCAACTACGCGGTATCTGGTCCCCCTGGGTACAGAACCTGCCCCAGCTGGGCCTGGCGCTCGTTCTGTTCTTCGGCGGCATCATGGTGATGCAAGGGCACCTGCAGATTGGGGC
>JBMFWX010000020.1:29699-34271 GCA_049964855.1 Acidimicrobiales bacterium
CTGGCGTCACTGCGTGAGCAGGTCGGAGTCGTGCTCGACGAGCCATTCCTCTTCTCCATCTCGATTCGCGACAACATCGCCTACGGATGCCCCGGTGCCGTCGCCGAGGAGATCGAGGCCGCGGCGCGCGCGGCCAACGCCCACGACTTCATCACCCGCCTGCCTGAGGGGTACGACACCGTCGTCGGTGAGCGCGGCTACACACTCTCGGGCGGCCAGCGCCAGAGGATCGCCATCGCTCGCACGCTCCTGATCAATCCCCCGATCCTGATCCTGGACGACGCGACCAGCGCGATCGACGTGCACGTCGAGGCCGGGATCTACGACGCCCTGCGCCACCTCCTGGCTACGCGCACGACTCTGGTCATCGCCCACCGGATGTCCACCATCGCCCTCGCCCAACGCGTCATCCTGCTCGACGACGGACACGTCGTGGCCACTGGCGCGCACGAGGAGCTGCTCGCGAGCACCCCGCTCTACTCGGAGATTCTGGCCCAGACGACGAGGGGTGCCTGATGTGGGGGGGCGGGTTCGGGGGCGGCGGCGGAATGTTTCAGGGCGGCTCGGCGAGCGCCAACGGCCTCCCGTTCGGTGGCATCCCCACCGAGTTGATGGACGAGGCCACCAAGCTCCTCGCGACCGAGCCGGATCGCGAGCCATCACGACTGCACTTCACCCAACGGCCACGTGAGGACGAGCGCCAGCGGTTGAGCCTGACCCAAATCGTGCGGCCCTACCCCCGCTACCTGGTGAGCGGCTCCGCCCTGGTCGTCGTCACATCGTTGGTCCTACAGGCGGGCCCGAAATTGACCGAGTACGCCATCGACCACGGCATGCTGCCCGGACACCACTCGCTGGTGGTGATCACCTGGTGCGCCCTGATCTACCTGGTCCTCGCGGTGGCGAGCGCCTTCCTCCAGCGGGCCCAGGTCGTCGTGACCGGGACCTTGGCGTCACGCGTCATGCACGACCTGCGGATCCGAGTCTTCACGCACTTCCAGCGGCTGAGCCTGGACTTCTTCACCGACGAGAAGGCCGGCGTGCTGATGAGTCGCATGACCAGCGACATCGAGAACCTCCAGCAGCTCCTCCAGGACGGCATCACCCAGTTCGCCCTCCAGGGGCTCACCATGGTCGTGATCACGGTCATCCTGTTCACGACGAACGTCGTGCTCGCCGCCTGGACCGTTCTCCTGGTGGTACCGATACTCTTCGTGCTGTCGATCTGGTTCCACCAGGCGTCGGAGCGCGGATACCTGCTCACGCGCGACCGCATCGCCAACCTGCTGGCCGACCTGTCCGAGTCGCTCTACGGCATCCGCGTCGTCACGGCGCACAACCGCCAAAGGCGCAACATCATCAATCATCGTCACGTCGTGGGCGCGTACCGCGACGTGAACAACTACACCGGCCGGGTCAGCGCCATCTATGGTCCCTCGACCAACATGATCGGCATCCTCGGTCAGGGCTTGCTGCTGGGCATCGGGGGACGCATGGTGCTCGAACACCAACTCAGCGTGGGGGCGCTGATCGCCTTCTTCCTCTACCTCAACCGGTTCTTCCAGCCCATCCAGCTCTTGGTGCAGCAGTACAGCACGCTCCAACAGGGGCGCGCGTCGATCATCCGACTGCGCGAGTTGCTCGAGACGCCCCCCAGCGTCGACGAGGCCGACGACGCGGTCGACCTGCCCGCGGTCGAGGGCCGGATCACCTTCGAGCACGTGAGCTTCGGCTACGACCCCGCGCGCCCCGTGCTACACGACGTGGATCTGGAGATCGCCCCGGGCGAGTCCGTCGCCTTCGTGGGCCCCACCGGTGCGGGCAAGTCGACCATGGCCAAGCTCGCCACCCGCTTCTACGACCCCACGCGTGGTCGCGTGCTCATCGACGGCATCGACATCCGCACGGTGACCCTGCGGTCGCTGCGCCGCCAGCTCGGCGTGGTGCCCCAGGAGGCGTTCCTCTTCGCCGGGTCGATTCGCACGAACCTGCGCTTCGGCGCCACCGGCGTCTCGGACCGCGACATCGACGAGGCCGTGGACGTCGTCGGCTTGCGCGAGCTCGTCGACCGCCTCCCCCAGGGGCTGGACACACCGGTCCACGAACGCGGCCAGACCCTCTCGGCCGGCGAACGCCAGCTCCTAGCCCTGGCGCGCGCGTTCCTCGCGCGGCCGCGGGTGCTGATCCTCGACGAGGCCACGTCATCGCTGGATCTACACAGCGAGATCGTGATCGAGCGCGCCCTCGACCGCATCCTGGAGGGCCGCTCGGCGATCCTGATCGCCCACCGCCTCACCACCGCCCAGCGCGCCGACCGGATCGTGGTCGTCGAACGGGGTCGGGTCGTCGAGATCGGCACGCCGACGGAACTGCTCGCCCGCGACGGCGCCTACCGGGCCATGTACGACGCGTGGCTCGCCTCGGGTGGCCGCGACGCCACCCGCACCGCCTGACCCGGCGCCGCGGACCGTCGCCCGGGCAACGGCGACTAGTCGACCAGCTCGCGCACCGTCTCGATGAGCGAGGCCGCCGTCTGGTCGCCCTGGGGCAGGGGCGCGACCTGGAGGTGGCTGACCCCGGCCTCGCGAAACGCCGCGATGCGCTCGGCGACGTACCCCCGGGGCCCGCAGAGGGTGGTCAGCTCCAAGAACTCGGCCGGCACCGCCGCCTCCGCTTCGCGCTTCTTTCCCGCCAGGTAGAGGTCCTGGATCTGCGCGGCCTCCTTCTCGTAGCCGTAGCGCACGGCCAACTCGTTGTAGAAGTTCTTGCCCCTGGCGCCCATGCCGCCGACGTAGAGCGCCACCATGGAGCGCTGCAGCTCGCGTAGAGCCACGATCTCCTCGCCGTCGCCGATCGCGAGCAGGCCCCCGGCCGTGATCATCAGCTCGCCGAGTGACGGGTCACGGCGCGCCCGCCCCGCATCCAGGGCACCCCCCCAGACGTCGCGGGCCCGCTCGGGGATGAACAGGATGGGGATCCATCCGTCGGCGATCTCGGCGGTGAGCTGCACGTTCTTCTCACCGAGCGATGCGATCCAGATCGGGATGGCGTCGCGCACCGGGTGGGCGATGATCTTGAGGGGCTTGCCGAGCCCCGTGCCCTGCTCCGGGGGCAGCGGCAGGGTGAAGTGGCGACCGTGGTACTCGAGGGGCGCCTCGCGCTTCCACACGGCCCGGCAGATCTCCACCACCTCGCGAGTCGTACCCAGCGGGCTGGTGTAGGGCACACCGTGGAACCCCTCGATCACCTGGGGACCGGAGGCCCCCAGGCCGAGGTGGAAGCGCCCGTTGGAGAGGGCGTCGATCCCCGCCGCGGTCATCGCGATGAGTGTCGGGGTTCGCGTGTAGATGGGCAGGATGGCCGCACCGATCTCCACCCGCTCGGTCAGTGCGGCCAGGTACCCCATCAGCGAGGGGCTGTCGAAGCCGTAGGCCTCGGCCACCCACACCAGGTCCAGGCCGGCGCTCTCCATGTCGGCGACCTCGCGCGCCGCCTGCTGGAAACCACCGGCGTAGCTGAGCATCGTGGAAATCTTCATGGCCGCCTCCCTCGCGTCGTCAGTCACAGTACCGCCGAGGGCCGACCCGACCGAGGTTCGATGGCCGCACCGCCTAGGCTGGGCGTGGGAGCAACGTCGCTCTCACTTACAGAAAAGGCTGGTGACAACGTGGTCACGCAACCGGATCAGGTGCAACCGGGAGTCTTCAATCCCTGGCTGCACGTGTCCTCACTCATCGAAAACGCCGGACGGCTCCTGGGCTTGGCCGACGACATGATCCAACGGATCGTCACGCCCGAGAGGATCCTCGAGGTCGCCGTCCCCGTGCGGATGGACTCGGGCGACATCGAGATGTTCACGGGCTGGCGCATCCAGCACGACACCTCGCGCGGGCCGGGCAAGGGCGGCATCCGCTTCCACCCGAGCGTCAGCACCGACGAGATCGCGGCGCTGAGCGCCGACATGTCAATCAAGACCGCGGTCGTCAACATCCCCTACGGCGGGGCGAAGGGCGGCGTCAAGGTCGACCCCGAGCGCCTGTCACGCGGCGAGCTCGAACGACTCACGCGTCGCTACGCCTTCTCCATCGCTCCGATGATCGGACCGGACCGCGACATCCCGGCCCCCGACATCAATACCGACTACCACGTCATGAGTTGGATCATGGACACCGTGTCGATGCTGGCCGGCCACAACATGCCCGGCGTGGTCACCGGCAAGCCCCTGGCGATCGGCGGCAGCTCGGGCCACGCGGGTGCCACGTCCGTGGGGGTCACGATCTGCGCGACCTCGATCCTCGAGCGCTTGGGACGGCCCGCCGATCAGCAGCGCGTCGTCATCCAGGGCTACGGCAAGGTCGGTGCCCCGCTGGTCACGATGCTCACCGCGCGCGGCATGAAGGTCGTCGGCATCGCCGACGTGCACGGCGCCATCCACGTCCCCGGAGGCATCGACCCCGAGGTGATGGCCCGCCACTTCGCCGAGGCCCACACCGTCCTGGGCTACCCCGGTGCGGACCACGTGCCCGCCGACCAACTCTTCACGATACCGAGCGACATCGCCATACCGGCGGC
>JBMFWX010000021.1:0-5803 GCA_049964855.1 Acidimicrobiales bacterium
GGGGGTGCACGCCCTCCACGTCCAGGCTTATGACGCCCCCTCGATCGACCCCGTCGAGCGGTCCGATGATACGCACGCGCTCGGAGAACTCGCCGTGCAGTCGCGATAGGGCGTCGATGGTCAGCGCCCGTTCGTGGGCGACGATGGCCTCGGGGCCCAGGTTCTCCAGGTAGCGCAGAGCAGCGGCCAGCCCCGCGGCCTCGGCGATCGGTGGGGTCCCGGCCTCGAAGCGCGCCGGACCGTCGGCGGGGACGTACCCGTCGAGGCGCACGTCCGCGATCATGCCGCCGCCGCCGAGGAAGGGGGGCATGGCGTCGAGCAGGGCCGCGCGAGTCCAGAACACCCCGATGCCGGTGGGGCCGAGCATCTTGTGCCCGGAGAAGGCGAGGAAGTCGATGTCGGTCGCGACGACGTCGGTGACGCCGTGGGCGACCCACTGAGCGCCGTCCACGGCCATCAGGGCTCCGTGGTCGTGCGCCACGCGCGTGAGCTCGGCGATCGGGTTGATGGTCCCCAGGACGTTGGACATGCCGGTGAGCGAGACCAGCTTCACCCCGCGCAGCAGCGACTCGAGGTCACTGAGGTCGAGGCGGAAGTCGTCGCCCACCGGGATGAAGCGCACCTCGATGCCGACGCGGTCGCGCAGGTGGAACCAGGGCACGATATTGGCGTGGTGCTCCATCTCGCTGATCAGGACGACGTCGCCCGCTCGCAGGTTCGCCACCCCCCAGGAGTTGGCGAGCAGGTTGAACGCCTCGGTGGTGTTCTTGGTGAACACGATCTCGTCGGCGCCGCCGGGGGCGTTGATGTAGCGCGCGGCGGCGGCGCGAGCCCCCTCGTAGATCTCGGTGGCCTCATTGGCGGTCTGGAAGACGCCGCGGTGGACGTTGGCGTGGTGGAGCTCGTAGTAGCGGCTCATCGCCTCGATCACCGCGCGCGGCGGAAGTGACGACGAGGCCGAGTCGAGGTAGGCGATGGGGTGGCCGTTGATGACGCGTTCCAACACGGGGGTGTCGATCCGAACACGGCGGGCGTCGTAGCTGGTCATGCGTGGACCTCGCGCCACGAGTCGTAGCCCTCGTGCTCGATCGTCGTGGCCAGCTCCTCGCCGCCGGACTCGACGATGCGCCCGTCGATCAGGATGTGGACGTGGTCGGGGTGCAGCTCGTCGAGCAGTGTGACGTAGTGGGTCACGACGATCGCGCCCATAGTCGGGTTGGCAGCGCGCACCGATCGCACGCCTCGTGCGACCACGCGGAGCGCGTCGATGTCGAGTCCCGAGTCCGTCTCGTCGAGCAGGGCCACTTCGGGGCGCAGGAGCGCCATCTGCAGCACCTCGTTGCGCTTGCGCTCGCCGCCCGAGAATCCCTCGTTGAGGTGTCGCTCGGCGAACGCCGGCTCCATGCCCAGGCGGTCCATCCACTCGGCCAACTCGAGGCGAACCTCGAGCACGCTGAGCTCGCTCAGGGCCCGCCGGGCGGCGATGGCCTGGCGCAGGAACTGCACGACCGAGACGCCACTGATGGCCTCGGGGTACTGAAAGGCGAGGAAGATCCCGGCGCGGGCGCGCTGATCAGGGGTCCACGGCCCGATGTCCACGCCCCTCATCAGGATGCGCCCGGCGCTCACGTGGTATCCCGGGTGACCCATGATGACGCTGGCGAGCGTCGACTTCCCGGCGCCGTTGGGGCCCATGAGCGCGTGCACCTCACCGTCGTGCACGGTCAGGCTCACGCCCCGCAGGATGGGGATGCCGTCGGCGTCGGCGTACACGTCGCGTAGTTCGAGGAGGGGCTCGGTCACGGTCCGAGCCTACTGGGATGGTCGCGCGAGTCGACCTACCAGCCCCGCTCCACCCACTCCTCCAGGTGGGGTCGCTCGCGTGCGAGCAGGGTCGGGGCACCGTGCCCGGGCCAGATCAGGGTGGCGTCGTCGAAGGCGCGCCAGATGCGCTGCTCCAGTGAGTGCACCAGCGTGGCGAAGTCGCCACCCTCGCCGCGCGCGTTGCCGGGACCACCCGGAAAGAGCGTGTCGCCGGTGAAGAGGACCGGGGTTCCCTCGAGGGCGAAGCAGGTCGACCCCGGGGTGTGTCCGGGCGTGTGCAGCACCCGGAGGCGAAGGTCCCCCACGACGTGGACCGATTCGTCGACCAGTGGCCGGTCGAACTCGTCGAAGAGGTAGGCGTCGTCGGGGTGCGCCCACACCGAGACGCCGCCGGCGCGCAGTGCGGCCGCCGCGCCGACGTGATCGGCGTGGCCGTGCGTCGTCAGCACGCTGCGTACGCCGAGCTCGGCGGCGGCGCTGGTCACACGGGGGGCCTCGTCGGCGGCGTCGATCAGTACGGCCGTTGCGGAGCGGCGACAGCGCACCACGTAGACGTTGTTGGCGAGGGGGCCCACCACGAGGCGGTGCACCGATGCGGCTGCGTCGGACCAGATGACCTGCACGTCGCTCACGGTTCCAGCCTGCCACGTCGGACGGCGTCGGGAACTTTCGCTAGTCTCGCTGGTGCGCGAGTGTGTACCACCCAGTAAGGACAGGGTCACCATGAACTTTGGATTTAGTGCCGAGCAGGAGGAGCTGCGGGCGATGGTCCGCCGCTTCCTGGAGGAGAAGTCTCCCGAGAGTGAGGTGCGACGTCTCATGGCCACCGCGGAGGGCTACGACCCCGCGGTCTGGTCCCAGATGGCGAACGAGCTGGCCCTCCAGGGGCTGGCGATCCCCGAGGAGTTCGGCGGTCAGGGCTTCGGCCCGGTCGAGCTCTACGTCGTGTTCGAGGAGATGGGCGCCGCGCTGTACTGCGGACCGTACTTCTCGACGGTGGCCCTCGCGGCCAACGCGCTGGTGAACGCCGGTGACGAGTCCGCGCAGCGGACCTTCCTGCCGGGGATCGCCGACGGCTCCACGATCGCCACTGTCGCCCTGACCGACGAGGCGGGCAGTTGGGACCTGGCCACGACCTCGACGACGGCCGTGCGGCGCGGCGACGCGTGGTCGCTCAGCGGCGTGCGCAGCTTCGTCACCGACGGTGCCATCGCCGACCTGATCCTGGTGCCCGCCAGGACCGAGGCGGGCCTGTCGCTGTTCGCCGTCGCGGGCGACGCTCCGGGCCTGGTTCGCGAATCCCTGGCCACCATGGATCAGACGCGCAAGCAGAGCCGCCTAACCCTGGACGCGGTGCCCGCCACCCTGGTGGGCGAGGAGGGCGGCGCCACGCCGGCGCTCGAGGCCACGGTGCAGATGGCGGCGGCGATGCTGGCGGCCGAGCAGGTCGGTGGCGCGCAGCGCGTCCTGGACCACGCCGTCGAGTACGCCAAGTCGCGCGTCCAGTTCGGGCGCCCGATCGGCTCGTTCCAGGCGATCAAGCACAAGTGCGCCGACATGCTGCTCGACGTGGAGTCGGCGAAGTCGGCGGCGTACTACGCGGCCTGGGCGGCTCAGGAGCGCAACGACGAGCTGCCGATCGCGGCCAGTCTCGCCAAGTCGTTCTGCTCCGAGGCGTACTTCCACTGCGCCGCGGAGAACATTCAGATCCACGGCGGCATCGGCTTCACCTGGGAGCACCACGCGCACCTGTACTTCAAGCGCGCCAAGAGTTCCGAGCTGTTCCTCGGCGACCCGGCCTACCACCGCGAGCTGCTGGCCCAGCGACTGGGCATCTAGGCCGCGTGCTGGCTCACGAGCAGCTCGACAGCGATGGGTCACGGCTGGACCTGCGCGTCGCTTCGCCCGCGAGCCGCCCGGTGTCGGGCCACGTCCTCGTTCTCGTCCACGGCTTGCCGCGGGCGGTGGGGATGGGGCGTCAGGCAGCGGGCCTGCTACCCGAGCTGGCCGAGCACCTGGCCAACGAGTCGGGCTGGGTGGTGGCCTCGGGCACCCTTTCCGGGGTCGGCACGAGCACCGGGACCTTCTCGGCGACCCAGTGGCGCCGGGACCTTGCCCTGATCGTCGACCACCTGGGGGGAGAGGATCGACGGCTGTCCCTCGCCGGCTTCGGCTTCGGTGGCGCCCTGGCCCTCGCGGTGGCCGCACAGGACGAGCGGATTCGCGGAGTGGCCACCTTCGCGGCGCCGGCTCACCTGGAGCCCTGGTGCGGCAGCGCCGACGAGTTGCGCCGCGCGGTCCTGGTCGCGGGCGTGGTGCGCGACGAGGCTGATCTGCTGGGCGCCACGGCGCTGCGCGAGGATGTGCTGAGCGTCGACCCGTGCGGGGCGATCGCCCGGATCCCTCCGCGGCGGCTCCTGGTCGGCCACGGCACCGAGGACCTCGAGGTGCCGGTCAGCGACGCGCGCGATCTCGTCGCCGCCGCGGGCGGCCGGGCCGAGCTGCGACTCATCCAGGGAGCGGGACACCAGTTGCGGGCCGATCCGCGCATGGTGGCCACGCTGCTCGGCTGGCTCGATCGTCACCGCTAGGTCGCCGTCGGCAACGCCGCTCGGGCACGGCGTGAGCTCGGGATCCCGGGCCGGCGCTGGTTCTGGGGCACAATGGGGGGGTGCAGATCCCCGCGAAGGCCGACTACGCGCTGCGCGCCCTGCTCACGCTCGCGGCCAGCGGCGCGTCAGTCAGTGCGGAGGAGTTGGCGCGCCAGCAGTCCCTGCCCGCGAAGTTCCTCGGCGCCATTCTGTCGGACCTGCGTCGCGGGGGGCTGGTGACGAGTCAACGCGGGCCCGAGGGAGGGTTCCGCCTGGCTCGCGACCCCGATCAGATCGTGGTGGCGGACGTGTTGCGGGTGGTGAGCGGTCCGATGGCCGGCGTGCGAGGGATGCGACCCGAGACGCTGGAGTACGTGGGCGAGGCCACGCACCTGCGCGAGGTGTGGGTCGCGGTGCGCGCGGCACTGCGCGAGGTTCTCGAGCACGTGACCCTGGGCCAGGTGCTGCGCGGCGAGTTGCCCGACGCGGTGACGCGATTCACCGCGGACCCCGACGCGTGGGTTACCCGTCACCCGTGAAAAGAATTCACACCGACGGCGCGTGCCGCGGCAACCCGGGACCCGGAGGGTGGGCGTGGGCCAGCGACGAGGGGGACTTCGCGAGCGGCTTCGAAGCCCACACGACGAATCAGCGTATGGAGGTGCGCGCAGTGATCGAGGCGTTGCGCGAGCATCCCGAGGGCTCGGTGACGATCGTGAGCGACTCGTCGTACGTCGTGAAGTGCTTTACGGATCGCTGGTACGAGGGGTGGCGCCGTCGCGGATGGCGCAACTCTCAGGGCCAGCCGGTGGCGAACCGCGACCTGTGGGAGGATCTGTTCGCGCTCACCCTCGACGTGGGCCGTGCGGTGACGTTCACGTGGGTCAAGGGTCATTCCGGCGACCCCATGAACGACCTCGTCGACCAGCTGGCCACGCGGGCGGCCGACGAGCAGCGCGGCCAGCGCTCGCGCCGATCGGCGTGATCGCGGCGAGCCGCGAAGATTAGGCTTTCTGACGTCCGCCGCGTAGAAAAGGGGTTGTCGTGTCGTCAGAGGTCCAGCACTTTGATCTGGTGATCGTCGGCGGTGGCCCCGGAGGCTACGCCGCCGCGCTCTACGGTGCGGCCGCGGGCCTGTCCGTCGCGCTCATTGAGCGCGACAAGGTCGGTGGGACGTGCCTGCACCGGGGTTGCGTGCCGGCCAAGGAGTTCCTCGAGACCGCTCACGTGCGTCGTACCCTCGAGCACGCCGGAGCCTTCGGCATCACGGCGACCGGGGTCGCGGTGGACTTCGCGGTCAGCCAGACGCGCAAGAACGAGGTCGTCGGTCGCCTGCACAAGGGCCTGACCGGACTGCTCAAGGGTCGCAAAGTCACCATCTTCGAGGG
>JBMFWX010000021.1:5903-33681 GCA_049964855.1 Acidimicrobiales bacterium
CTCGCCGGCTGTGACGCCGAGGTCGTGAGCGTCGTGCAGCGTTCCTTCAAGAAGAGGGGCATCGACGTGCGAACCGGCGTGCGAGTCACGGGTCACACGCCCGGCGCGACGACGACCGCGGTCGCCCTCGAGGGGGGCGACCCACTCGAGGTCGAGATGGTGGTGATGTCGGTGGGCCGTCGGCCCCGTACCGAGGGCTTGCTCGGTGAGGGGACCGACGTCGCGCTCGACGAGCGCGGCTTCGTGGTCGCCGACCGGTACCAGCGCACCGCCAACCCTCACGTCTACGCGGTGGGCGACGTCGTGGCCGACTCGCCCCAGCTCGCCCACGTCGGGTTCGCGGAGGCGATCGTGGCGATCAAGACGATCCTCGGCGAAGCGGTGGTCCCGGTCGACTACGAGCGCGTCCCCTGGGCGATCTACTCCAACCCCGAGGTCGCCTTCTGCGGACTCACCGAGGCGGCCGCCAAGGAGAAGGGCTACGAGGTGGTCACGAAGAAGGATCCCTTCGGGGGCAATAGTCGCGCGCAGATCATCGGCGAGACCGACGGACTGGTCAAGATCATCGCGGAGCGCCGGGCCGACGGTTCCGCGGGTCAGATCCTGGGCGTGCACATGGCGGGACCGTGGGTGACCGAGCAACTCGGCGCGGGTTACTTCGCCGTGAACTGGGAGGCCACCGCCGAGGAGGCCGCGGCGCTGATCCAGCCGCACCCGTCGCTCTCGGAAACCTTCGGCGAGACGCTGCTCGCCCTGGCCGGACGGGGGCTCCACGTTGGTTGACGTCACGCTCCCCTCACTCGGTGAGTCGGTCACCGAGGGAATCATCACTCGGTGGTTCAAGCACGTCGGCGACAGCGTCGCGCGTGACGAGCCGCTCTTCGAGGTGTCGACCGACAAAGTCGACTCGGAGATGCCCTCGCCCGCGGCCGGCGTCCTGACCGAGATCCTGGCCGAGGAGGGCGACACCGTCGAGACCGGCGCCCGCGTGGCCGTCATCGACGACGCCACCTCCGCGCCGTCTGCGCCCGCGGCCCCCGCGCCGACCCCTCCCGCGTCGGTCTCGACCCCCGCACCGACCGCTGCCGCGCCCGCTCCCGCGACTCCGACCCCCGTGCCGCCCGCGGCCCCCGCGCCGACCCCTCCCGCGTCGGTCTCGGCCCCCGCGCCGACCCCTCCCGCGTCGGTCTCGGCCCCCGTACCGACCCCCCCGCCGCCCTCTACGGAGGCCGAGGGGAGCGGTGGGCTAGTCCTCTCACCGGTCGTGCGGCGTATTCTCGCCGACGGCGGGGTCGACGCGACCACGATTCAGGGGACGGGTCCGGGTGGATCGATCACCCGCCGCGACGCCGAGCGAGCGGTCGCCAATGGGCCGACCGACGACGTGGTCGTGCCCTTGAGCAATGGTCGACGTCGCATGGGGCACCACATGAGCGAGTCGAGCCACGTGGCGCCGCACGGCTTCGTCGCGGTCGAGGTGGACGGTGCCGTCTTCGCGGATCTCGAGGCTCTCGGGCGCGCGACGCGCGACGGCGTCGCGGTGAGCGATGAGATGGTGGTCGGCCTGGCGGCGGTTCGCGCGCTGGGTGAGTTCGACTTCCTGAACGCGACCTTCGCGGGCGACGAGCTGGTGGTGCACCGCACCGTCAACCTCGGCTTCGTGCGCGCCGCGGCCGCGGACGGCATGTTGGTTCCGGTGGTGCACGCGGCCGCCGGACTGACGCTTCGCGCGCTGGCGCGTCGGGTAGTGGAGCTCGGCGAGCGGGTGGCCTCGCGTCAGCTCACGGCCGACGACCTGATGGGGGGCACTTTCACGATCGTGGGCGCGCCGAGCGTGCACACCTTGTGGACCCAGCCCATCATCATCCAGCCTCAGGTCGCGGTCCTCTCGGTGGGAGCGGTGCGCGAAGTGCCGGTGGTCGTGCGCGACGACGAGGGAACACGGATCGTGCCCGGTCGTCGGCTGGTTCTGGGCCTGTCCTTCGACCATCGCGTGTGCGAGCCGGTGACGGCGGTCGGCTACCTCGAGCGGGTCGGCGAGCTGCTTGCCGGCATGGACCTGGCGAGCGAGCACTAGATGCTGCGACGTCGACACCTCGGACGCGTGTCCTTCGAGGAGGCCAACGACCTTCAGCGCGCTCTGCTGCGCGCGGCCGACGACTACGTGCTGTTGTTCGAGCACCCGCCGACCTACACGCGTGGTGTGCGCGCGCTCGAGGAGCACTTCCTCGTCCCTCCGGCGTCGCTCGATGCGGTGGTGGTCGACGCGGATCGAGGGGGTGACGTCACCTACCACGGACCTGGTCAGGTGGTCGCGTGGGCGATCGTCACGGTGCCCGACGACCCCGGAGCCGGTCGCGCGCACGTGGCGAACCTCGAGGACGCCGTGATCGCCACCGTGCGCCACTTCGATACCGACGGGCGGGCGGGCGAGGTGGGCCGCCTCGAGGGCTACCCGGGGGTCTGGGTGCACCTCGAGGATCGACCGGCGAAGATCGCCGCGGTCGGCGTGCGTACCGAGCGCGACGACGCGGGGCGCCGGCGCACGCTGCACGGCGTCGCGCTGAACGTCACCGTGGACCTGGACGCGTTCGCGGCCATCGTGCCCTGCGGCATCCCGGACAAGCCGGTGGTGTCGATGGCCTCGCTGGGCCTGGCGGTCGAGCCGGCGGCCGTCGAGGAGCGCCTCGGCGCCGAGTTGGAGGCGCGCCTGGGCGGCGCCCAGCACCCGGCGCACGTCGCGCGCGTCGATCACGCGGCGTCGACGGTGGGTGAGGAGCGCCCGCTGCTGCGCCGGCTGCGCCAGGCGGGGGTCGACCCGGACGCCGGCGTGTCGCTGCGAGCCCGCAAGCCCTCGTGGCTGCGGGTCGAGGCGTCGATGGGCCGCGACTACCAGTCGCTGCGCACCCTGACCGAGGATCTACGTCTGGTGACGGTCTGCGAGGAGGCCGGGTGCCCGAACATCTTCGAGTGCTGGTCGTCGGGGACGGCCACCTTCATGGTCAACGGCGATCGGTGTACGCGTAACTGCGGCTTCTGCCTTATCGACACCCGCAAGCCGCTCGCGCTCGATCCCAGTGAGCCCGCGCGGGTGGCCGAAGCGGTGGTGCGCCTGAAGCTGAGCCACGCCGTCGTGACGTGCGTGGCGCGCGACGACCTCGCCGACGGTGGGGCGGGCGCGATCGGGGCGGTCGTGCGCGCGATTCGCGAGGCGTCGCCGACGACGAGCGTGGAGGTGCTCATCAGCGACTTCCAAGGGCGCCCGACGTCGCTCGACCTCGTGCTCGAGGCGGCGCCCGACGTCGTGAACCACAACATCGAAACGGTGGCGCGGCTACAGCGCGCGGCCCGGCCCAGCGCCGGGTACCTGCGCTCGCTCACGGTTCTCGCTCGCGCGGCTCGCGCCGGCTTCACCACGAAGTCGGGCATGATGGTGGGCCTGGGGGAGTCGGTCGACGAGGTCGACGAGACGATGGCGGACCTGGCCGCGGTGGGCGTGTCGATCGTGACCATCGGCCAGTACCTGCGACCCACCGAGCGTCACCTGCCCGTCGCGCGGTGGTGGACGCCCGAGGAGTTCGAGGACCTCGCGACGCGGGGCCGCCGGCTGGGCCTGGCCCACGTGCAGGCGTCGCCGCTCACGCGGTCGAGCTACCACGCCCGCGAGGCGCTCGCGACCGCGACGCCGGTGCGCCTCGGACGCACCTGACGCGACGAGGTCGTTCGGCGCGTCAGGCGACGAAGTACTTGGCCATCGGGTGATGGCAGATGATCGCGTCGGTCGTCTGCTCGGGGTTCAGCTGGAAGCCTTCGGACACGCTCACCCCGATGCGCCCCGCGCCGAGCAGGGTGGCCACCTTCTCGTTGTCCGTGAGGTCGGGGCACGCCGGGTAGCCCCAGGAGTAGCGGCCGCCGCGGTACTGCTGGCGAAACAGCCCGGCCAGGTTCGGACCGTCCTGCTCGGCGAAGCCGAGCTCCTCGCGGATGCGCCGGTGCCACAACTCGGCGAGGGCCTCGGCCATCTCGACGCCGAGCCCGTGCAGCAGCAGGTACTCGCCGTAGCGGTTCTCGGCGAACAGCTGCTGGCAGCGTTCGCTGACGCGTGGCCCCATCGTCACCAGCATGAAGCTGGCGTAGTCGCGGTCGGGGCTCGTCGTGGGGCGAAAGAAGTCCGCGATGCACAGGTACGGCTCCTGGTGCTGACGGGGGAAGGTGAAGCGGGTGAGTTCCTCGGTGCGCTCGTCGTCGGTGTAGACGATCAGGTCCCGATCCTGGGAGGCGACCGGGAAGTGGCCCCACACGACCTGGGGCACCAGGAGGTCCTCACGCTTGGCGATGGCCAGCTGCTCGCGCAGTGTGGCGCTGACGCGAGCCTTGAACGCCGGGTCGTCCTCACCGTTCTCGGGACGGTAGCCCCACTGGTTGCGGAACAGCGCGGTGAGGTTCAGGTAGTCGCTCACCTCGTCGATCGAGATGCCCCGAGCCACTCGGCTGCCGAGGAAGGGCGGCACGAAGAGGGGGTTGTCGTCCTCGACGACTGGGCTGCGCGGCGGCAGGCCGTCGGGCTCGGGTTCGGACTCCGCGCGTCGGCGCCGCGACGTGGAGCGGGCGGCGATCTCGCGCCCGAAAGTCGGGTCGTCCTCGGCCGTGGTGCGCAGCTCGCCGAGGCGGTCCAGCACCCGCAGCCCCTCGAAGGCGTCCTTGCCGTAGAACAGGCGGCCCTGGTACACCTCGCGCAGGTCGTGCTCGACGTAGGTACGCGTCAGCGCCGCCCCGCCGAGCAGCACGGGCAGTGAGGTGACCCCGCGGTCGTTCATCAGCTCGAGGTTCTCGCGCATGATCAGCGTCGACTTCACCAGCAGGCCGCTCATGCCTAGCGCGTCGGCGTGGCTCTCCTCGACGGCGGCCAGCATCTCGTTGATGCCGACCTTGATGCCCAGGTTGATCACCTCGTAGCCGTTGTTGGTGAGGATGATGTCGACCAGGTTCTTGCCGATGTCGTGGACGTCGCCCTTGACCGTGGCGAGCACGACCCGCCCCCGCCCGCCCTGGTCGCTCTTCTCCATGTACGGCTCCAGGTAGGAGACGGCCGCCTTCATCGTCTCGGCGCTCTGCAGCACGAACGGCAACTGCATGTCGCCGCTCGCGAACAGGTCGCCGACCTCGCGCATCCCCGCCAGCAGGATGGTGTTCACGATGTCCAGGGGGGCCAGGCCGCGCGCGAGCGCCTCGGCGAGGTCGTCCTCGAGGCCGCGCCGCGATCCGTCGATGATGCGCTGGCGCAGCCGCTCCTCCAGGGGAAGGTCGTCGAGCGTGGGACCCTCGGTCGCCGCGCTCGCCCCCTCGAAGAGCGCCAGCAGGGCGCTCAGGGGGTCGTAGTCGTCGTGGCGCCGGTCGTAGATCAGGTCCAGGCACACGCGGCGGGCCTCCTCGTCGACTCGCGCCAGGGGCAGGATCTTGGCGGCGTGGACGATGGCCGCGTCGAGGCCGGCCTGGGCGCACTCGTGGAGGAAGACGCTGTTGAGCACCTGGCGGGCCGCGGGGTTGAGTCCGAAGGAGATGTTGGAGAGCCCGAGGATGGTCTGCACGCCGGGGATCTCGGCCTTGATGCGTCGAATGGCCTCGATGGTCTCGATCCCGTCGCGTCGCGACTCGGCCATGCCGGTCGACAGCGGCAGGGCGAGCGGGTCGATGAAGATGTCCTCGGGAGCGAGGCCGTAGCGCTGCACCGCGAGATCGGTGATGGCGCGCGCCGCGCGCACCTTCCAGTCGGCGGTGCGCGCCTGACCCTCCTCGTCGATGCACGTGGCCACGACCGCGGCGCCGAACTCCGACGCCAGCCGCAGGAAGCGGTCGAGGCGCGTGCCCGGCGCGTCGCCCTCCTCGAGGTTGACCGAGTTCAGGATGGCCCGCCCGCCCAGCCAGGTGAGGGCCTGGCGGGCGACGGGGGCCTCGGTGGTGTCGACCATGATCGGCACCGAGGACTGCGTGGCCAGGCGACTCATGACCTCGTTCATGTCCGACACGCCGTCGGCGCCGGTGTAGTCGACGCACACGTCCAGGACGTGGGCGCCCTCGCGGATCTGGTCGCGGCCGATGGCCACGCAGGTGTCCCAGTCGCCCGCGAGCATCGCCTCGCGGAACTTCTTCGAGCCGTTGGCGTTGGTCCGCTCACCGACCAGCAGCACCGAGGAGTCCTGGTGGAAGGGCGTGGCCGAATAGATCGATGCGGCTGACGGCTCGACCGTCGGGTGACGCGCGGCGGGGGAGAGGTCGCGCACGGCGCGCACCACGTGGTCGAGGTGCTCCGGTGTCGTGCCGCAGCAGCCGCCCACGGCGCGCACGCCGTACTCGGCGACGAAGTGCTGGTGGTGCTCGGCCAGGGCCTCGGGGCTGAGGTCGTAGTGCATGCGGCCGTCCACGACGCTGGGCAGCCCCGCGTTGGGCAGACACGATAGCGGCAGGTCGGCGTACTCGCTCAGGCGCCGTAGCGGCTCGTACATCTCGACGGGCCCGGTGGCGCAGTTGATCCCGAGGACGTCGACGCCCAGAGGGCGCAGGGCGGTGATCGCGGCGTCGATCTCGGTGCCCGGCAGCATCCGCCCGGTCAGCTCGATGGTCACCTGGGCCTGGATGGGCACGACGCGGCCGAGGCGCGCCATCGCGCGGTGGCAGGCGGCGATCGCGGCCTTGCCCGACAGCAGGTCGAACATCGTCTCCACCAGTAGCAGGTCGACACCACCCTCGAGCAGGCCCATGGCCATCTCTTCGTAGCTCGCGCTCAGCTCGTCGTAACTGATCTGGCCGAGCGTGGGGAACTTGGTGCCGGGCCCCATCGAGCCGGCGACGAAGCGCGGGGAGCCGGGGCTGGCGTACTCGTCGGCGACACGTCGCGCCAGCGTGGCGGAGGCCAGCGACAGCTCGTGGGCGCGATCCGCGATCCCGTACTCCTGGAGCACCACGGAGAACGATCCGAAGGAGTCGGTCTCGATCACGTCGACCCCGACGTCGAGGAAGGAGCGGTGGAGTCGCTCGATCGCCTCGGGACGCGTCACGGTGAGGATCTCGTTGCAGCCCTCGAAGGCGGCGCCGCCGAAGTCGTCGGCCGTGAGGTCCTGGAGCTGGAGGTTGGTCCCGGTCGCGCCGTCGAAGACGAGGAGACGTTCGTTGAGCGCCCTGAGGTAGGGGTCGTCGTCGCCGGGTCGGGCGAAGGGCGGGGGGGTCGGCTGATCCATGCTGTCCTGAGGCTACCGGGATGGCGCGCTCACTACGCTGGGGTCGTGAGGATCTACACGCGCAGTGGCGACGACGGGACCACCGGTCTCTACTTCGGGGGCCGAGTGGCCAAGAGCGATGAGGTCATGTGGGTCAACGGCACGGTCGACGAGGCGCAGGCCGCGCTGGGGCTGGCCCGGGCCTTCTGCGATCCGGCGTCACCACTGCACGAGATCCTGTTGGCCGCGCAGCGCGACCTGTGGATCCTGATGGCCGAGGTGGCGACGAGCCCGGCGAATCGGGTGAAGCTGCGCCCGGGCGAGACCCTGGTCACCGCGTCCATGATCGCGCGCCTGGAGGAGACCATCGACGAGCTCACCGCTCAGGTGGAGATGCCGCGAGAGTTCGTGCTTCCCGGCGAGAACCCGTTGTCGGCCGCGCTGGACGTGGCGCGCACCGTCGTTCGCCGGGCGGAGCGCCTGGCGGTGCAGAGCCCGCCGCCGGAGTCGGTGGTCGGGGCGTACCTCAATCGGCTGAGCGACTTGGTGTGGACGATGGCGCGTTGGGCCGAGGGCGACGGGGCGCGACGGGCGCGCACCGCGGGCGGGGGCGAGTCGTGATCCGCCGCGCCCGGGTGGTCACCCCCACCGAGGGCGTCACGCGAGCGACGCTCGTCGTGCCGGTGATCGTCGACGGCGGCGAGGCGTTCGTGGATCGCGTCGTCCCGGACGCGCTGGGCGACCAGGTGCTGCCGCGCCGGTTCGACGCCGCGTGGTGCCGCCGTCAGGGCCTGAGCGACCAGCCGGGGGCCTCGGTGACGCTGGTGGCGGCCACCGGACGGCGCGTCGTGCTGGTGGCGGTGGGCTCGACGCTCACCGACCTCGACCACTACCGGCTCGCCGGGGCGACGGCCGTGCGCCAGGCCCAGGACGACGACGTCGCCTTCTTCCTGCCCACCGGCGCCCTGGAGCGGGCGGGCGACGTCGCCCAGGCGATCGTCGAGGGGGCCCTGCTGGCGTCGTACCGCTACAAGGAGACGCCCGGCGAGTCGAGCTTCGACCTCGTGCCCCTCGGGTCGCCGCTGCCCACCGTGGCCGCGCACGACGAGGTGAGCGAGGGCGTGGCGCGCGCGACGGTCGTGGCCGAGTCGGTCAACTGGGCCAAGCGACTGGTCGACACGCCCGCCGGCTCGCTGACCCCGCGCGACTTCGCGGATCGGGCGCTGGCGCGCCTCGAGCGGTCGCCTCACGTCGCGGTCGAGATCTGGAACGAGTCGCGCAGTCAGCGTGAGGGGCTGGGCGGCCTGCTCGGCGTGGGCCAGGGCTCGGCGCAGCCGACGCGGCTGGTCTACGCGACCTACGACCCGCCGGGGCGCGCCCTGGCGCACGTGGCGCTCGTCGGCAAGGGCGTCACCTTCGACTCGGGCGGGCTGAGCCTCAAGCCGCCCGACGCGATGACCACCATGAAGACGGACATGACCGGCGCCGCCGTCGTGCTGGCGGCGCTGGACGCCGTGAGCGCGCTCGGTCTCGCGGTGCGCGTGAGCGTGATCGCGCCCATGGTCGAGAACCTGCCCGGCGGTCGAGCCCTGAAGCCGGGCGACGTCATCACGGTGCGCGGCGGCACGACCGTCGAGGTGCTCAACACCGACGCCGAGGGCCGTCTGATCCTGGCCGACGGACTGGCGCTGGCGGTGGAGTCCAATCCCGACGCCATCATCGACGTCGCGACCCTGACCGGGGCGCAGCGGGTGGCGTTGGGCGACCGGGTGGGCGCCTACTTCGCGTCAACCGAGGACATCGCCGCGACCCTCGCGCGCGCGGCCGCGCGCAGTGGTGAGGCGCTGTGGCGCCTGCCCCTTGTCGACGCCTACGAGACGGACCTGGACTCCGACGTGGCGGCCCTGAAGAACATCGGCAAGCCCGGCAAGGCGGGCGCGGTCGTGGCGGCGCTGTTCCTGCGCCACTTCGTGGGCGATCGGCCCTGGGTGCACCTGGACATCGCCGGCCCGGGTCGCGCCGAGTCGGAGTACGGGTACGTGACGCGTGGGGGCACCGCCTTCAGCGCCCGGACCATCATCGAGTTCCTGCGCGACGCCGCGGCGGGCGCACCGGACTGATCACGGGACCCGTCGCACGCGGGCGCGTCGCGAGGGGACCGGACGGCTCAGTGAGCGCGAGGGCGTGTCGCGCCCGTCCGCGCGACCGATGAGCACCGAGGCGAAGAGATCCTCGTCGACGATGCCCGCCCACCGCAGGATCTGGGCGGCGTGGCGAAAGCTGCCCCAGATCGTCGACCGCCACCCGGCGTCCTCCACCAGCAGCAGGAGCGCCATGGTGGCCATCGCGGCGTCGGTGTGCCAGTAGGGCACGGGCCAGTTCTCGCGCTCGTCGAGTCCGGCGCCGATCTTGTCGGGCTCGCGGTAGCGCGCGAGGTAGTCCTGGGGGCGTGAGGTGACCAGCACGACGGCGCCGGCGCGCGCCAGACCGGGCGCGCGCGGCGAGGTCGCGCGCCACGCCTCGTCGGTCGCGACGCGCAGGTACTCGCTCACGTGCGCCGCGCCGACGCTGTAGAGGCGCACCCCGGCGCTGTGACCGGCCGTGGGCGCGCGCAGCGCCTCGGCGCAGCACTCGTCGAGCCAGTCCTGGTCGACCGGCGTCGCGTCGAAGGATCGCGTCATGCGTCGTCGGGCCAGCACCTCGCGCAGCTCCATGCGACGGGTCTAGCAGCCGTGGCGGTTGCTACAGTCGACCCCACCGGTAGGATTTTCGCACCGAGAAGGAGCGCCAGGTGCCCACAACCCGAGAACTGCTGCAGGCGGCGAGGACCGAGGTGCGCGAGGTCGAGCCGCACGAGGTCGCCACGCGTCTCGACCACTACCGGCTGCTCGACGTGCGCGAGCCCGACGAGTACACCCAGGGCGCGCTGCCGGGCGCGGTCCACCTGCCGCGCGGCAACCTCGAGTTCTCGGTGGAGGGCCGCCTGCCCGACAAGGACACGCCGATCGCGGTCTACTGCGCCGGCGGCTACCGCTCGATCTTCGCGGCCAAGACGCTCCAGGATCTCGGGTACCGCGAGGTCGTGTCGGTCATCGGGGGCTTTAACCGGTGGAAGGACGAGGGGTTGATCTGGTCGACGCCGCGCACCCTCAGCGCCAACCAGCGCAACCGCTACCAGCGTCACCTGCTGCTGCCCGAGGTGGGCGAGGAGGGGCAGATCAAGTTGCTCGACGCCAAGGTGCTCCTGCTCGGCGCGGGGGGCCTGGGCTCCCCGGCGGGCCTGTACCTCGCGGCGGCCGGTGTGGGCACGATCGGGATCATCGACATGGACGTGGTGGACGAGTCGAACCTGCAGCGCCAGGTGCTGCACAACCTCGAGCGCGTCGGCATGCGTAAGGTCGACAGCGCCCGCCAGACGCTCAGCGCTCTCAACCCGGACCTCATCGTCAACACCTACGACGTGCGACTGGGCGCCGACAACGTGCTCGACATCATCGACGGCTACGACGTGATCGTCGACGGCACCGACAACTTCCCGACCCGCTACCTGGTCAACGACGCCGCGCTGCTGCGGCGTATCCCGGTGGTGCACGGCTCGATCTTTCGCTTCGAGGGTCAGGTCACCGTCTTCGACCCCTACGTGGGCCCCTGCTACCGCTGCATGATCCCCGAGCCGCCGCCCGCCGAGCTGGCCCCCAGCTGCGCGGAGGCCGGCGTCCTGGGAGTGCTGCCGGGAATCGTGGGGTCCCTGCAGGCGATCGAGGCCATCAAGCTCCTGCTGTCCCTCGGCGAGACACTGACCGGGCGGCTGCTGACCTACGACTCGATGGACCAGAGCTTTCGCACCTTCAAGGTGCGCCGTGATCCCACCTGCCCGGCCTGCGGGGAGAACGCGGGACCGATCACGATCGCCGAGTACGACGACCTGTGCATGCCGCACGTCGCGGTGAGCGCCTAGGCGAGCCCCGCTCCTCGCTCTGCGGCGCGGGACGGGCCGCAGAGCGGGGTCGTGGGTTAGACCCGCTCGACCAGGGTGTGGGCGAAGCGGTCGTGCAGCGTCTGCTTGCGCGTGTTGAACAGCGGGAAGAGGCAGTCGGCCAGGCCGACCAGGGACATCACCACGGCGAGACCGCCCACCGCGCCGAGCGCGTGGGTACTGGTCGTGCTGCTGCTGCTCTGGCTGAACACCTCGAGGAGGCTGTACACCGCGATGAACCCCCAGCGCCTCAGGGCTTGGGCTCGCGAGAGCGCGGCGCCGGTCAGCTCGTCGCGCACGCGGGTGCCGACCACTCGGTTGCCGATGGTCTGGCCGCGCGGCGAGGCCAGCAGCTCGACCATGTAGACGCCCTGGGCGGCGACCCCGGCGAGCTCGCCGATCGTCGTGCCGGCGAACTGGGCGACCACCACGGCGACGATCGTGGTGGGGATCACGAGCAGCAGGTTGTCCACGATCGTCGCGCCGACGCGGCGCCACCAGCCCGACAGTTCGGTGCGTGGCGCCGGGCCGGACCCGACACCGTCGGGCTGACCACTGAACGTGCCGCAGGTCGAGCAGTAGGTACCGTGCAACTCGGCACCGCAGGTCGTGCATCTCATCGTTCTATCTTGGTACACGCGACGGGGCCTTGGGGGGTTGCCCCCGGGGACCCGCCGCGCGCGGACCGCGCGACGTAGTCTGGGTCGTGGACTCCGACGAGCGCACGACCGACTCGGGCATCGAGATTCGCGCGCTCTACGACGAGAGCGACCTCGAGGGTTCGGACCTGGCGGCGCGCCTCGGTCGGCCCGGGGCGTTCCCGTACACGCGTGGCGTGCACCCCACCATGTACCGGGGGCGGCTGTGGACCATGCGACAGTACGCCGGCTTCGGCACCGCCGAGGCCACCAATCAGCGCTTCAAGTTCCTGCTCGACGCGGGCCAGACGGGGCTGTCGTGTGCCTTCGACCTGCCCACGCAGATGGGTCTGGACGCCGATCACCCCCGCGCCGAGGGCGAGGTGGGCAAGGTGGGCGTGGCCATCTCCTCGATCGACGACATGCGCCTCCTGCTGGCCGATCTGCCCCTGGGCGAGGTCACGACCTCCATGACGATCAACGCCACGGCGTCGACGCTGCTCCTGCTCTACCAGCTCGTCGCCGAGGAGCAGGGCGTGACGGGTGACCAGTTGCGCGGCACGATCCAGAACGACATCCTGAAGGAGTACGTCGCGCGCGGCACCTACATCTACCCCCCGCGACCCTCCATGCGCCTGATCGTCGACACGTTCGCCTACTGCGCGGCGGAGATCCCGCGCTGGAACACGATCTCGATCTCCGGGTACCACATCCGCGAGGCCGGCTCGACGGCCGTCCAGGAGATCGCCTTCACGCTGGCCAACGCGATCGCCTACGTGGAGGCCGCGCTGGCGGCCGGTCTCGCGTTGGACGAGTTCGCGCCACGGCTCAGCTTCTTCTTCAACGCGCACAACAACCTCTTCGAGGAGGTGGCGAAGTACCGGGCGGCTCGGCGGATCTGGGCGCGGATCATGCGCGACCGCTTCGCCGCGCAGGACCCGCGCTCGATGATGCTGCGCTTTCACACCCAGACGGGAGGCTCCACGCTCACCGCCCAGCAGCCCGAGAACAACATCGTGCGCGTCACCCTCCAGGCGCTCGCCGCGACGCTTGGCGGCACGCAGAGTCTGCACACCAACGGCTTCGATGAGGCGCTGGGCCTACCGACCGAGCGCGCGGCCAAGGTGGCGCTTCGCACCCAGCAGATCGTGGGCTACGAGTCGGGCATCGCGGACACGGCGGATCCGCTGGCCGGGTCGTACTTCGTCGAGTCGCTGACCGACGAGGTGGAGCGTCGGGCGCTCGACTACATGGCGACGATCGACGAACTCGGCGGTGCGGTGGTCGCGATCGAGCAGGGGTACCTGCAGGACGAGATCGAGTCGGCCGCGTACGACTTCGCGCGCCGAGTGGATCGTGGCGAGAAGGTCGTCGTGGGGGTCAACCGCTTCGTCGACGCCTCGCCCACGAGCACGGAGGTCTTCCCGGTCGACGCGGCCCAGCAGCGCGCCCAGGTGGAACGGGTGCGGGCGTTCAAGGCGAATCGCGACCAGGACGCGGTGCGCCACGCGCTCGACGACCTGGCGAGCGCGGCGCGGGGCTCGTCGAACCTGCTCTATCCGATGAAGGTGGCCCTGGCCCGCCGCGCCACCCTCGGGGAGGTCGCGGACGTGCTGCGCGGCGAGTTCGGCGTCCACCACCCCCGCTAGCGCGCCAGCGGCTCGCCGTAGTGGCGCACCTCGGGCGGCTCGACGTAGAAGTGGTGGGTGAGCGTGCGCCACTGCTCGTAGAGAGCGCTGGCGCGGAACGCCCCGTGGGCCTCCAGCGACTCCCAGCGCACCAGCAGCAGGTAGTTCGACGGGTCCTCCAGTTGGGCGCGTACCTCGGCCCCGTGACAGTCGGGGGCGGACTCGATGAGCCCGAGGGCGTCCACCATCGCCGACTCGAAGTCGCGCTCGCGCCCGGGGGTGACGCGCAGGGCGGCGTGCTCGACGATCACGACCGCTCCAGGAGCCGAGCGCGCAGGGCCTCGTCGCGCGCCACGCCCACGGCCGTGAGGGCCAGGGCCACCGCGCCGTCGATCACGGCGCGGTCGGCGTCGGCGGTCACGCACGCCGCGGTGAAGGCGGGCTGGTGATTCACCGCACCGCCGGTCGCGAGGCCCAGCAGCGGATGGATCGACGGCACCACCAGCGAGACGTTGGCCATGTCGGTGGAGAGGGTCGGCGCGGGCGCCCCCTCGTCGTCGCGGTCGAAGCGCCGTCCCCGGCTCTCGGCGGCGCGCCGGTAGTGGGCGAGGATCTCGCGATCGCTGGTCATGTGGGAGAAGGCGTGGCCCAGCTCTTCGGTGTGCCACGTCGCCCCGGTGGCGCGAGCCCCGGCGTCGAAGCAGGCGTCGACGCGCTCGCGAAGGCGCGCGAGGCCCTCGGCGGTGGTCGCTCGGCACATGTAGCGCGCGACGATGTGCGCCGGGACGATGTTGGCCGCCGCCCCGCCCTCCACCACGATGCCGTGGATCTGGTCTCCCGGGCGCAGGTGCTGGCGCAACAGCCCGATGGCCACCTGGGCCACCGTCAGGGCGTCGAGGGCGTTGACGCCCTCCCAGGGCGCGGCGGAAGCGTGAGCCTCGCGGCCGGTGAAGGTGACGTCGAAGTGGTCGACCGCGAGACACGCCGCCTCGAGGCGCTCCTCGGGCCAGGGGTGCACCATCAGGGCGGCGTGCACGTCGTCGAAGTAGCCCGCCTCCAGCAGGTCGATCTTTCCGCCGCCGCCCTCCTCGGACGGGGTGCCGAGCAGGATGACGCCGAGGTCGAGGTCCTCGGCCACGGCCGCGAGGCCGAGGGCCGCGCCGAGGGACGCGGCGGCGATGATGTTGTGGCCGCACGCGTGGCCGACGTCGGGCAGTGCGTCGTATTCGGCGCAGTAGGCCAGACGCAGCCGTCCGGTCCCGGCCGTGGCGCGAAAGGCCGTAGGCCGTGACGCGACGCCGCGCTCCACCGTGAAGCCGTGCCGCTCAGCCGATGCCGCCACCGCCTCGGCGCTGACGAACTCCTCGTAGCCGAGTTCGGGGTTGGCGTGGATGAAGTGGCTGAGCTCGATCAGCTCGTCGCGCACCGCGTCGATCGCCTCGCGCACGCGGTCCTCGGGCGTGGTCACTCGATCACCACCACGACGTCACCCGTGCTGACCGAGTCGCCGGGGGCGACGCGGATGGCCGTGACCACCCCGGAGCGCTCGGCGTGCACCGCGTTCTCCATCTTCATCGCCTCGAGGATGAGGACGGCCTCGCCGGCCTCGACGGCCTGGCCCACCTCGACCATGACCTTGACGATCGTGCCCTGCATGGGCACGGTGACGTTGGCCGATCCGCTCCCGACGACGCCGGGGTGGTGCTGGCGGCGGGGCCGGGCGGCGGTGCTGGCGGCGCGCGGCAGTCCGCCCGTGTCGGGCAGGTAGAGGGTGACGGCCACGCGGCGCCCGTCCACCTCGGCGGTGACGTCGTGGCGCTGCAGGGCGGCCCCCTCGGGCGACTCGACGGGGGTGCTCGTCGTGAGCGTGGAGAAGTCCAGGGTCTCCTCGACCCACTTCGTCGAGTGCGTGCCACGGGTGAAGTCCTCACTGGCCAGGATGATCGTGTCCGCGGCGAGGGTGGTGGCGACGCCCTCGATGCGTGTCTCCTCGATGGCGCGCAGCATCCGTCGGCGCGCGCGCTCGCGGTCCGGGGCCCACACCACGAGCTTGGCGATGAGGTTGTCGTAGTACTGCGAGATCGTGTCGCCCGCCTCGTAGCCGGCGTCCAGTCGCACACCCGGCCCGGCCGGCGCGTCGAAGCGGGTGATGGTCCCCGGTGACGGGACGAAGCGCCCCTGAGCGGGGTCCTCCGCGTTCACGCGGATCTCGATGGCGTGCCCGCGTGCCGCGACGTCGTCCTGGGAGAAGTCCAGCGCCTCGCCCGCCGCGATGCGCAGTTGCCACTCCACGAGGTCCAGGCCGGTGACCAGCTCGGTGACGGGGTGCTCGACCTGCAGTCGGGTGTTCATCTCGAGGAAGAAGAACTCGCCGTCCTGGTACAGGAACTCGACGGTGCCGGCGTTCACGTACCCGCACGCGCGCGAGACCTTGACGGCGGCCTCGCCCATGGCCCGGCGCACCTCGTCGGGGAAGTTCGCCGCCGGCGACTCCTCGACCAGCTTCTGGTGGCGGCGCTGCGCGGAGCAGTCGCGCTCGCCCAGCCACAGGGTGTGGCCGTGGGCGTCGGCGAGGACCTGCATCTCGATGTGGCGGGGCCAGGTCAGATAGCGCTCGACGTAGCACTCGTCGCGGCCGAAGTAGCTGAGGGCCTCGCGCTGCGCGCTCTCCAGCGCCGCCACCGCCTCGTCGGCGCCCCGTACGACCTTCATGCCGCGCCCGCCGCCGCCGTAGGCGGCCTTGATGGCGACCGGCCAGCCGAACTCCTCACCAAAGGTCACGACCTCGCGCGGGCTCGTGAGCGCCTCGCTGCGCCCGGGCACGCCGACGACGCCGACGCGCTCGGCGGCCAGCCGTGAGGAGATCTTGTCGCCCATGATCTCGATGGCCTCGGGGGGCGGGCCGATGAAGGTGACCCCGCGCGAGGTGATCGCGCGAGCGAAGTCGGTGTTCTCCGAGAAGAAGCCGTAGCCCGGGTGCACCGCGTCGGCCCCACTGCGTTCGAGCACGTCGAGGATGGCGGTGGTGTTGAGGTAGCTCTCGGCCGCGCTGGCTCCCCCGAGCGCGTAGGCCTCGTCGGCCAGTCGTACGTGCAGGGCGTCGCGGTCGAGGTCGGAGTAGACCGCCACCGTGGCGACGCCCATTTCGCGACACGTGCGCGCCACGCGCACCGCGATCTCTCCGCGGTTGGCAATCAGGACCTTCCCTAACACGTGTACCTCCCTCGACCGGTGCGCCGGCGCATCCCCTAAACCATAATGTTTGGGGGTGGAAGCTTTGGACTGGCGCGTGGAACACCTGGCGGAGGTCGCCTCGACCAACGAGTGGTTGGCCGCACGGGCCGACGAGCCCGAGGGGCTGGTCGTCTACGCCGACCACCAGTCGGCGGGTCGGGGTCGGCGCGATCGCACCTGGTCGGCCCCCGCGGGCTCGGCGTTGCTCTGTTCGGTGCTCCTGCGGGCGCCGGGGGGGGACGCCCAGCTGGTCGTCGCGGCCCTGGCACTCAGTGCACGCGCCGCTCTCGCCGACCTGACCGGCCTGGCGGTCGCGCTCAAGTGGCCCAACGACCTGCTTGCCAGCGACGCCAAGCTGGCCGGGGTCCTCGCCCAGACGACCTCGCAGGGCCCGGTCAGGACCGTCGTGGCCGGCCTGGGGGTCAACCTGACGGCTCACCCCGAGGGCGTGGGCGCGACGGATGTGCGCGAGGCGTCCGGGGTGGCCGTGACCGCGGCGGACCTGCTGCGCGCCACGCTCGGCCACCTCGGTGCGCGCTACGGCGATCTGGCGCGCCAGGAGGGGCGTGACGCGCTGCGCCGCGAGTACGTGGCCGCGTTGGCGACCCTCGGGCGCCGCGTTCGGGTGGAGCGCTCGCGCGACGTGCTGGAGGGTGTCGCGCGCGACGTCGACGCGAGCGGGGCCCTGGTGCTCGACGTGGACGGCGCGCCGGTGACGGTGAGCGCCGGGGACGTGGTGCATCTGCGGGCCGTGGCGAGCGGGGCCTCGTGAGCCGCCCGGTGCGGGTCGTGGTCACCGGGGCCGGGGGCCAGGTGGGGCGCGACCTGGTCGACACGCTCGAGGGCTTGATCGTTCCCGGGGCCGACCCGGACTTCTGGCCCGACGCACGCCCGGTGGGCCGCGACGAGTTCGACGTGCTGGGGCTCACGCGCCACGAACTCGACGTGACCGACCGCGACGGCGTGGTGCGGGCGATGAGCGCGGTACGACCCGACGTCATCGTGCACCTGGCCGCCTACACGGCGGTGGACCGCGCCGAGCGCGACGCGGCGGCCTGCTACGCGGTCAACGCGGGGGGCACCGAGACGATGGTGCGCGCCGCGCGCGCGAGCGGCGCGCACCTCGTCGCGGTGTCCACGGACTACGTCTTCGACGGCGAGAAGGGCGCGCCCTACGAGGAGGACGACCCCGCCAATCCGCTGAGCGTGTACGGCGCCTCGAAGTGGGCGGGTGAGCAGCACTGCGGTTCCGAGGACAGCGTGGTGCGCACCTCGTGGGTCATGGGCGTGCGCGGCCGCAACGTCGCGCACGTCATCGCGGCGCGCGCCGACGAGGGGGCGACGGTGCGCTTCGTCGACGACCAGGTCGGGACGGTCACCGTCGCGGCGGACCTCGCACGGGCGCTGGTCACCCTGGTGCGCGCGCGGCCCGGGGGCGTCTGGCACGTGGCCAACACCGGCGCCGCCAGCTGGTTCGACGTCGCCCGTCACGTGGGCGAGTGCCGGGGCCGGGGCGACGAGTTCGCCACGGCGATCCGCACCGACGAGCTGGATCCTGCTCCCCTGGCGCGTCGCCCGCGGCGCAGCGACCTGGCGACCGGCCGGTGGAGTGACCAGGGGTGGGCGGCGCTGCCGCCCTGGCGCGAGGGCGTGACCCGCCTGGTCGCCGATCGGTCGCGCGGGGGCGCCGCGTGACCAGCGAGTCACCGACGCTGTCGGCGGTCATCGTCGACTACCACGCGGGACCGGCTCTGGGGGACTGTGTCGCCTCGCTGGAGGCGAACGGCGTGCGCGACGTGGTGGTCGTGGACAACGCCGCGTCGGGCACGTCGCGCGCGGCCCTGGCGCGGCGACGCGCGACCGTGGTCGAGCCCGGGCGCAACCTCGGCTACGGCCGGGGCGTCAACCGCGGCGCGGCGGCCGCGGCACCGTCGCGCTACCTGCTCGTGACCAACCCCGACGTCGTGCTGCACGCCGGGGCGGTGGACGCGCTGGTGGCGTTCCTCGAGGCGCGGCCCGACGTGGCCATCGCCGGTCCGCTCATTGTGCGCCCCGACGGGTCTCTCTACCCGTCCCAGCGCGTCTTCCCCAACGTCTGGCTCGCGGCGGCCCACGCGCTGCTCGCTCCGTGGTGGCCGACGAACCCCGCGACGCGGCGCTACCGCTCGCCGCGCCCCGACGGCACGGTGGACTGGGTCTCGGGGGCCTGCTTCGTGATCCGCCGTGACGCCTTCGAGGCCGTCGGTGGCTTCGACGAGCGCTACTTCATGTTCGCCGAGGACATGGATCTCTGCTGGCGCGTGCGCGCGCGCGGACTCGGCGTCGCCGCGGTCGAGGGGGCCGTGGTGACCCACGTCGAGGGGGTGTCGCGGCGCGGGGTGTCGCGGGCGATGGTGGTCGCCCACCACGCGAGCGCCCTGCGCTTCGAGGCGCAGACGTCGCGGGGCTGGCGCCGCGTGCTGCTGCCGGTGGCCGCGCTGGTGCTGGGCCTGCGTCTGAGCGCGCTCACGCTGCGCGCGGGCCGTTCTCGGGGCGTAGACTGAGCGGGGCTGCGGGCGGGTCTGTGGTTGAAAGTCGATGCCAGCCGCGGGCGAAGCGACCCACGTAAGGCGTCTCGCGACGCTGATCATGGCGCGGTTTAGAGGTAAGTCCCGCCCCGTGGTGGTCACCGTGGCCACTGGCGGGAGTCGGCGGCACGACGTGGTCGTGATCCGCCTGCGGGCGAGTGTGGGGTCAAAGACCAGGTCAGACGCCCGTAGCCCCACGATCGCGCGCGCTCGACCGGTAGGGTGAGACACGACATGAGTGTATTCAGCAAGATCTTGAGGGCCGGTGAGGGCAAGCGCGTGCGCCAGCTCGCGGAACTAGTGGGTCCGATCAACGACCTGGCCGGGGAGATGGCGGGGCTGACCGACGCCGAGCTGCGCGGTCGCACGGACGCGTTCCGCGACCGCCTGACCGACGGCGAGACGTTGGACGACTTGCTGATCGAGGCCTTCGCCGTGGTGCGCGAGGCCGCGACGCGGGTCCTGGGGCAGCGTCACTACGACGAGCAGCTGATGGGCGGGATGGCGCTGCACTTCGGGTGGATCGCGGAGATGAAGACCGGTGAGGGCAAGACGCTGGTGTCGACCCTGCCGGTGTACCTCAACGCGTTGAGTGGGCGTGGCGTGCACGTCGTGACGGTGAACGACTACCTGGCGACGCGCGACGCGAACTGGATGGGTGAGCTGCACCGCTTCCTGGGGCTGACGGTCGGGCGCGTGGGCCCGGACCTCGAGGACTTCGAGGAGAAGCGCGCGGCGTACCAGTGCGACGTCACCTACGGCACGAACACGGAGTTCGGCTTCGACTACCTGCGCGACAACATGGCGCGGCGTCGCGAGCACATGGTCCAGCGCGGCCACCACTACGCGATCGTCGACGAGGTGGACTCGATCCTGATCGACGAGGCGCGCACGCCGCTGATCATCTCGGGTCCGGCGTCGGACGTGACGAAGCTCTACTACCAGTTCGCCTCGATCGTGCGCACGCTGGTGCGCGACGTCGACTACGAGGTCGACGAGGAGAAGAAGACGGTGATGCCCACCGAGTCGGGCATCGAGAAGGTGGAGCGCCAGCTCGGCGTGGCCAACCTCTACGACGCGGTCGCGACGAACTACGTGCACCAGTTGGGCCAGGCGCTGCGCGCCAAGGAGCTCTTCCACCGCGACAAGGACTACCTGGTCGACGCGGGCGAGGTGAAGATCGTCGACGAGTTCACCGGCCGCACCCTCGAGGGGCGTCGCTGGTCGGACGGGCTGCATCAGGCGGTCGAGGCCAAGGAGCGCGTGCGCATCCAGGAGGAGAACCACACCTGGGCCACGGTGACGCTGCAGAACTACTTCCGCCTCTACGAGAAGTTGGCGGGCATGACCGGCACCGCCGAGACCGAGGCCAGCGAGTTCTCGAGCACCTACAACCTGGCCGTCGTGCCGATCCCCACGCACCGGCCCCTCGTGCGCGCGGACCAGCCCGACCTGATCTTCAAGACCGAGGAGGCGAAGTTCGCCGCCATCGTCGAAGACGTCGCCGAACGCAACGGGCGTGGCCAGCCGATCCTGCTGGGCACCGCGTCGGTGGAGAAGTCCGAGCTGCTCTCGCGCGCCCTGTCCAAGGCGGGCATCACCCACGAGGTGCTCAACGCCAAGCAGCACTTTCGCGAGGCGGAGATCGTCACGCAGGCCGGTCGCCTGCACGCGGTGACCGTGGCCACCAACATGGCCGGCCGAGGGGTCGACATCATCCTCGGGGGCAACCCCGAGGGGCTGGCCGCCCGCGAGACGGTGGGACGTGGACTGGTGGCCGGCTCCGAGGAGTACGACGCGGCCTACCGCGAGGCCCTGGCTCGCCTGCGCCCGATCTGCGAGGCCGAGGGCGACGAGGTCCGGGCCCTGGGCGGGCTGTACGTGCTGGGCACCGAGCGCCACGACTCGCGGCGTATCGACAACCAGCTGCGCGGGCGCTCGGGACGTCAGGGAGACCCCGGCGAGAGCCGCTTCTACCTCTCGCTCGAGGACGAGTTGATGCGGCTGTTCGCGACGGGTGCGGTGTCGTGGGTCATGGACCGCACCATGCCCGAGAGCGAGGCGATCGAGGCGAAGATGGTGTCGCGCGCGATCGAGCGGGCCCAGAACACGGTGGAGAGCCGCAACGCCGAGATCCGCAAGGACGTGCTCAAGTACGACGAGGTGATGAACGAGCAGCGCAAGGTGATCTACGAGCGGCGCCAGCAGGTCATCGACGGCGACGACATCCATGACGTGACCCTCGCCATGATCGAGGAGGAGCTCTCGCGCGCGGTCCTCGAGCAGCTGGACAGCGAGTACGCCGAGGAGTGGGACCTCAACTCGCTGCTTATGGAGCTGCAGTCGTTCTACCCCTCGACGCTCACCCTCGAGACGCTGGCGACCTACGACGATCGCGACGAGGTGGCGGCCCTAGTGGTCGAGGACGCGCTGGGGCTCTACGAGCGCAAGTGCCAGGAGTACCCCGGGGGCATGGAGACGGCCAAGGAGATCGAGCGCGACGTCATGCTGCAGATCCTCGATCAGCGCTGGCGCGACCACCTGGCCGACATGGACTACCTGCGCGACGGCATCCACCTGCGCCAGGTGGCCCAGCAGGATCCCCTGACGGCGTGGCAGAAGGAGGGCTACCTCATGTTCGAGCACCTCCTCGGCGCCGTCAACGCCGACTACGTGCGCTACATCACCCACGTCGAGGCGACGCCGGCCGAGGAGGCGACCAGTGAGGCGGACGAGGAGCTGGAGCGGGCGGTGACGAACGTCGCGCAGGTCGCCCCGGGGGCGGTGGAGCCGCCCCGGCACGAGGCCGCGCCGCCCACGAAGAAGCCGGGTGACAAGATCGGCCGCAACGAGCCCTGCTGGTGCGGCTCGGGCCGCAAGTACAAGCAGTGCCATGGCCGACCCTAAGGCCGAGAACGCGCTGCGCGACGCCCTGGCCACGCTCGCGCTGTACGAGGAGCGCTGGCGTGCGGCCCGCGAGTACCTGTCCATGGACGAGGTGCGAGCGCGCCACGACGCCCTGGCCGTGGCGGCGGCGGCGCCCGACCTCTGGGATGACCAGGATCACGCGCGCGCCGTGACCACCGAGTTGGGTCGGCTCGGCAATGACCTGGAGCGCTTCGACGCGCTCGGCCACTCGCTCGAGGACTGCGCGGTGCTGGCGGAGTTCGCGCGCGAGTCGTTGGCGGCCGACGAGCCCGACTGGTCATCGCTGGGGGAGCTGGCCGCGGAGCTCGAGTCCCTCGGACGCTCCCTCGACGCGCTCGAGACCGAGAGCTTGTTCCGGGGTCCCTACGACCAGAACGACGCGATCGTGGAACTGCACGCCGGGGCGGGTGGGACCGACGCCCAGGACTGGACCGAGATGCTGGTGCGGATGTACTCGCGCTGGGCCGAGCGCCGCGGCTTCGTGGTGGAGGTCGACGAGGCGACGGAGGGCCAAGAGGCGGGGCTGCTGTCCGCCACGTTCATCGTGAAGGGGCGCTACGCCTACGGCTGGCTCTCCAGCGAGCGGGGCGTGCACCGGCTCGTGCGCATCAGTCCCTTCGACTCCCAGGCGCGCCGTCAGACCAGCTTCGCCTCGCTCGACGTCACGCCGCTGCTCGACGACGACGCCGCCGAGGTCGAGATCGACGAGAAGGACCTGCGCATCGACACCTACCGGTCGTCGGGGGCCGGGGGTCAGCACGTGAACAAGACCGATTCGGCGATTCGCATCACTCACCTGCCCACGGGGGTGGTGGTGAGCTGTCAGAACGAGCGCTCCCAGCACCAGAACCGGGCGCGGGCGATGCAGATCCTGGAGGCCAAGCTGGCCGAGCGCGCGAGGGCGCAGCGTCAGGCCCAGATGGACGCCCTGAGCGGCGCGCGTAGCGACAACGCGTGGGGCTCGCAGATCCGCAGCTACGTCCAGGCCCCCTACCAACTGGTCAAGGACCACCGCACGGACGTCGAGACGGGCAACGTCGAGGCGGTGCTGGACGGCGATCTGGACGCCTTCATGGAGGCGGAGCTGCGCCGCCAGCGCTCCCTGGCGCCCAGCGACGCGCCGGCTTGAGCGGCGTGTCGTCGCGCCGCCGCCGCGGCCACGTACAATGGTGCATCGTGTACGTCGGCGCCGCTGGGCCAGTCAGTAGTCCACTCCGGAGGGTGCGAGCGTGATCCGCTTCGAGCACGTCTCCAAGACCTACAAGAACGGGACGCCCGCGCTGAAGGACATCTCGCTCAACATCGACAAGGGCGAGTTCGTCTTCCTCGTCGGGGCCTCGGGCTCGGGCAAGACGACCTTCCTGCGCCTGTTGCTGCGCGAGGAGCTGCCCGATCAGGGTCGCATCCTCGAGGCGGGTCGCGACATCGGTCAGCTGTCGCCGTGGCGCGTCCCCTACCTGCGCCGCAACATCGGCTGCGTCTTCCAGGACTTTCGCCTGCTGCCTAGCAAGAGCGTGTTCGAGAACGTGGCCTTCGCGCTCGAGGTGATCGGGCGTCCCCGCTCGACGGTGGAGTCGCAAGTTCCCCAGATCCTGGACCTGGTCGGGCTGGCCAGCAAGGCGAAGAACCTGCCGGGCGAGCTCTCCGGCGGCGAGCAGCAGCGCGTCGCGGTGGCCCGCGCGTTCGTCAATCGGCCGCTGATCCTGTTGGCCGACGAGCCGACCGGCAACCTCGACCCCACGAACTCGGAGTCGATCATGGCGCTGCTGGAGCGGATCAACCGCACGGGGACGACGGTGGTCATGGCCACGCACGACAAGGTGCTGGTGGACCGGATGCGCCGGCGCGTCATCGAACTGGACCGGGGAGAGATGATCCGTGACCAGGTCCGCGGCGTGTACGGCATCGACGAGACCCCGGTGAGCCTGTAGTGCGCGTCTACCTGCGCTACGCGCTACGCGAGACCCTGGGCAACCTGTGGCGTAACCGGATGATGACCATCGCGGCGATCTTGACGGTGGCGGTGTCGCTCTCGCTGGTCGGGGCGGCCCTGCTGCTCAAGCAGAGTGCCGCGCAGGCGTCGGCTCAGTGGCAGCAGGGCACCCGCGTCACGGTGTGGATGCAGCCCACCGCGACGCCGAGCGAGTTGTCCAACGTGCGCACCCAACTGGCCAACCTGCCCATCGTCAAGGACTGCGTCTTCTACACTCAGGCCCAGGACTACCGCGAGGCCGTGAAGATCCTCCCGGGCAACGAGTCGAGCGTCCTGCGCGTCGGGGACATGCCGACCTCGTTCCGCTGCGTGCCGACGGTGCCCTCGGACGCGGCGGTGGTCGCGTCGACCTTCACCAACCAGCCGGGGGTCTACCAGGTCACCGCCCCCGAGCAGCAGATCCGCGAGATGAATCGCGCGATTCGCATCCTGCAGATCGTGTTCCTCGCCCTGGCCGCGGTGCTTCTGCTGTCCGCGACCGTGCTGATTCTCAACACCATTCGCATGGCCATCTTCTCGCGACGCCGCGAGGTGTCGGTGATGAAGCTGGTGGGAGCGACGAACTGGTTCATCCGGATCCCCTACATCACGGAGGGGTTCATTCAGGGCCTGATTGGTTCGGCCGTGGCGATCCTCGCGGTGACGGCGCTGCACACCTGGTATCCGCTGCATAACGAGTTCCAGCTCAACACGCGGGCCCTGGTGGGCACCAACGCGGTGGTCCTGGTGGTCGGCGTGGTCATCGGCTCGGTGGGCTCGGCGATCGCCATACGCCGCTTCCTCGACGTGTAGCTACTCCTCGACGGGCGCGAACTCCAGCGCGAGAGAGTTCACGCAGTAGCGCAGGCCCGTCGCGGTCGGGCCGTCGTCGAAGACGTGACCCAGGTGGCCGCCGCAGCGCGCGCAGAGGATCTCGGTGCGGCTTCGCAGGAGTGAGTGGTCCGGCCGCTCGATGATGGTGCCGGGCTCGCAGGCGTCGAAGCTCGGCCAGCCGCACCCGGAGTCGAACTTCTGGTCCGTCGTGAACAGCTCCTGGCCGCACCCCGCGCAGGAGAAGACGCCGCGGTGGTCGACGTGCAGCAGCGAGCCGGTGAACGGGGGCTCGGTCGCCGCGCCGCGCAGCACCGCGTAGCGCTCGCCCGGCAGCTCGGCGCGCCACTGCTCGTCGCTCTTCACCACGTCGTAGCCCACGGGGTCGTCGTCCATGGGCGTATCGTACCGGCCCGCGCGCGTCACGAGCCCTCCCGGGTGGTGGTCGCGCCGTCGCCGGTGCACGAGAGCCCGGCGACCGGGTCCTCGCGGGGGAGGTCGCACTCTCGCGGCCACCCGACGTCACCCGGCGGCGGGTCGTGAGGCGCCCTCGTGATCGAGGAGCGAAGGGGATCTGGTGCGCGACGCCGGCCGTCGTCACCACGGGGATCGTCGTCACCACGGGGGATGGGGGACCACGGGGTCTGCGCTGACCGGGGTCGGTCCTGGCGCCTGGTTCCTTCGCGCGGGTCGCGGGCCCGCACGATCGGTTCGTCACGCCGTAGTGGCACGTCGCGCGCCCGTGGCGGATCAGGTCACGCCGTCGGCCGGGTCTCGCCGCGTCGTACGGTGCGCGGCACTAGGCGTAGCGGCCGCGGGGCGCGCTCGGGGGGGTGCGCGGGAACTCGGGCTCGTCGGCGAGGAGGCGGGCGAACGCGCTGGCCAGCCCCGCCGGGTCCAGTCCCATCTCGGCGAGCAGCTCGTCGGGCCGGTGGTGCTCGAGGTAGGCGCGGGGCACGCCGAGGATACGGGTCGTGGGGAACGCTCGACGAAGATCCTGGGCGCGGTTGCGCACCGCCGACACCATCAGGGTCCCCGCCCCTCCGTGTCGCGTGGCGTCCTCCACGGTCATGATGCGCTGGTGCTCGAGCGCGTCGTCGATCATCGCCGGGTCCGGGGGCAGCACGCGCACGTCGTAGAGCGTGACGCGTGACGCGTCGTCACCCATCAGCGCCAGGGCCTGGTACGCGCTCGCCGCCATCTTGCCGACGGCCAGGACGCAGAGCGAACCGTCGCCACGGGTGACCCGCCGGGCGCGCAGCCCCTCGCCTATCGCGCCGTCGAAGGGCTGGGGCATGGTCTTGGGGAAGCGGATGGCCGTGGGGCTGGAGAGCGACAGGGCCGTGGCCAGCATTCCGGGAACCTCCTCGGCGCTGGAGGGGGCGAAGATCGTCACGTTGGGGATGGACAGGCACAGCGCGATGTCCAGGAGGCCGTGGTGGCTCGGCCCGTCGTCACCGGTGATGCCGGCGCGGTCGAAGACGAAGACCACCGGAAGGTCGAGCAGGCCCACGTCGAGGTTGGCCTGGTCGAAGGCTCGCGCGAAGAACGTGGAGTACAGGGCGACCACGGGCTTGAGTCCGCCCATGGCCATGCCCGCCGCGGCCGTCACGGCGTGCTGCTCGGCGATGCCGACGTCGAAGAACCGGTCGGGGTAGCGGTCCTGGAAACGCAGGAGCCCCGTCGGACCCGCCATGGCGGCGGTGATCGCGACGATGCGCTCGTCCAGGTCGGCCATGGCGACCAGCGCGTTGGCGAAGGCGTCGGTGTAGGACTGGGGTGCGACCTCGTCCTCGTTGAGCTTGGGGGGGAGTTTGTAGTCGTGCATGCGCAGGTCGTCACGCGTCGCCGGGGCGTAGCCGCGACCCTTCTCGGTCAGTACGTGCACCACGATTGGGCCGTCCCAGCGCGCGGCGCTGCGCAGGGTGTGCTCGAGGGCCTCGATGTTGTGCCCGTCCACCGGGCCGACGTAGCGCACGCCCAGCATCTCGAAGAAGGTGTGCGGCGTCACCATCTCGCGCACGACCGAGGTCATGACGTCCACACTGGTGTAGGCGGCGCGTCCGAGGCTCGGCAGGTGTGGGACGAGCCGACGCAGGCGTTGGCGCCACGAGAGGTAGCGCTTGTTGAGTCGCAGGGCGGTGAGGGACTCGGAGAGCTTGGAGATCGTCGGCGCGTAGCTGCGACCGTTGTCGTTGAGGACGATGACCACGCGCTGGTTGGAGTGGCCCAGGTTGTTGAGGGCTTCGAAGGCCATGCCGCCGGTCAGCGAGCCGTCGCCCACGACGGCCACCACGTGGCGTTGGCCCCCGTGGCCGATCAACTCGCGGCGTTGTTGGAGGGCCACCGAGAGGCCGTGGGCGTAGGACAGCGCGGTGGAGGCGTGCGAGGACTCGATCCAGTCGTGCTCGCTCTCCGCTCGGCTCGGGTACCCGGAGATCCCGCCGCGCTGGCGCAACTTCTTGAATCCGTAGCGCCGTCCGGTGAGCAGCTTGTGCACGTAGGCCTGGTGGCCAGTGTCCCAGAGCAGGATGTCGCGCGGGGAGTCGAACACTCGGTGCAGCGCCAGCGTCAGCTCCACCACTCCGAGGTTGGAGCCGAGGTGCCCCCCCGTGGTGGTCACGGTCTCGATGATGAAATCACGGATCTCGCCACTGAGCTCGCGCAGGTCGTCGTAGGAGAGCGGACGCAGGTCTGCGGGGCTCTCGATCGACGGCAAAATCACCACTCCAGCCTACCGGCGCCCCCCGCAGGGTGCCGGGGCACTCAGTCGCTCGTCGAGGAGGCGGG
>JBMFWX010000022.1:0-33478 GCA_049964855.1 Acidimicrobiales bacterium
TTTTAGTAAGTCCCCACAGTAGGGCCGGTGGGGATCGAACCCACGACCGAGGGATTATGAGTCCCCTGCTCTAACCACTGAGCTACGGCCCTTCGACACACGGCCACGCCGACCCATACGACGAGCAAGTGGCTCCCAGAGCAGGACTCGAACCTGCAACCTAGCGATTAACAGTCGCTTGCTCTGCCAATTGAGCTATCTGGGAATGAGCCCGAGGGCACTGACACCCTAGCACCGGCCCCGCCCGTCACTGGTGGTCGAACCAGGCCAGGAGTCGTTCCGCCTCAGGACTCTCGCGCACCGCGCGCCGACAGCGCTCGATCCGCTTGGCCATGCCCTGGCGAGTGATGCCCTTCGAGCGAGCGATCTCGTCCATCGACGTCACCCGGAAGGTGTACTGCCAGAACGCGTCGAAGTCGTCGCCGCAGCGGCGACGCAACTCGTCGATCACCCACGAGGGCGCATCGGCGATGTCGGGCACCTCCGACGGCGCCGCCAGGTCCGGCAGGGGTGGGGACTCGTATCGGCGCGCCTGGAGATCGCGGCTCACGTGCAGCACCTCGTCGGCGGCGGCCGTCGAGATCCCGAGGGACTGCGCCACGAACTCGCGTGCGAGGGGTCGCCCGTCGCTGGCTCGCTCGAGTTTCTGAAGAGCCAGCACGCGGCGCATCTCGGTGTCGGTGAGTCCAGCCTGCTGCTGGACGGCCTGATTGACGAGCTTCATGATCCAGTAGTTCGCGTACGTGGCGAAGCGGACCCCCCGACTCGGGTCGAAGCGCTGCAGTGCGTTCACGAGCCCCTCGACTCCCGCCGCCTCGAGCTCCTCGTTGCCGAATCGGTATCCCCGCTCCTGGACCCGCGCGCGGACCAGGCCGCACGTGGCGCGCAGGAGCGCCGACTCCGCCTCCTGGCCCGCGTGGCGCGCCCGGCTGAGCCGGCGACGCGTGGCGCTGTCGTACTCCTCGGGCGACTCGAGCGCCTCGGCAGCCGCCCGCCCCCGCACGATGATCGGGTACAGCCGCCGCTCCTCCTCGAGCGGGAGCGGCGGGGACATCTCGAGACCCCCCACGAAGCGACGGGTCACGGGGCCGACGCCTCGCGAGCGACCAGCCAGTCGCGCAGGTCCTCCTCGGCGCGACTGGCCTCGTCGGTGCCCAGCCACTCGAGACGCTCCTTCACGTCGCGTATCGTCGCGTTCGCGGCGTCGGGCGTGATCTCGCCGCGGCGCAGTTGAGCCTCGAGCTCGCGCAGCGCCGTGCGCGTCGCGTGACGGATCAACTGGGACACCACCGCCGCCACGGCCTCGTCGCTCTCCTCGGTCACCTCGTCCACGACGACGTGAGCCAACACTCCAGCGGCGTCGACGTCCCCGCCGGCCGCGAGCCGATCGATCACCTCACCGACCGAGCCGCCCTCGCCCAGCGCGTCGAACACCCGGCGCTGCACGGGGTCCACGAAGTACGCGGTCACGAAGCGATCACGCGCGCGCGCCACGTGCACCCAGAGTCGCAGCGCCTCCTGGCCCGGGCGCGGCAGCGACGTCGGCGCCCGGGCGGGGAAGGGCGCAGCGCGCGAGCCCGCAACGGGCGCTTCACGGAGTGCCTCGCGAGGCGCCTCGCGCAGCCGTTGACGCAGCACCGGCGCCTCCAGGCGTAGGCGGTCGGCCACCTCCATCACGTACTGGTCGCGCACGAGCTCGCTGGGGTGCTCGCGCAAGACCTCCAGAGCCGACTCCGCGGCCCTCGCCCGCCCCTCCGCCGTCGCGAGATTCGCCGCCTCGAGCACCCGCTCGAGGCGAAACGCCAGGAACGGGACGGCCTCGGCGACCGCGCGGCGCAGCGCGTCGGGGTCGCGCTGGGCCAGCTCGGCCGGGTCGCTGCCGCGCGGCAGGCGCGCCACGGCCACGTCCACCTCGTGCTGACGCTCCCACTGGTAGACCGAGGCCGCGGCGCTCTGGCCCGCCTGATCCGCGTCGTAGGCGAGGACGATGCGCTGGGAGAAGTTGCGCATCGTACGAAAGTGCTCCTCGCCCAGGGCCGTCCCGCACGTCGCCACGGCGCGGGTCACGCCGGCGGCGAAGAGGGCGATCACGTCGGTGTAGCCCTCACACACGACGATCTCGCCCGACTTGATCACGTCCTCCTTGGCCCAGTTGAGCGCGTACAGGGTGCGCCGCTTGGAGTAGATGGGAGTCTCGGGGCTGTTCTTGTACTTGGCCTCGACGCGCGTCCCGGTGTCGCGGCCCGGCAGGATGCGCCCGCCGAGCGCCACCGGGTGGCCCGCCGGATCCAGGATCGGGAAGATGATGCGCGCGCGCATCGCGTCCTGGCGGCGCCCGCGCTGATTGACGAAGCCCAGGCCGGTACCGGTCAGGACGCGCTGATCCAGGTGCAGCGCGCGCGCCAGCGCGTCCCAGTCGTCGGGCGCCCAGCCGAGGCGAAACTGACGGGCGAGGTCGCCCCCGATCCCGCGCGAGGTCAGGTACTCGCGCGCGGGCCGGGCGTCGGGCGCGTGCAGCAGCCGGTCGTGGTACCAGTCGACCGCTGCGGCCATGGCGGAGAGCAGCTCCTGGCGCTCGTGACGCGCGGCGCTGGCACTGGCGTCCTCGTGCAGCTCGACGCCGGCCCGGTCGGCCAGCTGGCGCACCGCGTCGACGAAGTCGAGGTGCTGCACCTCGCGCACGAAGGTGATCGCGTCGCCCGACGCGCGACAGCCGAAGCAGTAGTACCGACCCTCCTCGGCGTTGACCGAGAACGACGGCGTCTTCTCAGTGTGGAAGGGGCACAGCCCGCTCCAGCGGCGCCCGCTCTTCCTCAGCGCCACGTGCTCGCTGATCAGGGCGACGATATCGGTGGCGGCACGCACCTGCGCGATGTCGCCGTCCGAGAGAGCCATGCCAGTAACGTACCGTCTCGGTGAGGCGAGTGTGCGGGGGGCCTCCCTAGACTGCGGTCCGTGTCCGAATTCGCGGTCGAGGCCCTCAACGTGGTTCGCACCTTCGACGGTGGCGCGCTGCGAGCCCTCGACGGGGTCTCGCTGCACGTGCCACGCGGCCAGGTCTTCGGCCTGCTGGGGCCCAACGGCTCGGGCAAGACCACGATGGTGCGCATCCTGTCAACGATCCTCGCGCCGACGTCGGGCACGGCGGTGGTCAACGGCTTCGACGTCGTGCGCCAGCCCCAACGAGTTCGCGAGAGCATCGGGCTGGCCGGGCAGTACGCGACGGTCGACGAGAACCTGACCGGCCTGGAGAACCTGCGCATGATCGGGCGGCTGAACCACCTGCGCACGTCGGTGGCGGTGTCGCGCGCGCGTCACCTCCTCGAGCAGTTCGGGCTGAGCGAGGCCGCCGACCGCTCGACCAAGACCTACTCGGGCGGCATGCGCCGGCGCCTCGACCTGGCCGCGGCCCTGGTCGCCGACCCTCCCCTGCTCTTCCTGGACGAGCCGACGACGGGCCTCGACCCCCAGAGCCGCCAAGATCTCTGGGGCATCATCGAGGGCCTGGTGGAGGACGGCGTCACGGTGCTGCTGACCACGCAGTACCTCGAGGAGGCGGACCGACTGGCCCGCCAGCTGGTGGTGCTCGACCGCGGCACGATCATCGCCCAGGGCACGTCACGCGAGCTGAAGGCCCGGTTGGGCGCCACCGTGCTCGAGGTGCACTTCTTCAGCACCGAGGACGCGCAGCGCGCGCTGGCGCTGATCGGCGACGCCTCCACCAAGCCCGCGAACATCGAGGGGACGGTCGTAGAGTTGACGGTCGAGCGCGGGCCCAGCGCCGCCGCCGACGTGCTGCGTCGCGTCGACGCGGCGGGCCTCGTCCTCGCCGGCCTTTCGCTGCGCGAGCCCAGCCTCGACGACGTCTTCCTGAGCCTCACGGGCCACCGAACCGAGAAGGACGAGGAGCCGAACGACGCGCCACGGGGCCGCGAGGCACGACGGGCCCGCGCGTGACGTCCGATCCGCCCGTCGCCGAGCACCGACTGCGCTGGGCCGTCAGCGACACGTTCACCATGGCCCAGCGCAACCTGCTGGCCATCGTGCGCGTCCCGACCGCGCTGGTCTTCCTGATCGTCCAACCCGTCATGTTCGTCCTGCTCTTTCGCTACGTCTTCGGCGGGGCGATCCACACCGGGGGGAGCTATGTGGACTACCTCATCCCGGGCATCCTGGTCCAGACGACGATCTTCGGCGCCGTCGGCACCGCGATCGGTCTGGCCGAGGATCTCCAGCGGGGGCTCATCGAGCGCTTCCGAGCGCTGCCGATGGCGCGTAGCGCCGTGCTGGCCGGACGAACCCTCTCCGACGTCGCCCGCAACATCGTGGTCCTGATCGTCATCACCCTGGTGGGCCTGGCCGTGGGATTTCGACCCCACGGCAGCGTCACGGCCTACGTCGGCGCGTGCCTGCTGATGCTCTTCTTCGCCTACTGCCTCTCGTGGGGCTTCGCCTTCGTCGGCCTGGCGGCACCGAACTCCGAGACGGCCCAGGCGATGACCTTCCCCCTCATCTTCCCCCTGACCTTCGCCTCCTCGATCTTCGTCCAGGTCTCGTCCATGCCCGGCTGGCTGCAGGGGTTCGCCCGCGACCAACCGGTCTCCCAGGTTGCCGAGGGGGTACGGTCGCTGATGCTGGGCACCCCGGTCGGCTCGTCGGTGTGGATCTCGATGCTCTGGGCCCTGGGCGCCATCGCCGTGCTCAGTCCACTGGCCACGGCGCGCTACCGGCGGGCCGACTGACGTGCTGAGCGTCGAGGAGCTCCAGGCGATACTGGTCGAGTCCTTCCCCGGCAACGAGGTCCCGCGGGTGGAGGAGGCGACGCCGGAGGCGGTGCTCCTCTGCCTGCCCGCCGCCGAGCGCCACGGTCGGCCCGGCGGCACCCTGTCGGGCCCGGCCATGATGATGCTCGCCGACACCGCCGCGTGGCTCGCCATCATGACTCGCGTGGGCCCGGTGCTGCTGGCGGTGACGACGAGCCTGCACATCGACTTCCTGCGCAAGCCCGCGCTGAGCGATCTGCTGGCGCGCACGCGCCTGCTCAAGCTGGGGCGGAAGTTGGCCGTCGTCGACGTCGAGCTGTTCTCGCGCGGCACCACCGACCCCGTCGCCAAGGCGCAGGTCACGTACTCGCTGCCCTCGACGCCGGGCCCCGCGGGCGAGCCCCCGGCTCCGTGAACGCGACGACGCCGTCACTGCCGCGCGGGCTGCTCGTGGTGATGGCCGTCGCGGTGGGCATCATCGTGGCGAACCTCTACTACCTCCAGCCGCTGCTGCACCAGGTGGGCCACGACTTCGCGGTCACCGCGGCCAACGCCTCGACCCTCATGACTCTGGCCCAGCTGGGCTACGCCGCGGGCCTCGCCTTCCTGGTGCCGCTCGGTGACCTGGTGGCGCGGCGGCGCCTCGTGGTCCTCGACTTCCTCGCGGCGGGCGTGCTGATGGCCCTCGGCGCGCTGGCCCACACCTTCGTGCTCTTCGCCGCGTGCACCTTCGTCATCGGCGTCGTCTCGGTCGGCGGACAGATCATCGTGCCCTTCGCCGCCGACCTCGCCCCGCGCGCCTACCGCGGGCGCGTGATCGCCTGGGTGATGACCGGGCTGCTCGTGGGCATCCTCCTGTCGCGCACCGTGTCGGGCCTGCTCGCCCAAGCGGCGGGCTGGCGCAGCGTCTACTGGAGCGCGGCACTGGTCCTGATCGCCACGGCCGGCGTCCTGTACCGGGTGCTCCCCGACGAGCCGGCGCGCGCGCCGCTGCGCTACCGCGCGCTGGTCGCGAGCACCTTCGCGCTCCTGGCGAGCTCCGTCCCGCTGCGCCGGCGCGCGTGGTACGGGGCGGTGGTCTTCGCCTCCTTCAACGTGCTGTGGACGACGCTCTCGTTCCACCTCGCCGGCGCGCCCTTCCACTACTCCAACGCCGTCATCGGCCTCTTCGGGCTGTTCGGGGTGGCCGGCGTCCTGGCCGCGAACGCCGCGGGCCACCTCGCGGATCGTCGCCGCACGCACGTGGCCACCGTCGCCACGGCCACCCTGGTCACCCTCGCCTACGGCGTGCTCTGGCTGGGGCGGGCCAGCACGCTCGGCCTGGCGCTCGGGATCGTCGTGCTCGACGCCGGCATGCAGGGCACCCACATCACCAACCAGTCGGTCATCTACGGCCTGGCGCCGGGCTCGCGCAGTCGGGTGAACAGCGTGTACATGGTGTGCTGCTTCCTCGGCGCGGCGCTCGGCTCCTACGGCGCCGGCCAGGTCTACGCCGCCACCGGGTGGACCGGCGACTGCTGGCTCGGCGCGGCGCTCGGCCTCGGGCTGCTGATCCCCGCCGCCGCCGACGGGCTCACCAGGCGCGCCTCGCGGCGCGCCGGCCAGGAGCGGCTGGCGCTCTAGTCGTCCCGGCCGGTGCGCCGGCGCAGCTCACTCACCAGGTCGTCGATCGGCACCCGGGTCTGGGCGGTGGTGTCGCGATCGCGCACCGTCACCGCCCGATCCTCGAGGGTCTGGAAGTCGACGGTCACGCAGTAGGGGGTTCCGACCTCGTCCTGGCGCCGGTAGCGCCGACCGATCGACTGGGTCACGTCGAAGTCGCACATGTAGTGCGGCTGCAGCCGCGTCAGCACGTCGCGCGACACCGCCTCCAGTTCGGGCTTCTTGGACAGCGGCAGCACGGCCACCTGGTAGGGCGCCAGGCGCCAGTCCAGGCGCAGCACCGTGCGCGTCTCCCCCTCGACCACGTCCTCGTGGTAGGCGGCGAGCAGGAAGGCCATCATCGCCCTCGTGGCCCCGGCCGCCGGCTCGATGACGTAGGGCGTGTAGCGCTCGCCGGTGGCCTGGTCGAAGTACTCCAGGCGAACCCCCGAGGCGCGCGAGTGCTGGGTCAGGTCGTAGTCGCCGCGATTGGCGATGCCCTCGAGCTCGTCGAAGCCCCACGGGTAGTCGAACTCGATGTCGGTGGTGCCGCGCGAGTAGTGCGAGAGGTCCTCGGGCGCGTGCTCGTGGCGGCGCAGCAGTGACGCCGGGATCCCCAGGTCGAGATACCACGCGTAGCGCGCCTCGATCCAGTAGCGGTACCAGTGCTCGGCCTCGGCGGGCGGTACGAAGTACTCCATCTCCATCTGCTCGAACTCGCGAGTGCGGAACACGAAGTTCTGGGGCGTGATCTCGTTGCGAAACGACTTGCCGACCTGGGCGATGCCGAAGGGCGGGCGCCGACGCGTCGTGGTGAGGACGTTGGCGAAGTTCGTGAACATCCCCTGGGCGGTCTCGGGACGCAGGTAGGCCGTCGCCCCCTCACCCTCCACGGGACCCGCCTGGGTCTTGAACATCAGGTTGAAGGCGCGCGCCTCGGTGAACTCGGTGGAGCCGCAGTTCGGGCACACCCCGTCGATCTTGTCCTCGCGCCAGCGCTCGTGGCAGCGCCGGCAGTCGACCAGCGGGTCGGTGAAGGTCGCGAGGTGGCCCGACGCCTCCCAGATCGCCGGGGGGCCCAGGATCGCCGCGTCGATGCCCACGACATCGTCGCGCAACTGCACCATGGATCGCCACCACGCCTGCTTCACGTTGCGCAGCATGTTGACGCCCAGGGGACCGTAGTCGTAGGCCGAGCGGAACCCCCCGTAGATCTCGGCCGACGGGAAGATGAACCCCCGCCGCTTGGTCAGGTTGATCACCTTCTCCAGCAGGTCGTGGTCCGTCGCGTCGGACGACGACGCGGCGGGGTCGGATGCGCTCGCCATCGCTCCAGGCTACCGGGTCGGGCCGCGCCGGCCGGGCGATCGACCGCGTGCGGGGCGTACTCGGCGCCGTCAGCTCGAGCGCAGGCGCACGATCACCGCGTTGGCCACGAGCCGGCCCCGCGGCGCCAGGGTCACCCGCCCGTCGCGCACGCGAACCAGGTGGCGGATCTCGTCGAGCGACTCGAACGCCTCGACGGGCACCCCGCGTCGGGTTCGCAGCGCCAGCGACTCGCGTTCGAAACGACGGGTCGCCTCGTCGAGCACCTCCTCGCCGGCCGTCGCGGGGCGACCCGCGCGCACGCGCGCGATGTAGCGCTCGGGAGTGCGCACGTTCCACGAGCGCCGTCCGTCGCGGTGCGAGTGGGCGGCCGACCCGTAGCCGACGTAGTCGCCCTGATCCCAGTAGACGTGATTGTGGCGACACTCGTGGCCCGGTCGCGCCCAGTTGGAGATCTCCTCCCACCGGTACCCCGCGCCCTCGAGGGTGCGCCCCACCAGGTCGTAGGCGTCCGCGGTGGCGTCCTCGTCGGGGTGGCGCGCGGGGTCGCGCCCCAGGGGCGTGGCCGGCTCCGCGGTGAGCGCGTAGCAGCTGAGGTGCGGCGGCGGGTGCTCGAGGGAGAGCAGGTCGTCCAGGGTCGCCGCGACGTCGTCGAGCGTCTCGGCACGCGAGCCGATGATCAGGTCCATGTTCCAGGTCGCGAAGCCGGCGTCGGTGACCGCGCGCGAGACGGCCTGGTGCGCGCCGACGCCGTGGCGCCGGCCCAGGTCGGCCAGCACGTGGGCGCGCGTCGACTGCACGCCGAAGCTCATCCGGGTCACCCCGCCCGCGCGGTAGGCGGCCAGTCGCCGCGGGTCCGCGTCCTCGGGGTTGCACTCCACGGTCACCTCGGCGCCCGCGGTGCACTCGATCGCCTCCAGGATCGCCAGCAGGCGCGCGGCGGGCAGGCGCGACGGGGTGCCGCCCCCGAAGAACACCGACGTGGCCGGCGGGACCTCGCCGCGGTGGCGCGCGATCTCCTCGAGCACGGCGTCGACGTAGTCGTCCATCAGGTCGTCGCGGTCGGCGAAGGTCGCGAAGGCGCAGTAGTCGCAACGATGCGCGCAGAACGGCACGTGCACGTAGACCCCGAAGTCGGACGCCGCGGGGGTCGTCACGGGCCGACCGGCGCGCCGCGGCGCACCTCCTGGTAGCGCGCCAGCGCCTCGACGCGCTCGCGCGCCAGATCGACCATCGCCGGAGCGTAGTGCGCGACTCCCCCCTCGGGCCGCGCGCAGTCCGCCGCGGGCGCGTCGGCCAGCTCCGCGACGTAACGGCGCACGTAGGCGCCGTCGGGGTCGACGCGCTCGGCCTGGCGGATCGGGTTGAAGACGCGGAAGAATGGCGCGGCGTCGGTGCCCACGCCGGCGCACCACTGCCAGCCGTGCTGGTTCGAGGCCACGTCGGCGTCCACCAGTCGCCACAGGAACCAGCGCGCCCCCCAGCGCCAGTCCACGTGCAGGTGCTTGACGAGGAACGAGGCCGCGACCATTCGCCCCCGGTTGTGCACCCACCCCTCGGCGAGGAGCTGGCGCATCGCGGCGTCGACCAGTGGGTACCCGGTACGCCCGCGCGCCCAGAGCCGGAACCGCTCGGCGGCGCCCTCGTCACGGTCGACGCGCAGCCGCTCCATCGCCGGCTGCAGCGCGCGCCAGCGCGACGCGGGCCAGTGCCACAGCACGTCGGCGTAGAAGTCGCGCCAGGCGAGCTGGCGCGAGAGTGCGGCGGGACCGGCGCCGGGTCCGCGGATCGCCGCCAGGACCGAACGCGGATGCAGCTCGCCGAAGTGCAGCGCCGCGCTCAGGCGAGTCGTGCCGTCCACTCCCACCCGGTCCCGCGCCGTGGCGTACTCCTGGGTGATCGCGCCGAGCGACGCCAGGCGCGCCCGGGCCGCCGCCTCCCCCGCGGGCGCCATCATCGGCGGCGGGTCGTCGGGCAGGTCACCGAAGTACCAGGGGCGACCCCCGTACGGCCCGGTCGGCCACACCGGCGCGTGGCTCTCCACCCGGCGCCAGTCGGGCGCGCTCGCCGGTCCCGGCGACGCCGCACTCGCCAGTGGCCGCCAGGCACGCTCGTAGGCGGTGAAGACCCGGTAGGGACCGCCCGACGCCGTGGCCAGCGTGCTGGGGGCCACGACGTAGGGGGAGCCCACCAGGTGCAGGCCCAACCCGGCGCCGGCCAGCGCCGCGCCGACGCGCTCGTCGCGCGCCCGGCTCCACGGCGTGGCGTCGCCCGTGGCGAACACCTCGCGCGCGCCCACCGAGCGCGCGAGGTGCTCCAGCACCACGGCCGGGTCGCCGTCGCGCACGACCAGGCGCCCGTCCAGCGTCGCGTCGAGCGCCGCCAGGGAACGGCGCAGGTAGGCCTGCCGCGTCGGTCCGGCGCCGAGGACCAGACGCGCCTCGATCACGAAGACGCCGACGACGTCGCCGTCTCCGGCGCGCGCGGCGGCCTCGAGGGCCGGACTGTCGGCGCCGCGCAGATCGCGGCGGAACCAGAACAGCGTGGGGCGGGGGCCTCGAGTCGTCGACGCACCCTAGCGGGCGTCGCCCGCCCGCGGCGCGCTCGCGCGCTCCACGCGCAGGCGTCGCCCGACGTGCTCCTCCAGGGCGTCGCGCACCAGGGTCGCCACCTCGTCGGCGCCCTCGGGCGGCGCGCCGGCCAGCACCGACCCCAGGGAGCCCCCGGTCAGGCGCCGCAGCAGGGCCAGGGCGGGCGCCGAGAGCGGCCGGCCGCTGCGACACCGGTCGCACAGCACCCCCCCGACGTGCGCGTCGAAGGCCACCAGGGGCTCCTCGCGCCCGCAGTTGACGCACGCGTCGAGCACCGGCGCCGACCCGTCGTGCGCCAGAAGGCGAAGGTAGAACGACGCGGGCACCAGGGTGGGGTCGTAGCGGGCGTCGTCCAGCGCGCCCAGCACGCGCACCGTCAGCTCGTACAGGGCCTCGTCGCTGACCCCCTCACTCGGCAGGGCGTCGAGCACCTCGACCACCGCGTAGCCCGCGTTGATGCGCTCATAGTCGCCGCGCAGGGTGGTCAGCCGGGCCAGATGGCGCGCGTGTCGCACGATGAAGAGCTCCCCGCGCGTCGCCACGAAGGACGCGCGCACCCACGCGAGCACCTCCAGGGTCCCGGCCATGGCACTCGACGTCTTGCGCGCGCCCTTGGCGATCGCGCGCACCTTGCCGTGGGCGCGCGTCCACGACACCACCACGCGATCGGCCTCCCCGGACTTGTAGGTCCGCAAGACCACCGCGTCGTCGTCGAACTCCCTCGTCACGTGGACGACTCGTCGTCACCCTCGAAGCGGGGGGACCGGTGACGGACCCCGAGGAAGCGGTCCAGCGCCACTCCGAGGGCGATCAGCACGACGAGAACCAGCGGGATCACCAGGGGCGCCACGAGGCTCGACGCCCCGTCGAGCGCCAGGCCCCACAGCAGCAGGTAGAGCGCCGCGCCGACGATCAGCGCCCCGCGACGCCAGATCACGAGTCCACCGCGCCGAAGCGGCGCTCGCGCCGCTGGAACTCGGCGATCGCCTCGAAGAGGTCCTCGCGGCGAAAGTCCGGCCACAGCACCTCGGTGAACACCATCTCAGCGTACGCCAGTTCCCACAGCAGGAAGTTGGAGAGCCGGTACTCCCCCGAGGTGCGCACCACGAGGTCGGGGTCGCTCAGCTCGGGGTGGTACAGACGCGCGTGGATCGCGCGCTCGTCCACCTTGCTCGCGGGCACCTGGTCGGCAACCAGGCGCGCGACCGCGTCGACGATCTCCGCGCGACCCCCGTAGTTGAACGCGATGTTGAGCGTGAGGCGCCGGTTGGCCCGGGTCAGCTCCTCGGCCTCGTCCATCTGGCGCAGGACGCCCTTGGGCACCCGCCAGCCGCGACGGCCCGAGAACGTGATGCGCACCCCCTCGGCGTGCAACTCGTGCTGGCGGCGGCGAAGCAGCCCGCGGTTGAAGTTCATCAGGTAGCGAACCTCGTCGACCGGACGGCGCCAGTTCTCGGTCGAGAAGGCGTAGACCGTGAGCGTCGACAGGCCCGCCGACAGGGAGCCGTAGACCACGTCGAGCAGCGCCGCCTCACCCGCCGCGTGGCCCTCGGTGCGCGCGAGACCCCGGCGCTGCGCCCAGCGTCCGTTTCCGTCCATCACGATCGCCACGTGGCGCGGCACGCGCGAGCGATCCAGCGACGCGGGCACGGGGCGGGGGCGGGGGTCGGGCACGGCTAAAACCTAGTGGTGGGCCGACCCGGTGCCGGTCGCGGCGCCGGCGCCGGTAGGGTCGAGGCGTGTCCGACACCCCCACCATTCCCGCCTCGCACCGCGACCTGCTCGACGCCGCGACGGCGGTCCTGGCAACGGTGGGGCCCGACGGGCGCCCCCAGCTGTCCGCCGTCTGGTTCCTCGCCGAGGACGGCGCGATCCGCCTCTCGCTCAGCACCTCGCGCCAGAAGGTGCGCAACCTGCGCGCGAACCCGGCGATGACGCTCTTCGTCCTCGACCCCGCCACGCCCACCCGCTACCTCGAGGTGCGCGGCGACGCGCTGATCGAGGACGACCCGCACTACGCGCTGGCCGATCGCGTCGGGCGCAAGTACGACGTCGACCTGCGGGCCTTCGACGTCGAAGGTGCGACGCGCGTGGCCGTGACCCTGCACCCGACGCGGGTGAACGCCGTCGACCTCCTGGCCGACGCGTAGCGCGGCCCGCGCGGCACGGCCGCTCGTACCGGCCCCGTTAAGGTCGATCCGTGCGCTCCTTCGACCCCGACGAGGACCCGGTGGTCGATCCCTCCGAGGACGGCGTGCAGCTGCGCGAGGACCTCGTAGTCGACCAGGCGCAGCGGGCGCTCGCCCTGCTCGAGCGCATCACCCGCGACCTGCCCGGCGGCGGGGAGGAGCGCCCCGGCCAGCGCGTCATGACCGAGCGCGTCGCCGGGGCCTTCGCCCGGCGTCGCCCCCTCGTCGTAGAGGCCGGCACCGGCATCGGCAAGTCGCTGGCGTACCTGATCCCCGCCGCCCTCAGCGGGGAGCGGGTCGTGGTCGCCACCGCCACCCGCAACCTCCAGGACCAGCTGGCCACCAAGGACGCCCCCCTCGTCGCGGCCCACGTGGCGGGCACGCGGGTGGCCGTGCTCAAGGGCCGCCAGAACTACCTCTGTCGCCAGCGAGCCCAGGTGGCGGGTGGCGGGGGTCAGCTCAGCTTCGACGACGGCGCCCCCGCGCCGCGCGGGGTGGCCCAACAGATCCGCCGGATCCTTCGCTGGTCCCAGGACACCGACACGGGCGACCGCGACGACCTCGACTTCGAGGTGGATCCGCGCGCGTGGCGGGCGCTGTCGGTGACGCCCCAGGAGTGCGTGGGCCGCGCGCAGTGCCCCCAGGGGGGCTCGTGCTTCGCCGAGCTCGCTCGCGACCGCGCCAACGAGAGCACGCTGCTGATCGTCAACACCCACCTCTACGCCGCGCACCTCGCGTCGGGCGCGATGCTGCTGCCCGCCCACGAGCTGGCGGTCTTCGACGAGGCCCACGACGTGCCCGAGATCATGGCCAGCCTCCTCGGCACCTCGCTCAGCACCACGCGCCTGCGCGCGCTCGCCACCAGCGCCCGGGCGCTGCTCGGGGCCGACGCGGCCCCGCGCACCGGCGAGCTGGCCACGAGCGCCGACCGTCTGACGGTCGCCCTCGAAAACCAGTACGAGCGCGACGACCTGCGCGGCCTGGACGACGGCGTCGTCCAGGAGCTGTCGCGGACCCGCGAGGTGGTCACCGACCTCGTCGAGCGGTTGCGCGCGCTCGCGGGCGAGGCCAGCTCCGCCGAGGAGCGGGCCCGGCGCGCGCGGGCGCTCGGGCCGGCCGTACACCTGCACAACGACCTCCTGCGTCTCGACGACGTCGGCGACGACGAGCTGGTCTTCCTGGTGCGCCGCGAGCGCGAGGTGGAGATCGAGCTCTCACTGATCGACGTGGGCCCGCGCCTCGCGGCGGACCTCTGGCCCCACGTGACCGGCGTGCTCACGAGTGCCACCATCCCCGACCCGCTACCGGCGCGCCTCGGGCTGGGCGACCACGACCTGATCAGCGTCGAGAGCCCCTTCGACTACCACCACCAGGCCCTGCTCTACGTCCCCGAGCGCTTCCCGGCGCGCAACGCGCCAACGGCCGAGCCCGCCATCATCGAGGAGCTCACCGACCTGATCCGCGCCGCCGGCGGACGGACCCTGGCGCTGTTCACCAACCGCAGCGTCATGAACCGGGTCGCCGAGGCGATCGCCCCCGCCCTCGCCACACCGCTGCTGGTGCAGGGCTCGCTCTCGCGGGCCCGGCTCATCGAGCAGTTCCGCGACGACCCCGCGGCCAGCCTCTTCGCGGTCACCAGCTTCTGGCAGGGCGTAGACGTGCCGGGCCATTCGTTGAGCCTGGTCACCATCGACCGGCTCCCCTTCGCCGTGCCCCACGACCCCCTGGCCGAGGCGCGCCGCGAGCGCGCCGCGCGACCGTTCTACGACGTGGACCTGCCCCGAGCCACCATGCTGCTCGCCCAGGGGGTCGGCCGGCTGATCCGCGGCGCCGACGACCGGGGCGTGGTCGCCGTCCTCGACACCCGCCTGGCCGAGGCCGGCTACCGGGGCGCCCTCTTTCGCAAGCTGCCGCCCATGGCGCGCACCCGCGACCGCGCCCGGGTCGAGGCCTTCCTGCGCGCGCTGGCCAGCGAGCGTCCCTAGTCGGCCTCTGGGTCGCCAGTTACACTACTATTGCACTAGATTTAGTTAACTACTGGAGAGACCGTGCACCTCGACGCCGTCCTGATCGCCGCCGCCGCCGTCGTCGGCACCCTGATCGGTCTGACCGGCGTGGGCGGCGGAGCCCTGATGACCCCCCTGCTGGTCCTGGCCTTCGGCGTGAGCCCGACCAGCGCCATCACCGCGGACCTGGTCGCCACGGTGATACTGCGGCCCTGGGGCGTGGCGCTGCACTGGCGGCGCCACGGCATCGAGTGGCGACTGGTGACCTGGCTGAGCGTCGGATCCGTGCCGGCAGCGCTCGCCGGCACCTACTTGCTGCACCGGCTCGGCGCGTCGCCGAGCACCCGCCACGACCTTCGCGAGGTGCTCGGCGGCGCGCTGCTGTTGGGCGCGCTGGCCATGGCCGCGCGACTCGTACGCCCCCGGCCGGGCGCAGGCGCACGACACGTGGCGGTTCGCCGCACGGCCACGGTCGCGGTCGGCGTCGGCGCGGGCTTGCTGGTCGGGCTCACCTCGGTGGGCGCGGGCTCGCTGGTGGCCGTGGCGCTCGTCGTGCTCTACCCGCATCTACGCGCGGAGCGCCTGGTGGCGACCGACCTGGCGCAGTCGCTGCCGCTCACCGTCGCGGCCGGCCTCGGCGCGGTCGCCTTCGGCCACGTCGACGCGTCGCTCACCGCGGCGCTGGTCCTGGGCGGGGTCCCCGGCGTGGCGATCGGCGCCTGGGCCAGCGCGCGCGTGCCCGGGGGCCTCGTGCGCGGCGCCGTCGCGCTGCTCGTTGGTGTCGCCGGCGTCATCTACCTGGGGCCTCCCGGGTCCGTCCTGGCGCTGGGCACCGTCGGCGTCACACTCGGCGTCACACTCGGCGCACGCGCGCGGACGGCGAGGCGGGTGCGCCGCTCAGTACCCGAAGCGGTCGAGAGCGTCATCGCGGCGCTGCCAGCCCGGCTCCACCGCGACGCGTAGCTCCAGGAAGATCCCCTCGGGCAGCTGACGACGAGCGGCGATGCCCACGTCCTTCAGCAGCTGGCCACCCTTGCCGATGACCATGCCCTTCTGGCTCTCGCGCTCGACGAGGATGTCGACGCTCACGTGAGGCCACTCGAACTCGCTCACGCGGCAGTGGATGGAATGAGGCAGCTCCTGACTGGTCTTGCGCACCAGCTGCTCGCGTACCAGCTCGGCGATCCAGGCCGCCTCGGGCACGTCGGACAGCTCGTCGGCCGGGAAGAGGAAGGGCGACTCCGGCATGGCCCCGCGCAGGTAGTCAAGCAGCTGGTCGACGCCGGTGCCCTGCGCCGCCGAGATGGCGAAGTACTCGAGCCGCTCGCCCGCCGCGTCGAGGCCGCGCTCGGCCGCGATCGCGCGCACCTCCTCCGACGCGGCCATCAGCTGACGCGCCACCGCCTCGCGACCGACCCGGTCGACCTTGTTCACCACCACGGCGCCGCGCAGCCCCACCGAGCGGTTCAGCGCCTCCAGGGCCGTCACGATCACCGACTGGTCCCCAGGCCCGATGGCGCCGCCCGCGTCGATCAGCGCCAGCACGACGTCGACGCCGTCCAGCGAGGCGCGCGCGACGTCGTTGAGCCGACCGCCCAGCGCCGTGCGTGGCCGGTGCAGGCCCGGCGTGTCGACCAGGATCACCTGCACGTCGCCCTGGCTCACGACCCCGCGCACCGCGTGGCGCGTCGTGTTGGGCGAGCGCGCGGTGATGGTCACCTTCGCGCCCACCATCGCGTTGACCAGCGTCGACTTGCCCACGTTGGGCCGCCCGATCAGGGTCACGAAGCCGGCGCGGGTCACGACTGGTCCCCGGTCGGCTCCACGACGACCTCCTCGATGCGCCGGCCCTCCATCCGCGTCACCGTCAGGCGGTAGCCCGGCACGTCGAAGACGTCGCCCTCGGACGGCACGCCGCCCGCGAGATCCATCACCAGTCCGCCCACGGTGTCCCACCCGTCCTTGGGCAGCGCCATCGCGTAGTCGACGTTGGCGTCGTCGATGTTGAGCCGACCCTTGACCACCAGCGCGGCCCCGACGTGACGAACCTCGGGCTCGAGGGCCTCGCGGGGATCGGACTCGTCGGCGATCTCGCCGACGAGCTCTTCGAGCACGTCCTCGAGGGTGACCAGTCCCACGGTCCCGCCGTACTCGTCCACCACGATGAACAGGTGGCTCTGCGCGCGGCGGATCTCACCCAGCAGCGACGCCACCCGCTTGGTCTCGGGCACGAAGTGCACCGGCGTCACGTGCGAGCCGACCGTGTCGTCACCGCGACCCGCCGTGACCAGCGCCGCCAGCGATCGCAGGTGCACGATGCCGAGCACGTCGTCCACCCCCTCGCCCAGCACCGGCAGCCGCGAGCGGCCCGAGGAGATCGCCAGCTCCAGGGCGTCGCGCACCCGCGCGGTCGCGTCGACGTCGACCATGTCCGGACGGGGCACCATGATCTCGCGCACGACCGTGTCGCCGAACTCGATCACCGAGTGGATGAAGTTGCGCTCCTCCGAGGCGATCGCCGCGTCCTCGTGGGCCACGTCGGCCATCGCCAGGACCTCGGACTCGGTCATGCGCGGTCGCTCGCCGCCCACCCCGAACAGCCGGATCACCGCCCGGGCCACCGCGAGCAGCACCGCCGAGATCCACCGCACCGGCCACCAGCGCAGCAGCGCGCGCACCACCGGCGCGGTGGTCAGCGCGGCGGTGTCGGGGTGGGCCACCGCGAAGTTCTTCGGGATCGCCTCGAAGACGACGAAGATCACGACCACCTCGACCACCGTGGCGATGAGCACGCCCGCGGCGCCGAACAGGTGCCCCGCAATCACCCCGACCATGGTCGCCGAGACCAGCTGGCAGACCAGGGTCAGCAGCAGCAGCGGGTTCAAGAACTCCTCGGGGCTCTCGGCCAGCTGCTCGAGGGCGTCGGCGCCGCGCCGGTGCGCCTCGCGCAGCGAGCGCGCCCGCGAGCGCGTCGTGCGCGTGAGCGAGGTCTCGGCGAGCGCGAAGAAACCCGACAGGGCGAGCAGCACCACCACGCTGACCGTCAGGTAGGTGTCGCCGGCCGACCACGCGACCCCGATCACGCGCCGTTCCGGTGATGGCGGGCGAGCAGCTCGCGCTCCCGGGCCTCCATGCGCTCGGCCTCCTCGTCCTCCTCGTGGTCCCACCCGAGCAGGTGCAGGACCCCGTGGACCACGAGCAGCGCGATCTCGTCGTCGAGGGAGCACTCGTGGTCGCGGGCGTTGCGCGCGGCCACGCTCGGGCAGATCACGATGTCGCCGATGAGCTGAGGGATCTCCGGGGGCGCCGGCTCGACCGGGCCGGTGCCCCCGGCGTCGGGCACCCGACCGGTGGGCTCGTCGTCGGCGTCGATCGGGAAGCTCAGCACATCGGTCGGCTCCGCGCGGCCCATGAACTGCTGGTTGAGCGCGGCGATGGACGCCTCGTCGACGAAGAGCAGCGACACCTCAGCCGGGCCGCGCACGCCCTCGTCGGCCAGCACCGCCCGGGCCAGGCCCACCCAGAGATCCAAGTCGACGGCGTGCTCGTGCTGCTCGTCGGCGGCGTAGATGTCGACCTCGCTCACGACTGCGCCCTCTCGTAGGCGTCGACGATGTCGGCCACGATGCGGTGGCGCACCACGTCGCGCCGCCCGAGGTGCACGAACGTGACGCCCTCCACCCCCCCGAGCAGCTCCTCGAGCTCGAACAGCCCACTGCGCCGCCCGTTGAGGTCGACCTGGGTCACGTCGCCGGTGACGACGACCTTGGAGTTGAAGCCGATGCGGGTGAGGAACATCTTCATCTGCTCGGGCGTCGTGTTCTGCGCCTCGTCGAGGATGATGAACGAGTCGTTGAGGGTCCGCCCGCGCATGAAGGCCAGCGGCGCCACTTCGATGGTGCCGTTGGTGATGAGGCGCTGGGCCCCCTCGGGGCCGACCATGTCGTAGAGCGCGTCGTAGAGGGGCCGCAGGTAGGGGTCGACCTTGGCCATCAGGTCGCCGGGCAGGAACCCCAAATGCTCGCCGGCCTCCACCGCGGGACGCGTGAGCACGACCCGCTGGACCTGACGGCGCTGCAGGGCCGCGACGGCGGCCGCGACGGCGAGGTAGCTCTTGCCGGTGCCGGCCGGGCCGATGCCGAAGGTGATGGTCGACGACTCGATCGCGTCGGCGTAGCGCTTCTGGCCGGCCGTCGACGGTCGGATCGACCGGCCACGCACGGCGCGAGCGACCTCGTGGACCAGCACCTCGCTCGGGCGCAGGTCGTCATTGACCATGTCGATCGTGCGCGTCACCTTGAGCGCGTCGAGCGCCTGGCCGCTCTGCAGCACCAGCACGAGCTCGTCGAAGAGCCGCAGCACCGCGGCCGCGTCGGGTCCTTGGACCGAGATCCGGTTGCCCTGGACCAGGACGCGCGAGTCGGGGAACGCCCGCTCCACCACGCGCAGGTGCTCGTCGCGCGGGCCCAGCAGCGCACCCATCAGGTGCGTGTCGCTCACGTAGGTCGTCGCCGTCAAGGCCTCGTCCATCGAGGCGTCGAAACTCATCCCGGGGGCCACGCCAATCGCCGTCCCCCGAGCACGTGCACGTGCAGGTGGGCCACGGTCATCTGCGCGTCGTCGCCGACGTTGATCACCAGCCGGTAGCCGCTCTCGCGGATCCCCTCGATCTCGGTGACGCGCTGGGCCAACAGGACCAGGTCGTCGACCACCCCGCCGTGGGCGACCGCCACCTCGTCCGCGCTGTTGATGTGACGCTTGGGGATCACCAGCACGTGCACCGGCGCCTGGGGGGCGATGTCGTAGAAGGCGTAGGAACTCTCACTCTCGGCCACCGGCGTCGAGGGGACCACGCCGGCGACGATCTGGCAGAACAGGCAATCGGTCATGTCGTACCCTCATCTTTACCCATTCGCGACCCACGCAGCGAAAAACCCCAGCCGCCCGCCGCGAAGGCCACCAGGGCGGTCGCCACGACGGCTGCGGTGTCGGCGCGCAGGACCGTCGGCCCGAGGGACAGCCGCCGGCGCTGCGGGTCCCACTCGTCCGGGGCCCAGCCGCCCTCCGGACCGACGGCCACGCTGGCGCACCCACTCCAGTCGGAGTCCCCCGCGGGGTCAGCGACCGCCACGTCGCCGGGCACGCGCGCCACCTCGACGGGATCCGCCACCACCGGGAAGTACGTTCGCCGACACTGGCCGCACGCCTCGCGCGCGATGCGCCGCCAGCGCGCCAGCACCTTGTCGCGCGCCTCGCCGCGCCAGCGCACGACCACGTACTCGCTCAGCAGCGGCACGATGGTGCCGACGCCGAGCTCGGTCGCCTGGGCGACGCTGCGCTCCGCGCGGTCCCCCTTCAGCGGCGCCAGGTAGAGCGTCGTCGCCGGCGGCGCGGGATCGACGACCACCTCGCTCACCCTCGCCAGCCCGCTCGCGGTTACCTCGCAGAACGACCACGCCCCGCGCCCGTCGGTGACCACGACCTCCTCGCCGTCACGCGCGCGCAGCACGCCGCGCAGGTGGTGGTGCGCGTCACGCGACAGCACCGGGTGCGCCGGATCCTCCACCGCCAGCTGCGTGAGGGCCCCCACGCGTCGGGGCCACGCCACCAGCGTCACCGCTTGGCCCCCCGGTGGCGGGCGAAGCGACCGGCGGGCGGGCGCACCTCCTCGCCGCGGTGCTGGGCCAGTTGGCGCAGCAGGTCGCTCGACGTCTCGTCGAGCTCTTCGGGCACGTCCACCACCAAGTGCACGTACAGGTCGCCGCGACCGCGACCGTGGAGGTGCTCGACGCCCTCGTGGCGCACGCGGTGTACCGTGCCGTTCGCGCTGCCCGGGTCGACGTCCACCGTGACGCTGCCGCGTAGCGTGGGCACCTCGATGGTGGCGCCCAGCGCCGCCTGCGTGAAGGCCACGTGCGCCTCGTGGTGCAGGTCGTCGCCCACCCGCTCGAAGCGGTCGTCGGGTCGCACGACCAGGTGCACGAAGAGCCGGCCGTTGGGTCCGCCGCGCAGCCCGGCCGGGCCCCGTTCGGCGAGGCGCAGCGTGGACCCGTCCTCGACACCGGCTGGGACGTGCACGCTGAAGGTGGTCGTGACGTTGCGCCGTCCCTCACCGCGGCAGTCGGCGCAGGGGGACTCGATGATCGTTCCCGCGCCGGCGCAGCGCGGGCACACCGTCGCGGTGACCATCTGGCCCAGAATCGAGTTGCGCACGCGGCGCACCTCGCCGGCGCCGCCGCACTCGGGGCAGGTGGTCGGCGACGTGCCCGCCGCGCAGCCGCTGCCGCCGCAGGTGTCGCAGCGCTGGGCCATCGTCAACGTCATCTCGCGCGTGGCCCCGAAGGCCGCCTCGTCGAGGGTGATCTCCAAGGCGACCTCGGCGTCGGGTCCCGGCTGGGGGCCGCGTCGGGCGCCAGGACGCCCCCCCATGCCCCCGAAGAACATGTCGAAGATGTCCTGCACCGAACCGGCGTCGAAGGGGCTGCCGGGCCCCGTGTCCGATCCGAAGCGGTCGTAGTTGGCGCGCCGCTCGGGGTCCGACAGGATCTCGTAGGCCTGGGAGACCTCCTTGAAGCGAGCCTCCGCGGCGGGGTCGTCGGGGTTCGCGTCGGGGTGGTAGGCGCGCGCCAGGCGCCGGTACGCCCGCTTCAGCTCGTCGGGCGACGCGTCGCGTCCCACCTCGAGCACCGCGTACAGATCGGGGCTAGTCACGCTCATCCTCACCCGAGAGATGCCGTGTGAGGTGCTCGGACACCACCCGCGCGGCGGCCATCGCCTCGCGATACTTCATACGTGTCGGCCCGAGCAGTCCCACGGCCCCCGCCGGCTCGCCGTCAACACTAATGGGCGCCACGACCAGCGCGCACGAGGCCAGCGGCTCGTAGCCGTTCTCCGAGCCGATGGCCACCGACAGACCCTGGTCGAGGATGTCCTCGACCAGGGTCACGACGAGCAACTCCTGCTCCAGGATCGCCAGGACCTGGCGGACCGTCTCCACGCCGTCGAAGGACTCGGCCACCTTGGACGACCCGCCGATGAACACCTGCTCGCCGTCGAAGGTGGGCGCCTCGGCGTGCAGCTCGGCGACCGCCTCACGCACCAGGGTCGCCACGTGGTCGTGGCGCGAGGGCACCTGGACCCGGCTGTCCAGCGACGTGCCGATGAGCAGCGCGTTCAGCTGTCGCGACGCCTCGGCCACGTCCACGTGCGTCGCGGCGAAGCTGCTGCACACGTTGTGCTTCAGGACCGTGCCGTCGGAGAACACCGTGACCAGCAGCTGGTGGTGCGCGTCGAGGTTCACGAGCTGCACGCTGAGCACCGTCGCGTGCGTGTGACCGCCACCGACCACCACCGACGTGTAGCTCGTCAGGCGCGTCAACAGGTTCGACGTCTGCTCCAGCACCTCCTGGACCTCGCCGCGCACGTTGGTGAAGAACTCGCGGATCTGCATCTGCTGGGCCGGACCGATGGTGCCGGCGCGCAGGTGGTCGACGAAGTAGCGGTAGCCCTTGTCGGTGGGCACCCGCCCGGCGGAGGTGTGCGGCTGGACGAGGTAGCCCTCGCGCTCGAGGGTGACCATCTCGGAGCGCACCGTCGCGGGCGACACGTCCAGGTCCGCGGTGGCCGCCACCGACGACGAGCCAACCGGCTGGGCGGTGTCGACGTACTCGGCGACCACGGCCTCGAGAATCGTGGCCTTGCGGCTGTCGAGCTCCTCCCCCGGTGGGGTCGCGCTGTGACGGACCATGGTGCCTCCTCGTTGGCACTCGATTCTACCGAGTGCCAAGTCCCTCGGGACGCCGGCGGCGCCTCACTCCTCCAGCTTGAGCGCCGCGACGAAGGCCTCCTGGGGGATCTCGACGCGCCCGATGTTCTTCATGCGCTTCTTGCCCTCCTTCTGCTTCTCCAGGAGCTTGCGCTTGCGGGTGATGTCGCCGCCGTAGCACTTGGCCAGCACGTCCTTGCGCCGCGCCTTGACGGTCTCGCGGGCGATCACCCGCCCGCCGATGGCCGCCTGGATCGGCACGTCGAAGAGCTGGCGCGGGATCAGCTCGCGCAGCCGCTCGGCCATGCGCCGCCCGTAGTACTCCGCGTTGGAGCGGTGCACGATCGTCGAGAAGGCGTCGACGGGCTCGTGGTTGATCAGCAGGTCGACGCGCACCAGTTGGGCCGTCACGTATCCGTGGGGCTCGTAGTCCAGGCTGGCGTACCCCTTGGTCCGGCTCTTCAGCGCGTCGAAGAAGTCGATGATCACCTCGGCCAGGGGGATGACGTAGCCCAGCTCGACTCGCTCGGCCGAGAGGTACTCCATCTTGGTCATCTCCGCGCGCCGCGACTGGCACAGCTCCATCACCGGTCCCAAGTACTCCGCCGGGGTCAGGATCGTGATCGACAGCAGTGGCTCGTCGATGTGATCCAGGCGGCTCGCGTCGGGCAGGTCCGTCGGGTTGTCGACGTCCACCTCGGTACCGTCGCTCAGGTGGGCCCGGTAGACCACCGAGGGTGCGGTCGCGATCAGGTCCAGGTTGAACTCGCGCTCGAGACGCTCGCGCACGATCTCCATGTGCAGCAGCCCGAGGAACCCGCAGCGAAAGCCGAAGCCCAGGGCGCGCGACGACTCGGGCTCGTAGGTGATCGACGCGTCGTTGAGCTTCAGCTTGTCCAGCGCGTCGCGCAGGTCGGCCAGGTCGTCGCCGTCGATGGGGTAGATGCCGCAGAACACCATCGGCTTGGGGTCTCGGTAGCCCTCCAGGGGCTGAGCCGCCGGACGGGCGGCCTCGGTGATCGTCTCGCCCGAGCGCGCGCCGGCCACGTCCTTGATGCCGGCCACGACGAAGCCGACCTCGCCGGGGCCCAACCGGTCCACCGGCACCATGTCGGGCGTGCGCACGCCCAGCTCCTCGAGCTCGTGGTTCGAGCCGGCCTGCATCATGCGGATCTTGGTGTGCGCGCGCACCGTCCCGTCCACGACGCGGATCGAGGAGATCACCCCGCGGTACTGGTCGTAGGTGGAGTCGAAGATCAGCGCGCGCAGTGGCGCGTCGGGGTCGCCCCGGGGAGCCGGCACCCGCTCGATCACCGCGTCCAGCAGCTCCGCGACCCCCTGCCCGGTCTTGGCCGAGATGGACAGCACCTCGCTCGACGGGATACCCAGGACCCGGTCCAGCTCCTCCTTGCATCGCTCGGGGTCGGCCGCGGGCAGGTCGATCTTGTTGAGCGCGGCGACGATGGTGAGGTCGTGCTCGAGCGCCTGGTAGCAGTTGGCCAGCGTCTGGGCCTGGATGCCCTGGCTGGCGTCGACCAGCAGGATCGCCCCCTCGCAGGCCGCCAGCGAGCGCGAGACCTCGTAGCCGAAGTCGACGTGGCCGGGGGTGTCGATCAGCTGCAGGACGTACCCCTGGTAGTGCACCCGGACGTTCTGCGCCTTGATCGTGATCCCGCGCTCGCGCTCGATGTCCATCGAGTCCAGGTACTGCGCGCGCATGAGCCGCGGGTCCACCGCCCCGGTGATCTCCAGGATCCGGTCCGAGAGCGTGGACTTGCCGTGGTCGACGTGTGAGATGATGGAGAAGTTGCGGATAGCGGAGATCGGCGTCGACGAGGGAGTGCGGGCCACGGTGTAGTCAGGCTACCCGTCGCCCCGCGCCGGGGAGGGTCCGGCGCCGCCTGCTAATCTTGAACAGCCCGCGCCGGATCCGGCGCACGACGAACGAGGTAGCCGTGGCCAACATCAAGAGCCAGATCAAGCGCAACAAGCAGAACGTGGTGGACCGCGAGCGCAACAAGGCCGTCAAGTCCGAGATCCGCACGCGCACCAAGACCGCGGTGGCCGCGGTGGGCGGCGAGAACGAGGAGCTGGCGCTGCGCACGGCGATCAAGCGCATCGACAAGGCGGCGGCCAAGGGGATCATCCACAAGAACCAGGCGGCCAACAAGAAGAGTGGCCTGATGCACCGCGTGAACGCGCTGCGCACCGAAGCGTAGCTACCGGCGCGCGGCGCGCGCCAGGGTGGCCAGCCGAGCCACCAGCACCTCGATCACCGTCAGTTCCGTCGGGTCCCGGTCACCCTCGGCGTCGCGTCCGCCGTAGCTCACCGCCCCCTTCAGGTCGAGGTCGGCGCGCGCGATCAGGTGCACCGACGCGCGCAGTCGCTCTCCCCCGAGCCGCTCGGCCTGGCGCAGCGCCTTGCCCGCGGGGTAGGGCTTGACACCGAGCAGGTCGGCGGCCTGCGCGTCGCTGGTCAGTCCCGCACCCTCCACGCGCGCCATGCGCAGGAAGTGGCGCGACAGCGAGCCGATGATCTGCACCCCCACGCGGCTGCGCGAGTCGAGCATGCGCCGCGCGACCATCACCGCTCGGCGCACGTCGCCCGCGTCGATCGCGTCGGTCAGGTCCCACTCGGGCACGTCACCGGCCGCGCCGAGGTACGGCTGGATCTGGGCGGCGCTCACCGTGGCCGTCCCGTAGATCGAGGCCAGGGTGCGCGCCAGCGCGTCCGCGCGCGCCACGTCGTCGCCGATCCGCTCGGCGACACTCTGGGCCACCGAGCGCTCGACGCGCAGGCCGTGGCGCGCGAACGTGTCCGTCACGAAGGCCACCCGCTCGGCCGGCCGGGTTCCCACCGCCACGTGACGCACGTCGGCGACAGCGCCGACCAGGCGATGCGAGCGGGCGCCCACGACGCCCAGCACGAGGGTCGCGGTCGTGGTCGGCGCGGCCAACCACTCGATCAGCGGCCGGCTCTCCTCGGCGCCGAGGGCCTGCGCGTCGCGGACCACGACCACCCGCCGGTCGCTGAGCAGCGGCGGCGTCGCCAGCGCGTCCATGATCCGCGCGATGATCGCGCCCGCGTCGCCGTCGCCGGACCCCGCACTCAGGTCCTCCAGCGCGAACGCGGGGTCCCGCCCATCCAGGGCCTCGCCGATGGCGAGGCGCACCTCATCGTCCACCATCGTGGGATCGGCGCCCACCACCGCGACGCTCGACCCGATCACTGGGGCGTCCCCGACGGCGCCGCCAGCACCGCGGCCAAGGTGTCGCGAACCCGTACCGTGCCCGCGACGTCGTGCACGCGCAGCACGCGGCAGCCCGCCGTGATCCCCAGGGCGGCGGCGGCCAGCGAGGCCTCACGGCGCTCGCCCACCGGCCGGTCGAACAGCGCCCCGAGGAAGCCCTTGTTGGACGCCGAGAGCAGCAGGGGCGAGCCCAGCGTCGCGAGCTCGTCGGAGTGGCGCAGCAACTCGAGGGACTGGCGCGGGGTCTTGCCGAGGTCGAGGCCGGCATCGAGGATCACGCGGCGCTCGCCGACCCCGGCCGCGAGGGCGCGCGCGCGACGCTCGACCAGGAAGTCGCGCACGGTGGCCGTGACGTCGTCGTAGTGGGGCGTGGGATCGGCCACGCGCGGACGCAGGCGGATGTGGGTCGCCACCACCGTGGCCCCGGCCGCGGCCGCGGCCGGCAGATAGTCGGGATCGGCGAAGCCGCTGATGTCGTTGCCCAGCGAGGCGCCCTCGGCGAAGCACGCGGCGGCGACCGACGCGCGCCACGTGTCCACGCTGATCGGAAGGTCGAAGCGGCGGTGCAGCTCGGCCACCACCGGCACCACGCGATCCAGCTCCTCCGCCTCGCCGACCTCGTCGCCGGGTCCCGCCTTGACCCCCCCGATGTCCAGCAGGTCGGCCCCGTCGTGCACTAGCGTCTCCGCGCGCGCGTACAGCGCGTCGAGGTCGTAGGTGGCCGCAGGCGCGTAGAACGAGTCGCGCGTGCGATTCAGGATCCCCATCACCAGCGCCCGCGTCGTGACGTCGATGGACCCCTCCCCGACGTCGAGCACGATCGGCGCCGCCGCCCGATAGGCGCGCACTAGTAGAGCTGGCTGGCCAGACGGCGGCGGAACGAGACGTAACGCGGGTCGTCGGGGCCGAGGGCGTCGAGCAGGGCCAGCAGGTTCTCCTTCGCCGACGGGTCGACCGCCGTCTGGGCGAGCAGGTGCTCGAGGGTGAGGTCGACGTCCCCACCGAGAGTGACGCCGCTGCGCGCCAGGCGCACGCGCGCCAGCACGGTCTTGGCGGGCAGTGCCTGCGCGACGGGCTCCAGCACGGCCTCGGCGTCGTCGAGTCGGCCCTCGCCGACCAGCAACTCGGCCAGCGCCACCGCCGCGTCGACGTGGCCGGGGTCCAGTTCGAGCACCCGGCGCAACGAGGCCTCGTCGCCCACCGCGATCAACTGGTCGATCACCGACGCCCCGGGGGCCAACTTCTTCACGAACTCGCGCACGGCCGCCTCGGGCATCGCCCCCACGAAGGAGTCGACCACCTGGGCGTCGCGCAGCGCGAAGACCGACGGGATCGACTGCACCGCGAAGGCCTGGGCCACCTGGGGGTTCGCGTCCACGTCGATCTTGGCCAGCTCCACCGCGCCGTTGGTCTCGCCGATCACCTTCTCGAGGATCGGGCTGAGCGTGCGACACGGACCGCACCACGTGGCCCACAGATCCACGACCACCGGCACGGTCTTGGAGCGATCCAGGACCGCGGTCGCGAAGGTGGCGTCGGTGACATCACTCACAAGCACCACTCTACCGGCCCGGCTGGCGTCGGGACCGGGGCGACGACCCGCTGTTAGCCTCGCGTCGTGGGACGCATCGCGGGTGTCGACGAGGCTGGGGTGACGGCGTGGATGACCCGTCACGTCGCGACGCGCGCGCCTCTGCGCTTCGAGTTGATCGCCGGCGGCCGGTCGAACCTGACCTACCGGGTGCGCGACGCCGACGATCGCACGGTGGCGCTGCGCCGACCTCCCCTCAGCCACGTGCTGCCCACCGCGCACGACATGGTGCGCGAGTACCTCGTCCTGTGCGCGCTGTGGCCGCTGGGCGTCCCGGTCGCGCGACCACTGGCCCTGTGCGAGGACCCGTCGGTGAACGAACGACCGTTCTACGTGATGGAGTTCGTCGAGGGGGCCATCCTGCGCGACCGCGCGCAGGCCGAGGCCGCCTTCGACGTGGCGACGCGTGCGCGCATCGGCGAGAACCTCGCCGCGGCGCTGGCGCGGCTGCACGATGTCGACCCCGAGCGCGCCGGCCTCAGCGACCTGGCCCGCCACGACGGCTACGTGGAGCGCCAGGTCCGCCGCTGGCGCGCCCAGTACGAGCAGATGCGCGTCGACGGCGACGCCGACGACGGCCTGGTCGAGTTGGTGGCCGACCGTCTCGCGCGGGCCATCCCGCGCCAGCAGCGCGTCGCGGTGGTACACGGCGACTACCGCCTGGACAACACCGTCCTCGACGACGACGGCGACGTGCGCGCAATCCTGGACTGGGAAATCTGCACGCTCGGCGACCCCCTCGCCGACGTGGGGCTGCTGCTGGACTACTGGGCCGAGCCCGGGGACCCCACCGCGGCACTCCTGGGCTCGGCGCCCACCACGGCCGAGGGCTTCGCCAGCCGCGACGAGGTCCTGGCCGCCTACGCCGCGCGCACCGACCTGGACGTCGGCGACATCGCCTACTACCGAGCCTTCGGCTACTGGAAGCTGGCGTGCATCCTCCAGGGCGTCTACGCGCGCTACCGTGCGGGCGCGACCGCGGGCGACCAGGGCAGCGTGGAGGAGTTCCCCGCGCACATCGCGCTCCTCGCGCGACGCGCGAACGAGATGCTGGAGGCTTAGATGGACGACGAGATCTACGATCGCATCATCTTCCTGGCGGACCCCGACCTCAACGAGCCCGTGCTCGTCATCGCCCTGGAGGGCTGGATCGACGCGGGGCTGGGGGCTACGACGGCCATCACCACGCTGCTGACCTCGCTCTCGACCGAGGTGCTGGCCACCTTCGACACGGAGTACTTCATCGACCAGCGAGCGCGGCGACCCATGGCCCGCATCGTCGACGGCATCACCACCGAGTTGACCTGGCCGGAGATCCAGTTGCGCTACGGCCGCGACGGCGACGGCGCGGACGTGATCTTCCTGGTGGGCCCGGAGCCGGACTTCCACTGGAGCGACTTCATCGACGTCGTCACCGACGCGGCGGGACGCTTCGACGTGCGTCTGGCCGTGGGGCTGGGTGCCTTCCCCGCGCCGACGCCCCACACGCGCCCAATCCGGGTCATCGGCACCGCGCCTGAGGCGAGCCGTCACCTCCTGGCGAACGTCGGCAGTGTGACCGGCGAGATCGAGGTGCCCGCCGGCATCACCGCGGCGCTCGAGCTGGGCTTCGCCGAGGTCGACGTCGACATCATCACCCTGTGGGCACGCGTCCCCCACTACGTCGCCTCGATGGCCTACCCGCAGGCCGCCGCCGCGTTGATCGACGCGCTAGCCGGCGTCGCCGGGCTCACCCTCGACGCGGGCGTCCTGCGAGCGGCGGCCGACGAGGCTCGCCGTCGCGTCGACGACCTGCTAGCTGGCAACGCCGACCACCACGCCATGGTGGAACGGCTCGAGCAGGTCGCCGACCACGCGGAGGGGACGTCGCTCGGCGAGGAGCTGCCGAGCGGCGACGAGCTCGCCGCCGAGTTGGAGCGATTCCTGCGAGACGAGGGGTAGCGATGACGATGACCAGTCCAGACCGAAAGGGGTCCTCGTGCAGTGGGTGACCCGCGCGCGTCCCAAGACCGACCGCATCGCCTGCCCCTGGCTGATCCGGCGCTTCATCGATCCCGACGCGACGTTCCTCTTCGTCGCACCACCCAACGTGCTCGCGGTCGCGCGCGACACGGGCGCACACAGCTTCGACGCGGACGGCGCCCAGTACGCGCACCGGGGCGATCAGTGCACCTTCGAGGTTCTGATCGACGAGTTCCACCTGCACGGTGATCCCGCCCTCGAGCGTCTGGCCCACGTGGTGCACGCCGCCGACGTCGCGGGACAGCTCGAAACCGACCCCCTCGGTCCAGGCCTCCTGGCGATCGGGCTGGGCGGCCTCGACGTCGAGGCCGACGACCTCCGACTGCTGGAACGCGCCACCTTCGTCTACGACGCGCTCTACGCGTGGTGCGCTCAGGGCGCCTGACGGCGCCCTGTCCGATCGGCGCGACTACCGCGCGTCGACGTCGGTCTCCTCGATGCGCAGTCCAAGCCCCAGCGCGTACCCCTCGAGGAACAGCCCGCACTCGTACTGGCGCGGATGGCGTCGAGCGATCTCGTAGAACGCCGCCGAGTGGTCGGCCTCGTGAAGGTGCGCCAGCTCGTGGACGAGCACCGCGTCGATCACCCACTCCGGGCACTGGCGAAGTCGGCTGGACACGCGGATCGCGCGCGTCGAGGGCGAGCACGACGCCCACCGCGTGCGCTGGTTGGTGACCCAGCGCACCGACGCGGGCACCACGCCGTCGTTGTACAGCTCGGCCAGGACCCGGGCGCGCTCCTCGAGCGCTCCATCGCCCGCCGCGTGCTGGGGTCGCTGGGCGACCAGCCTCTCCACCAGCTCGTCGACGAAGACCCGACGTTCGCGCCCGCGCAGGCGCGCCGGGATCTGCACCACGATGCGGCTCCCCGACCAGTGCGCGGCCCCCGTCTTGGTACGCCGCGTCGACGCGCGCACCTCGACTTCGGGCCGATCGAAGCGCGGAGGCTCGATCGACACCCGCCCGGCGCTGGCTCCACGCGTGCCCATCAGACGATGATGTTCACCAGGCGCGGTGCGCGCACCACGATCCGCTGGGGTACGCGACCCGCGAGGTGGGCGATCACGCCGGGGTCGCTGAGCGCCCGGTCGCGGGCCTCGTCCTCGCCGACGTCACTCGCCACCTCCACCCGCGAGCGCACCTTGCCGTTCACCTGCACCACCATGGTGACCAGCGCAGTGGCCACGAGCGCCGGGTCGGCCACCGGCCACGCCTGCGCGTGGACCGACGGCTCGCCGGGGTGGCGACTCTCCCACAGCTCGGCGCTGAGGTGGGGGGCCATCGGCGCCAGCAGCAGCAGCATCAGGTCGAGCGCCTCGTCGTAGGTCGCCCGGTGCGCCCCGGACTCGTCGCGCGCCCACTTGGAGACCGTGTTCAAGGTCTCCATCAGCGCCGCCACGGCGGTGTTGTAGCTCCACCGCTCGATGCTCTCGCTCACGCGCGCCACGCAGCGGTGCGCCGCGCGGCGCACTGCGAGGTCGCTCTCGTCCGCGACCTCGCGCCAGCGCGCCTCCTCGAGGGTGGCCAACCGGTAGAGACGATCGAGGAAGCGCGCGCAGCCCTCGATCAGGCTCTCGGTCTGCTCGTTCCAGTCCACGTCATCAGCGGGTGGACCCACGAAGAGATGGAACAGCCGCAGGCCGTCCGCTCCGACGGTGTCGAAGTACTGCTCCGGGGCGACGAGGTTGCCCTTGGACTTGGACATCTTGGAGCCCTCGAGGCGGATCATGCCCTGGGTGAAGAGCCGGCGGAAGGGCTCGCGCGGCACGCCGGTCGCCAGGCCGACGTCGACCAGCGCCTTGACGTAGAAGCGGGCGTAGAGCAGGTGCAGGATCGCGTGCTCGATCCCGCCGATGTACTGGTCGACCGGCATCCAGCGCGCCACCTGTGCGGGGTCGAAGGGTCGGCCCGGCGTGAACGGGTCGGCCATGCGCAGGAAGTACCACGACGAGTCGGTGAAGGTGTCCATCGTGTCCGTCTCGCGGTGCGCCGACTCGCCGCAGACGGGGCAGACCGTGAGGCGAAAGGCGTCGTGCGTGGCGAGCGGCGACTGGCCGGTGCGGTCCATGGTCACGTCGTCGGGCGCCACCACTGGCAACTGGTCCTCGGGCACGCCCACCGGACCGCAGGTCTCGCAGTAGATGATGGGGATCGGACATCCCCAGAAGCGCTGGCGCGACACCAGCCAGTCGCGCAGTCGGTAGTTCACCGTGCGCCGCCCGTGGGCGTTCTGCTCGAGGAACACCGTGGCGCGCTCCTTGGCGGTCGCGACGTCGAGTCCGTCGAGGAAGCCGGAGTTGATGTGGACGCCCTCGCCGTGGTACGCGCCCCCGTCGAAGCCGTCGGGCGGCTGCACCGTGCGCACGATGTCCAGCCCGTACGCGGTCGCGAAGGCGTAGTCGCGGTCGTCCTCGGAGGGCACCGCCATGATGGCGCCGGTGCCGTAGGTCCCCAGGACGTAGTCCGCCACGTAGACGGGCACCGGTCGGCCGGTGAAGGGGTTGGTGACGTAGCTGCCCGTGAAGGCCCCGCGCTTCTCCAGCGCGCCGCCCTCGACGCCGGCCGTGCGCTCCAGCTCGGTCGCCGCCGTCGCGCGGGCCACCAACTCGGTCACGGCCGCGTGCTGCTCGGCCGTCGTCAGCCGCTCGACCAGGGGGTGCTCCGGGGCCACGACGGCGTAGGTCACGCCGAAGCCGGTGTCGGGACGCGTCGTGAAGACCCGCAGCGCGGCGGCGGGGTCGTCGACCAGGGCGAGGTCGAACTCGACCCCCTCGGAGCGGCCGATCCAGTTGCGCTGCATGATCTTCACCCGCTCGGGCCAGTCCAGGGTCTCGAGGTCGTTCAGCAGCTCCTCGGCGTAGTCGGTGATGCGAAAGAACCACTGCTCGAGGTTGCGCCGCTCGACCAGGTCGCCCGACCGCTCACAGGTCCCGTCGGCCAGCACCTGCTCGTTCGCGAGTACCGTCGCGCACCCCGGACACCAGTTGACCGGCGCGTACGCCCGGTACGCCAGACCGGCGCGCCAGAAGGCGAGGAAGATCATCTGTGAGTACTTCATGTACTGGGGATCGTGGCTGTAGACCTCGCGGCGCCAGTCGTAGACCGCCCCGAGCCGGATCAGCGAGGACTTGAGCTCCGCCATGCGGGCCTCGGTGAAGAGTCGGGGGTGGCTGCCGGCCTTGATGGCCGCGTTCTCCGCCGGAAGTCCGAACGAGTCGAAGCCGATGGGTGAGAGCACGGCCTTGCCCCGCATCGTCTGGTAGCGCACCACGAGGTCCCCGAAGGTGTAGTTGCGCACGTGGCCCTGGTGGGCGGACCCCGACGGGTACGGGTACATGCACAGCGCGTAGAACCGCTCCCGAGGGTCGTCGTTGTCCACCTCGTAGGTTCCCTCGTCACGCCAGTGCGACTGCCACTTGGTCTCGACGGCGACGACATCGAACGCGCGGGTCATTGCGACAGTCTAGGTTTTGGATGCTGTCGTGACGTTGTGGTCGCGGCCACGACGAAGCGCGAGGAGGTCGACGTGAGCCCACCCACCGTCATACTGGTGCACGGCGCCTGGCACGGGGCGTGGTGCTGGCGCGACCTGGTCGCCATCTTGGACCGCGACGGCGTCGCGTGGCGCGCCCCGGACCTGCCCAGCTCGCACAGCCCGGAGGATCCGACGGCCGACCTCGCCCGCGATCGCGACGCCGTCGTCGCCGCGGCCGCGATCAAGGGTCCGGTCATCCTGGTTGGCCACAGCTACGGGGGCGTCGTCGTCACGGAGGCCGCACCGGCGCTCGACAACCTCGCCCAAGTGGTCTACGTGGCGGCGCTCGTCCCGCTGCCTGGGCAGAGTGCGACCGACGTGTCGCGCGAGAGTCCGCAGCGGACCCTCCTCGACGAGTCAATGCGAGTTGTCGATGGGCACATCGAGCTCGATCAGGCCGGGGCCGGGCGAGCCCTCTACCACGACTGCACCCCCGACGTGCGATCGTGGGCCGTCTCGCACCTGAGCACGCAGACGATCGCGAGCTTTCGCAGTCGCCGCACCGCCGCCGCCGTGGACGTGTACTCGCGCTACGTACTGTGCCGCGACGACGAAGCCGTAGACCCCGCGCTGCAGGCGGCAATGGCTCAGCGCACGGACGAAGTCGTGACGATCGGAAGCGGGCACTCCCCCTTCCTCTCGCACCCGGCGCAACTCGCGGACCTCATCCTCCGTGATCGCGCCGTGGGAGGCGGACGCAACTGCTAACATCGAGAGGTTTTCGGGGGTATAGCTCAGTTGGTAGAGCGCTTGACTGGCAGTCAAGAGGTCAGGGGTTCGAATCCCCTTACCTCCACCA
>JBMFWX010000023.1:0-29763 GCA_049964855.1 Acidimicrobiales bacterium
CCTAGGACACCACCCTTTCAAGGTGGCGGCACGGGTTCGAATCCCGTTGGGGGTGGCTCAGCGAATCTGCAGGTCAGTCGCAGATTCTCACGCAGCGCCCCTCCGCACCTCCACCATCCCTTCGACGGCCCCAACCGGTGCGACGGCGGTCCGTCGAGCCCGCGGTCGAGGTGTCGGTGATCATCATCAATCGATGGGACGCTACCCTCGACCCTCGACCCTCGACCCTCGACCCTCGCGCCGTCGGCGTCGCTCGCTGCCCGGTGGCTGCGCCGCCTCCGTGAGTTCGGCGACGACGCTATCGGCCCCGTCGCCGACCGCGCGCGTGGCGCCGGTCGAGTGGGCCACGTCAGACCCTCGGGCCACGCGGCGCCTCGGCCCGCCGCCGCTGGTCGGTGGTGGCGCGACGAGCACGAACCACGACGCCGTCAGCTCGTCGGGCTGGGCAACTCGATTCCCCGCGAACTCGTGGCCCTCGCGGGCGGCCGCCGATCGGTCGACCGTCACGACGACCGGGCCGTGAGCAACTACAGCAGGCGGGCGGGGTTGAACGCGATCTCACCCAGCACGATGCGGCTCTGGACGTCTCTCGCGCCGATCTGGCGCAGGATGTCCAGCACCGACTGCAGCTCATCGGTGCTCGCACTGACGATGCGCAACTGGTAGTCGAACTCCCCGGTGGTGTGCACCGCGCTCAGTACCTGCACCACGGCCCTAAGGTCTCGCTCGAAGTCCCGGCGGTCCACGGCCTCCTTCAACTTCACGTCGGTGAGCGAGTGCAGCGAGCGCCCGAGGACCGCCAGGTTCAACTCGGCGTGGTACCCGGCGATCACGCCGGTCGCGCGCAGGCGCCGCACCCGATCGGCCGTGCTGTTCGAGCTGAGGTGCACCTCCGTCGCCAGTTGCTGGTAACTGAGACGCGCGTCATCGATCAGCGCCACCAACAACGTGCGGTCGATCTCATCCATAGACCCCCCTCTGTCTCTTACCTTGCCAATCTACGTCCGCTAACAACTTGACCTCGATAATCAATGCAATATGAACGTCGAGTGCGACTAATCCTCGTCATTGTAACTCAACTACCGAATATTCTGGTGATGTGCTTCTCCTAGTCCTACGTCTCGTCAGCGCTCCCCTGGTCATTCTCGCCGCCACGATGGCCCAGCGGCGCTTCGGCCACGCGGTGAGCGGATTGATCGTGGGACTGCCGCTGACGACCCTGCCACTGCTGTGGCTCGTCGCTCTGGGCCACGGGACCCCTTTCGCGGGATCGATGTCGGCGGCGCTGCTGACGGCGTCCAGCGCCCAAGTAGCCCTCATCTGGAGCTACGCGCGACTCGCGCGCCACCTCTCGCCCCTCGCGGCCGCGACGGGGTCCGTCGCCGTCTTCGCGGTCGTCGCGCTCTTCACCCGGGCGCTGCACCCCTCGGCCCCGGTGGCGGCACTCCTCGGCGTCGTGAGCTGCGTGCTGGCCCTGCGCGCGTGGCCCACCCTCGACGCCACGCCAGTCGCCGAAGGCCGCTACCGCGTCGGCCTGCGCGTCGCCCTGGTCACCCTCTTCACGCTCCTCGTCGTCACGTTCGCGGGCTGGATGGGTCCCCAGCTCGCCGGCCTCGTCGCGGCGCTGCCCGCGCTGAGCCTGGTCATGGCCGTCGTCACCCACCGCGAACTCGGGGCGTCGGCCACCTCGCAGTTCCTACGCAGCGTCACGCGCGGCTCGATCGCCTACGTGATCTCGATTCTGGTGATGACCGAGTTGCTGCGCGCCGGACAACTGACGCTAGCCGTGGTCGGCACCCTCGTCGGCGCCCTCGTGGTCCAGGCGTCGCTGTACCTGGGCGAGCAGTGGACCGCCGGTCCGCTCGCCCGCCGCCTGGCGACGCGCCACATCTCACGCCTCGTCGACGACGTCGACGAGATCGCCTCGCGCTGACGCCGCCCTGGTCTCACCCGTCGCCCTCATCACGTGCGACGGCGACGCTCGATCGCGGCGTCGATCTCGCCCCCCAGGAGGATGGCCAGGCCGGTCAGGTAGAGCCAGAAGATCAGGATGGCGACGCCCGCGAACGCGCCGTAGGTGCGCCCGTACGAGCCCACGGTGGAGGTGTACAGCGAGAAGCCGAGCGACACCAGCGCCCACAGCGCGGTTGCCACGACCGTGCCCGCGCTGGTCCAACGCCACCGTAGGCGCGGACGGTGGGGCGCCAGGGAGTAGACCAGCGACAGCAGCACGTTGATCAGTCCCAGGGCGATCACCCAGCGCAGCGCCGTCCAGCCCACCGCGAAGGCCCCGCCCCCGATCGGCATCGCGCGACGCACCAGCGACCCCAGCGCCGGACCGACGATCACGAGGGCCGACGCGCCCCCGCCCAGCACCGTCGCCGCCGCCAGGAGCGGCAGCGCCACCACGCGCTTCTGAAGGAAGGTGCGATCGGCCGGAAGCCCGAAGGCCATGTCGAGCCCCTCCTCGAGCATCACCATCCCCGACGTCGCGCTCCACAGGGCCACCGCGCACGCGACCACCGTCGTCCAGAGGTCCGCCGTCGGGTGGCTGCTCGCGTGGGTCAGAGCCGCGGTCAGAACCCGGGCGGCGCCCGCGGGCAGTGACGCGGAGGCCCCGGCGACCAGACGCACGACCACGCGGCGCGGCACCGCGATCAGACTCGCCAGCCCCAGCAGGGCGATGACGATCGGGAAGATCGCGAGGAACCACCGGTAGGCGAACGCCCCGGCGGCGACGTTCACCCGATTCGTCGCAAGCCGGGCGGTCGTCTCGCGGTACAGCGACCACCACCGACGCGCCCGCTCACCGCGCGAGGGCGTCGGTGGCGCGAGGTCGCTCAACGCTCGACGCGCCGACGCCGCGCGGACCGCCCCCCTGCGGCCCGCGCGGCATCGACGACCATGATCCATCTAAGCACCGACCTCGCCACCGATCCCCGTCACCACTCGCGCCGACCGGGGCCCGGGCGTCACTACGATGAGCCTGGTCGAGGGAGACGCGTGACGGCCTTTCAGGACTACTACCCCGAGCACCTCGCGCACTGCTACGGGTGCGGACGGCTGAACGAGCACGGCTACCACATCCGCACCACGTGGGAGGGCGAGGACAGCCTGACCCGCTTCACGCCCCAACCGTTCCACACCGCGATCCCGGGCTTCGTCTACGGCGGGCTGCTCGCCTCGGTGGTCGACTGCCACAGCACGGGTACCGCCGCCGCCGCCATGTACCGCCTCGAGGGACGCCCGATGGACAGTACGCCCCCCTTTCGCTTCGTCACCGGGTCGCTGCTCGTGACCTACCTCAAGCCCACTCCACTGGGCCCGGCGCTAGTGGTGCGCGGCCACGTTCGCGAGATCGCGGGGCGCAAGGTCGTCGTCGACTCCACCGTCCAGGTCGACGGGGTGCTCACCGCACGCGCCGAGGTCGTCGCGGTGCAGATGCCCGACTCCTTCGGCGCGTAGCCGCGCGAGCCCGCGGCTACCAGTGCAGAAAGCGCCACGCCAATGAAGACCCGCTGATGGCCGACGTCGTGCGCACCACGCTGCTCACGCGCTGGTCGCCGAGGGACAGGGCGACACTGCCGATCGTGCTGCCGGCGGCGAGTTGCGCGGGCACCGATCCGCGCGGACCCAGCGTCACGCGCACCGCGGAGGCGCCCAGCGCCACGAGGTGCAGTGCGGTGGCCGTGACGACGGGTACCACCTGGCCGTTGGCCGCCTGGTAGTGGGCCACCGTGGACCCCGCGGCGAGCTCGACCTGGCGCACGCTCTGCTCGAGCGTGGCGATGAGGTGGCGGCCGTCGCGCAGCGCCGTGGGGATGGGCGTCACCCCCTGGGTCCCGAGGATCACGCCGAGCAGCGTGACGCGAGCCGACCCGACGCGGTCGTGGGCGCTCACCACCAGGCAGCCCCCGCTCTGGGGCAGCCACCCCGTCTTCACGCCGTCGATGCCGTCCGTGCCCAGATCGGCGTTGACGTTGTAGACCACGCCAGCGACGGGGAAGGTGGCCTGGGGCATCGCGACGATCCCGGCGAACACCGGATTGCTCATGGCCACCTGCGCCAGGCGCAACTGGTCGTTGGCCGTGGAGAGGGTGGCGGGGTCGACGCCGCTGGTGCCCGCGTAGGTGGTGTGACGCATCCCGAGCGCGTGCGCCAGGGCGTTCATCTGAGCCACGAAGGCCTGGCTGGTTCCCGCGTCCCACGTAGCCAGGATCTGCATGATGTTGTCGCCCGAGGGGATGAGCACCATTTCCAGGGCCTGTAGTTCGCTGATGGTCTCCCCGGCGCGTACCGCGACGACCGAGTCGCCGCGCGCCTTCTCCAGCCGGTACTGTGCGACGTCGGCGGGCGTGATGACGATCGAGGGGCCGCTCTCGCCCAGTGTGAGCGGGTGGTCGTGCAGGATGACCAACGCCGACATGATCTTGGTCAGACTCGCGATCGGCGTGGGCGTCTGGTTGTTCGTCGCGGCCACGGTCCCGAGACCGCTCACGGCCACCGCCTCCTCGACGCCACCGCGAGGGTCCACGTTGAAGGGCGTACCGGGCTGCACCCACGTACTCGCGATCACCGGCACGAGCCCCGGCCGGGGCCCCGGGCGTCCGAGCGCGGCGGCCACCCAGACCACGAGGAGGAGCGCCACCACCCCCACCACGAGGGCGCGGCGGCGAGAGATCAGCGAGGTGGAGGCGTGCTCAGCCATTGGTGTGTCGGTTCCTTTCACGTGGGCGGTCGCGCACGTCCGCGCTGATCATCGACGTCAGGGTCGCACCGTGCGCGGCGTGGCGATCCGTCACGACGCCAGCGCCCTCGACGTCACCGTCACCGGCGTGCCGATGGGGTCGTAGCGATACACGGTGGCGGCCATCGCCAACGGCACCTCGACGCACCCGTTGCTCTGGGGAAACCCGTAGGCCGCACGAGGGAAGCCGTGCACGGCGAGAGAACCGTCGAAGTAGGCGACGTCGGGCACGCCGGGATCAACGTAGCGGGTGCCATTGGGGTCGGTGCCGCGCATCGTCGCCGAGAGAAAGCGCAGGCGCACCGGCCACGTGCCGAGCGGCGTCGCCGCGCCGGGCGCACCGGTGTTGACCAGGGTGGTCACGATCACGCGCCCGGCGCGCCACACGTCCAGGCGCTCGGGCCGAGCCTCGGACGCCACCAGGTAGGTGAAGGGACGCGGGTCACGCTGGCGCTCCGCCACCGCCTCGCGCAGGGCGGACCACACGTCGGCCTCCGGCACGCCGTTGACGGGGAGGCCGTGGTCGGCTTCGAACGTCATCACCGCGCCCTGATCCAGTGCGCTCCAGTAGCCCGCCCGAAAGAGGGTGCGCAGTTCCGGCGGCGTCGCGCGATAGCGCCAGCCGAAGGCTCCTAGCTGGGGCGAGGGCGAGATGGCCGACGCCACCGTCGGCTCGCTGGTCAGCGCGTCGGCGGCCGACGCACCCGCGGGGGCGAAGGTCACCGGGAGGTAGCCCAGCTCGGCCAGCAACTGCTGCAGGCGAGTGACCGACGGGAGTGCCACCGTGAAGCGCAGGCTGGTCGTGCGGGCGCGGGGCGGGGCCCCGCGCGGCGCCACCGGGATCACCACCTCGTAGCTCGAACCCGGCGACAGGAAGCCACGCGGGCGGAACACCACCGTCGTGGCCGAGCGCCACGTCCAGCGCCCGGGAACCGGCGGCGTCAGCCGCGGCAACTGCGCCGCGCTCGCCAGAGGCTCATTCAGCTGCACGCGAATCGACGTCGCCCACCCGACGTTGGCCGCTCCGGCGCGCGGCCACGTTGCGAGCACGCGCAGCGCCGGGGGGCGCGCGGGACGAGCCAGCGGGCGCACCACGACGACGATACCCGTCACGACCAGGGAGAGAACTACCACCACGACGACGCGGCGACGGGCCCGCACCGGTGATGACGCGACGTGACGCGCTCGCCGTCGTCTCGTCGTCGCGCCCTTCACCGCGCCATCGTAGGGAGTGCTCTTTTCCCTAGTCCAATACGCGAATACGAGGAATAAGATAAGCAGAACTTATGGACTTTCGCCGCCTCTCGATCTTCCTCGAGGTCATCGACCAGGGCAGCTTCACCGCGGCCGCCGACGTGATCGGCTGTTCCCAGCCCGCGGTCTCCCAGGCCATCCGTGAACTCGAGCGTGAACTCGGCACTCCCCTGTTCCACCGCATCGGCCGCCAGATCCGCCTCACCCCCGCCGGCGGTGCGCTGGTGGGACCAGCCCGTCGGCTGCGCGCCGACGTCGAACTCAGCCGCGCGGCGGTGCGCGCCGTAGCCGGCCTCGAGGAGGGGCGTCTGGACCTCGCCTGCCTGCCGACACTGGCCGCCGCACCCCTGGCCCCGCTGGTGGGGCGGTTTCACCTGTCCCACCCCGGTCTCCTCGTGACCCTGGCCGCACCCGAGGACACCGAGGAGCTCCTCGACCTCGTACGCGGCGGTCGAGCGGAGATCGGGATCGTCGACGACGTCACGACCGCGGACCTGACCACGCTGACCATGGGTCGCCAGGACTTCCTCGTGGTCTCGCCCCCGGGCTCGCCCACCGACGCCACGCTGACCCTCGAGGACATCAGCGCGAGATCCTTCGTGGCCCCGCCGCGCGGGACGTCGTCACGACGCCTGCTCGACGACGCCCTCGCCTCGGTCGGCGTCGCCGCCCGCGTAGGAGTGGAGGCCAGTCAGCGAGAGGCGCTGCTACCGCTGATCCTGGCCGGTGCGGGCACCGGACTACTGCCGCGCCCCCTGGCCGAGCACGCGGCGCTCCTGGGCTGCGCCGTGTCGTCGCTGTCGCCACCCGTCTACCGCGAACTCACCCTGGTGCACCGCCCAGGACCGCTGACCCCCGCCGCGCGAGCCTTCGTCCACCTGGCCCACGAGTCGTCGTCCGACGGCGAGCGAGGCGTCACTAGCCTGAGTGGCGCGTGAGCATCCTCGTCGACCTCCAGCGGGTAACCCTGCACGGCGCCGAACGACCCGTCCTCGACTCCCTCTCCCTCGCGGTCGCCACCGGCGACCGCGTCGGTGTGGTCGGCATCAACGGTGCCGGCAAGACGGCGCTGCTGTCCATCGTCGCCGGAACGCTGCAACCCGACACGGGCGAGGTGCGTCGCGGTCGTGACGTGCGCATCGCCGCCCTGACCCAGGATCCGACACTGCCCGCCGGCACGGTACGCCAGGCGCTGGGCGCCTCGTGGGAGGGCGACGCGGTGCTCGATCGACTGGCCATGGCGTCTCTGGCGGATCAGGACGCCGCCACGCTGTCGGGCGGGCAGCGCAAGCGCGTCGCTCTCGCACGCGTCGTGACCCAGACCGCGGACCTGCTCGTACTCGACGAGCCGACCAACCACCTCGACCTCGACGCGATCGCGTGGCTGGAAGAGCAGATCCTGAGCTTTCGCGGTGGCGTCGTCCTGGTGAGCCACGACCGCACCCTGCTGGACCGGGTCACCACTCGCATGGTCGAGATCGACCGCGGCGTCACGTACCTACACGCCGGCGGCTACGAGAACCTCCTCGACGCCCAGGCGCGGCGCGAGGCGCTCGAGGCCTCCACCGAGCAGGTGCGGCGTAACCTGGCGCGCACCGAACTCGCCTGGCTGCGCCGCGGCGCACGAGCGCGCTCCACCAAGCCACACGCGCGCGTTGACGCCGCCCAACGGCTCCTGGCCACCGGCCCGGCCCCGGCCGCGCGCGAGGGGGCTGCGGACTTCACCATCGCGACCCCGCGCCTGGGCACCAGCGTGATCCGAGCCCACCACGTCCGTGTCGCCTACGACGAACGGACGCTCCTGGGCGACGTGACCCTGGAACTGGGTCCCGGCGAGCGCCTCGGGGTGGTCGGACCCAACGGCGCCGGCAAGACCACGCTGCTCGACCTGCTGGCCGGGCGGCTCACTCCCACGGCGGGCACGGTCAAGCACGGTCCCACGGTGGTCGTCGCCACCCTCGAGCAGTTGGGCGGAGGCCTCGACGAGCGCGCCACGGTCCAGGAACTCGTGGCCGGCCCGCTCGGCGTGCCGGGATCGCCCGAGGACGTCGCCCTGATGCGACGGTTCTGGTTCACGGGAGCCCTGCCCCTGGCCCGCGTCAGTGAGCTCTCGGGTGGCGAGCGGCGCCGTCTGCACCTGCTGGTGACGCTCGCGCGGCGCCCCAACGTGCTGTTCCTCGACGAGCCCACCAACGACCTCGACCTCGAGACGATCCGACTGCTGGAGGACTTCCTCGGACGCTGGCCGGGCACGCTGGTGGTCGCCTCGCACGACCGCACGTTCCTGCGCCGCACGGTCGACCGGCTGATCGAGGTGCGCGACGGGACCGTGGCCGAGGTCCCCGGCGGCGTCGACGGCTGGATCTCCCGATCCGCCTCCGCGTCGCCACGGCCCGACGAGCCCCGCGACGAGGGTCCGGCGATGCCGCACGGTCGCGCCCTGCGCGAGGCCGAGAAGGCGATGACGAGCCTCGAGCGACGACGCCGCACGCTCAACGAGCGCGTCCTAGGCGCCAACGACCACGTCGAGCAGTCGCGTCTCGGTCGCGAGCTCGACGAGGTGACGCGTCAACTGCGCGACGCCGAGGAGCGCTGGCTCTCGCTGCTGGAGTGACGAGCGCCACCGTGCGCTACGGTGACGGACCACGCCCACCGACGGCGGCCGACGGCACCGTGCGGGTGCGCGCTGAATAGTTGACTAGTTCCATCATATTTATCTACTATGGCGAGACGGGGCCCGGGGCCCACGACGACGACGGAGGTGGCGATGGCCGAGTGGGGATTCGAGACGCGACAGGTGCACGCGGGAGCCGCGCCCGACCCGACCACCGGCGCGCGCGCGACGCCGATCTACCAGACCACCAGCTTCGTCTTTCGCGACACCGATCACGCGGCGGCGCTCTTCGACCTGAGCGAGCCCGGCAACATCTACACGCGCATCATGAACCCCACGCAGGCCGTGGTCGAGGAGCGGGTCGCGTCTCTGGAGGGTGGGGTGGCCGCGCTGGCCGTGGCCTCGGGTCAGGCCGCGGAGACCGTGACCCTGCTGAACCTGGCCGAGGGCGGCGGCCACGTCGTGGCGGCCGCGTCGCTCTACGGCGGCTCGTACAACCTGCTGCGCCACACCCTGCCCAAGCTCGGCATCCAGACCACCTTCGTCGAGGACCCCGACGACCTCGACGCCTGGGCGGCCGCGGTGCGCCCCACCACCCGCGCCTTCTACGGCGAGACCCTCGGCAACCCCAAGGGCGACGTCCTGGACCTCGAGGGGGTCGCCGCGGTGGCGCACCGCCACGGCGTCCCCCTCGTCGTGGACAACACCCTCGCCACCCCGTTCCTCGCGCGCCCGCTCGAGCACGGCGCGGACATCGTGATCCACTCGGCCACCAAGTTCCTGGGGGGCCACGGCACCTCGATCGCCGGGGTGATCGTGGACGGCGGCTCCTTCGACTACGAGTCGAGCGGTCGCTTCGCGGGCTTCACCGATCCCGACCCCTCTTACCACGGGCTGGTCTTCGCCCAGCTGCCCGCGCCGCTCTTCGCCGCGCGCTTCGTGCTCAAGGCGCGCCTGCAGTACCTGCGCGACACCGGACCGGCCCTGTCGCCCTTCAACGCCTTCCTGCTGCTCCAGGGCCTCGAGACCCTCAGCCTGCGCATGGAGCGCCACGTGGCCAACGCCACCGCCGTGGCCGAGTGGCTCGAGTCGCGCGACGACGTCGAGTGGGTCGCCTACGCCGGCCTGGGCTCGAGCCCGTGGCACGAGCGCCAGCGGCGCTACCTGCCGCGCGGCGCCGGGGCGATCATCTCCTTCGGCATCCGCGGCGGCGCTCCGGCGGGCCGTCGCTTCATCGAGGGGCTCGAGCTGTTCAGCCACCTCGCGAACGTCGGTGACGTGCGCAGCCTCGCCATCCACCCGGCGTCGACCACCCACTCCCAGTTGAGCGACGAGGAGCGCACGACCTCGGGGGTGACGCCCGACCTCATCCGCCTCTCCATCGGCGTCGAGTCGATCGACGACATCCTGGCCGACCTCGAGACGGGATTCGCGGCCGCGCGCGTGGCGTGAGCGACCCCACCTTCTGGCGCGTCGGCGACGAGCCGGGGCGGCGCCAGTTCGTGACGTTCGACCACGGCGGGCGCGGCGTGGACCTGGAGGGGGGCGGACACCTGGCGTCGGTGACGATCGCCTACGAGACGTGGGGCCGGCTCGACGCGCGCGCCAGCAACGCGGTGCTGGTACTGCACGCGCTGACCGGCGACTCGCACGCGGCTGGACCAGCCGGTCCCGGCCACCCCGCGCCCGGATGGTGGGACGGACTGATCGGACCTGGCCGCGCCCTCGACACCGACCGCTACTTCGTGGTGTGCCCCAACGTGCTCGGGGGCTGCCAGGGCACCACCGGCCCCTCCAGCCTCTCCCCCGACGGCCAGCCCTACGGCTCGCGCTTCCCCGTAGTGACCATCCGCGACCAGGTCGCGGTCGAGACGGCCCTCGCCGACCACCTCGGCGTCGCGCGCTTCGCCGCGGTGGTGGGCGGTTCCATGGGGGCGATGCGCGCGCTGGAGTGGGCGCTCGGCTACCCCGATCGCGTGGCGCGCGCCGTGGTCCTGGCGGCGGGAGCCGCGGGGACCGCCGACCAGATCGCCCTCTGCTCCCTCCAGGTACGCGCGATCCAGGCCGATCCGCACTTCGCCGGCGGTGACTACTACGAGGGCCCGGCCCCGCGGGTGGGCCTGGCGATCGCGCGCGGCATCGGCCAGTTCAGCTACCGCACTTGGACCGAGTTCGAGGAGCGCTTCGGCCGCGAGCCCCAGGACGATCGCGCGGTCCTCGACGGTGGCCGCTACGCCATCGAGTCCTACCTGCGCTACCAGGGCGAGAAGCTGGCGGCGCGCTTCGACGCCAACAGCTACGTGGTGCTGAGCGAGGCCATGAACCACCACGACGTCGGGCGCGGACGCGGGGGCGTCGTGGCCGCGCTGAAGGGCGTGCGCGTGCCGCTGACGGTCGGGGGCGTCTCCACGGACCGGCTCTACCCGCGCGAGCTCCAGGAGGAGCTGGCGCGGCTCGTCGCGCGCACCGGACCGGTGCGCGTCATCACCTCGCCCGCCGGCCACGACGGCTTCCTCATCGAGCTCGACCAGGTCGGCGCCATCATCGCCGCGGCGCTGGCCGACTAGCGCCCGGCGCCCACCCGCTCCAGGTGGTAGCGCATCGCCAGTGCCACGGCCGCCCCCTCGCCGACCGCCGACGCCAACTGCTTGGTCGAGCCCCGTCGCACGTCGCCCGCGGCGTACACGCCGGGCATCGAGGTGCGGAACTGCTCGTCGGTGAGAACGAAGCCGTCCTCGTCCAGCGTCAGCGCCCCGCGCAGGAAGTCGGTGTTGGGATCCAGGCCAATGAAGACGAAGGCCCCCTGGGCGGGGTGCGTGCGCCGCTCGCCGGTTTGACGGTCCTCGAGCACCACGCCCGTCAGCTTGCCGCCCGCCCCCTTCTCGAAGGCCACGACCGCCGTCGAGGTGAGCACGGACATCGCCGGGTCCTGGGCCACCTTGTCCTGGACCATCCGGCTGGCGCTGAGCGAGTCGGCGTACTCGACCACGCTCACGTGGTGAGCGAACTGGGTGAGGAACAGTCCCTCCTCCAGACCGCTGTTGCCGCCGCCGATCACGACCAGCTCGTCGGCGCCGCGGTAGAACGGCCCGTCGCAGGTCGCACAGAAGTGGATGCCCGCGCCGATCAGGTCGGCCTCGCCCTGCGCGCCGGTGCGCCGATAGAGCGACCCGGTGGCCACCAGCACCGCGTGGGCCCGGTAGCGCGCGCCCGTGGACGTCGTCACCGACGTCCACGCCTCGTCCTCGGTCGCCAGCGCGGTGACGCCGACCGCCTGGAGGATCTCGACGCCGTAGCGCTCGGCCTGGCGGCGCATGCGGTCGGCGAGCTCGTGTCCGGCCACGCCGTCGGGGAAGCCCGGGTAGTTGTCGAGCCGCTCGGTGACGCCCGCCTGGCCGCCCACCGCCGACTTCTCGATGATCAGGACCGACTCGTTCTCGCGCGCGGCGTAGATCGCCGCGGTGAGACCGGTGGGTCCGCCGCCCACCACGATGACGTCGTAGCTGGGCGACGACGCGTGACGGGCCAGCCCGAGCTTGTCGGCCAGCTCGTCGTTGCCCGGCTCGGCCAGGTGCGACCCGTCGGGGAAGATGATGGTCGGGATGACCCGGCTGCCGCCGTTCAGCTCCTCGACCCGCTCGACGTACTCCGGATGGGTCTCGAGGTCGATCCACTCGTAGGGCACGCGCTGCTCGCCGAGGAAGGTCTTGGCCCGCCGACAGTCGGGGCACCAGTTCGCCCCGATCACGATCAGGGGGGTGGCGGTGGTGGTCGTCATGCGTGTCTCCTCGCTCTCGTCCTCGCGGCGCCTCTCACGGGTCGCGCGCGGTGCCCTCAATCTGTACAGATCTGTCTACTATAGTGCGGGGTATGGCGACCCGACCAAGCGCGCGCGAGCGCCTAGTGGACGCCGCGTCCACGCTGTTCTACCGCGACGGCATCAACGCCACCGGCATCGACCGCGTCATCGCGCGAGCCGGGGTGGCCAAGGCCAGTCTCTACAACAACTTCACCGGCAAGGACGAGCTGGTCGCGGCCTACCTCGAGCGGCGCCTGGCGCAGGTCGCGCGCCTGCTTGACGACCTCGACGCGGCGCACCCCGCGCCACGGCGCGTCGACGCCTTCCTTGAGCGCCTCGAGGGCGCCGCGCGTCGCGGGACGCTTCGCGGCTGCGCGTTCGCCAACGCCGCCGTCGAGGTGTCGGCCGACTCGCCGGCGCGCGCGGTGATCGATCGCTTCTACCAGCGCCTCGAGCGGTTCTTCGCCGACGCGCTCGGCGTCGACCGGGACGCTCCGGGCGTGCGCCAGCTGGTGATCTGCTACGACGGCGCCATGGCGATCGCCACCGCGCGGCGTGACCCCTCGGTGTTCGTGTCGGCGCGCGCCCTGGCCGACAGCGTGACGCGCGCCACTCGCGAGGAGTGACCAAAGACCCCCCCGCGACACGGAGTCCCCACCCCCGCGACCCCTAGCGTGGAGGTGCGCGACGCACGCCGCGACGGGCGCGGCGGGAAGGGATCACGATGAGTGGAACCGACGGGGGACTGATGGCGGTGGCGATGACCCACGACGAGGCCCGCGTGTGGACCACCGGCGTGGAGCCCGACACCCGGCCCGAGTCGATCCACGCGCCCTCCGAGATGGAGCGCCACCACCACATCCGCGGCGTCCAGCGTCACCACGGCCACGAGGTCGACCACGACACCAGCGCCTACTACGAGTCGATCGTGGGCGCCCTGGACGACGCGTCGGCCGTCGTGCTGATCGGCCACGGCAAGGGCAAGGCCGACGAGATGCTGCGCTTCGTGCAGTACCTCGAGCGCAAGCACCCCGCCGTCGCCCAGCGGGTCCTGGGCGCCATCGACAGCGACGTGACGTCGCTCAGCGCCAACGAGGTCCTGGCTCTCGTGCGCGAGTGGTTCGACCGCTACAAGAGCCTGCACTAGCCCGACCCTCGCCACCGCGGCCCCGGCGGCGAGCGAGTGCTCTACTGGGGGCTGTGCACTACGCGATCCTGGTGGCGGTGGTTCTGGCCATCAACGCCGTGCCGGCCTTCGCCCCGCCCACGTGGTCGGTGCTGGTCTACGCGCGCCTGCGCTGGCACCTGGAGCCGGTCGCGCTCGTCGGCCTCGGGGCCGTCGCGGCGGCGAGCGGCCGATGGCTGCTGGCGCACGGCGCACGCCTCGCGCGCGACCACTTCTCCGCCCGCTACCGCGCCAACCTGCGCGACCTGGCGGCGCGGCTCACCGCGCGCCGCGCCGGCGTGGCCGCGCTGGCCGCGCTCTTCGTCCTCTCGCCGCTGCCCTCGGCCCAGCTGTTCTGCGCCGCCGGCTTCGTCGAGCTGCCGCTCGCGCCGCTGAGCGGAGCCTTCCTCCTCGGGCGCCTGGTGACGTACTCGATCTACGTCACGACCGCCGTGCTGGTGGAGCACCAGCTCGGCGACTCGCTGACCCGAGTCTGGTCCTCGCCCTGGTGGATCGTCGGCCAGGTGCTGTTGGTCCTCGCGCTCGCCGCGCTGCCGCTCATCCCCTGGGGACCGCGCGCGCGACACCGCGAGCCCGGTGTCTAGGGTGAGCACCATGCGCGACGAACCCGCCGGCGGGCCACTGGCGCTGGTCGGCTCGGGCGAGTACCTGCCCGTCATGGCCGACGTCGACGCCGACCTGCTCGCGGGTCGACCCGCCCGCTACGTGCAACTGGCCACGGCCGCCGTGCCCGACGGGCCCGACGTCGTCGCGCGTTGGCACCGCCTCGGCGAGGAGCAGGCCCGCCGCCTCGGCGTGGAGCCGATCATCCTGGACGTCGCGACCCGCGAAGACGCCCACGACGATCGGTGGGCGTCGCTGGTGGCCGGCGCGGGCCTCATCTACCTCTCGGGGGGCCACCCGGCCTACCTGGCCGACACCCTGCGCGACACGCCGGTGTGGGCCGCCATCGTCGACGCGTGGCGCTCGGGGTCCGCGCTCGCGGGCTGCAGCGCCGGCGCCATGGCTCTGACCTCGTGGGTGCCCTCCCTGCGCCACCCGCGCCAGGGCGCCACCCCCGGCCTCGGACTGCTGGCGCACCTGCGGGTGATCCCCCACTTCGACGCGTTCGCGGCCCGGATGCCCGACGTCGCGACCCGATTCCTCACGCCCGCCGACGCCAACGTGACCCTGCTCGGCATCGACGAGGAGACCGCCATCGTCGGCGGGCCGCACGAGTGGGTCGTGCGGGGTCGCCAGAGCGCCTGGCGCCTGGGCGCGGGGGGTCGCGAGCGCCTGGCCGCGGGCACCTCCTTCACCACGCCGGCCTGATCGCCGTCGCCAGCCCCCACGACCCCGCGGTCACGCCCGGGGAGAGTTGACCAGTGCGGTGAGCAGATCGGCCAGCCACGCGCGAGCGCGCGCCTCGTCCCCGTGGATCAGCATCTCCCCGCTCACGCCGTGATAGATCGTCAGGATCGCCGCGGCGAACCCGTCGGCACTGCGCATCGACGCGGGAAGGTGGCCCCGATCGACCGCGTCGTCGACGACCCGGGCGAGCGCGATCTGGACCACGTCGCGCCGCTCGGCCAGTTGTGCGCTCAGCGCGGGACGACGTGCGGCGTAGAGGGTGAACTCGGCGACGACGAGCGACCACGAGCGATCGAAGGACAACGCCGCCACCACGCGCGCCACCAGGTCGCGGCGCGCGGTTCGCTCCTCGCGCGCCAGCGCCGTGGTCACCTGCTCGGTGATCGCCGCGGCGCGCTCCTGGTAGAGGGCGAAGAACAGATCGTCGAGCGAGTCGAAGTTCGAGTAGAACGCCCCGCGGGTGTAGCGAGCCCGCTCGCAGACGTCCTCCACGCGCACGCGCCCGACCCCGAGCTCGGCGAAGGCGTCGAACGCCGCGTCGAGCAGCCGTCGGCGGGTCTGGGCCCGTCGGCGGGTGACGCGCACCCCCGGCTGGCTCGCCGGCGTGGGCGGCGGCGTGGGCGGCGGGGAAGGGGTGGTCGGCACCACGGCGGCTCCTTTCGCGACGGCCACGAGGGCGGCGATCACACAGTACACCGATGTATCGACTACATTGGTGTATCTGATACACTTATGTATCTAAAGTATCTCGAGGAGGTCTCGTGAACCACCGCTCGCCCGCTACGTCCACGGGTCTCGCCCGCTTTCGTCTCGAGGTGCGCGACGCCGTGAGCTGGCGCACCGCGGCACTGGTGGCGGGCGTGCTCGCTCTGCAGCTGGGCTTCATCCTCAGCTACGTCGGCGCCTTCCACGCGCCGCGACCCCACGACGTGACGTTGGGCGTGGTCGCCGGCCCACGCACCCCGGCCCTGGTGGGCTCGCTCGACGCGCTAGCGGGCCACCCGCTCGACGCCCGCGCGCTGTCGAGTGCGAGCCAGGCGCGTCACGAGGTGGTCGACGGCCGCCTCAGCGGCGCGCTCGTGCTCGGTCCCGCGAGGACCGATCGGCTCACGGTGGCCTCCGGCGGCGGCGTCGCCGTCGCCGAGAGCCTCACCGCGGTCGTCACCCGCGTGGAGGACGCCGCGCACCGGCGCGTCGCCGTCATCGACGCCGTGCCCCTGCAGCAGGGTGACGCCCGCGGGCTCACGGGCTTCTACCTCGTGGTCGGCTGGCTGGTCGGCGGCTACCTCGCGGCCGCGCTGCTCGGCGTCGCGCGGGGCTCGCGGCCCGCCAACGAGCACCGAGCCCTCATCCGCCTGCTCGCGCTGGCGCTCTACGCCGGGGTCTCGGGTCTCGGCGGGGCGATCGTGGTCGGCCCGGTCCTCGGCGCGCTCACCGGCCACACGCTGGCCCTGTGGGGGCTGGGCACCCTGGTCGTCGCCGCCGCGGCCGCCGTCACCGTGGCGTTGCAGACCCTGGCCGGCGTGGTCGGCATCGGGCTCGCGGTGGCGCTCTTCGTGGTCCTGGGCAACCCCAGCGCCGGCGGCGCCTACCAGTCCGCCCTCCTGCCCCCCTTCTGGCGAGCCCTCGGTGGCGCCCTGCCCAACGGTGCCGGCGTCGACGCGGTGCGCCGACTCGTCTACTTCGCCGGTCGCGGCGCCAGCGGCGACCTCGCCGTCCTGGCCCTCTACGCCGCCGCCGGGGCGGCCGTGTCGCTGATCAGCGCCGGCGTCCTGGCGCGCCGTCCGTCGCGCTCGTGACGCCGCGGTCCTCGAGCACCGCGGTGATCGCGGGGGCCAGGCGCGACGCGCCGGCGTAGACCGCCAGGCGCGCGCCGGCGCGTCCGTGGAGGTGCGCCGACAGGGCGGCGGCGGACAGGGCGTCGTGGCCGCGGGCGAGCGTCGCGCCGATCAGCCCGCTGAGCACGTCCCCCGAACCGGCCGTGGCGAGCGCCACGGTGCCCGCGCGCACCACGCGCACGCGCCCGCCGGGCTCGGCCACGACCGTCGTGGGGCCCTTCAACAGCACGACGCAGCCGCTCTCGCGCGCCAGCGCGCGCGCCGCCCCCACTCGGTCGTCGCCCGCGGGCGCACCGGCCAGCCGCGCGTACTCCCCGTCGTGGGGCGTCACGATCCACGGGTGGGCCGCAGCCCTCGCTCGCGCCACCAGCTCGCCCACCAGGGCGTCCGCGTCGAGCACCACCGGGGACGGCGCGGCCTGGAGCCACGGGCCCAGCCACGACGCCACGCCCTCGCCCAGGCCCGGGCCCGCCACCACCGCGCGACAGCGCGGGTCGACCGGCCCGGCGCTGACGCGCACCGCCTCGCGCGCCACGTCCCCCGCCGTACCGTCGCGCGCCGCCACGCGCACCATCGACGCGCCACCGGCCAGGGCGCCGAGCACCACCAGCGCCCCGGCGCCGGGCATCATCGCCGACCCGGCGTAGATCTGCAGCGCGTGGCGCCACTTGTGGTCGTCGGGTGCGGTGCGCACGACGCCGTCGAGATCGGCGTCCTCCATCACCCCGTCGGTCACGAGGTCGTCATCCGGCGCCACGATGCCGAGCGACGCGTAGCGCAGCTCGCCGACCAGGTGCGCCGCGGGACCCGTGACGTGGGCGAACTTCACCGCCCCCAGCGCCAGCGTGACGTCGGCGCGCGGCGGCGAGCCCAGCAGCGCGCCCGTGTCGGCGTCCACCCCCGAGGGCAGGTCCACGGCGAGCACGCGCGTCGCGGGGCTGAGCGCCGGGGCCACGTAGGGCCGCGAGCAGCCCAGGCCGAACGCCGCGTCGATCACGAGGTCGTAGCCCGCGAGCGTCGCCGGCGCGTCGCGCGCCTCGATGACGTCCACGCGCGCGCCGCGCGCGCGCAGCCAGCCGGCCGCCACACGACCGTCACCACCGTTGAGCCCCGGTCCCGCCACCACCGCCACCCGGACGCCGTAGCAGCGCCCCAGCATCCGGCGCGCCTCCTGGCCCACCGCGGTGCCGGCGGCGCGCACCAGCGCGTCGGTCCCGCGCACCGCGGTCGCGCGCGCGTCGGCCTCGCGCATGGCCGCCGTGCTGAGCAGGGGGATCACGTCCGGCCCGGCTGCTCACCCGGTGCCGGAGCCCACCGGAGGGGACGACCCGTCATAGCTTCGAGTCTGCCACGGTGGCGGACTAGCCGCGCTGGGGAGGGAGCCAGGCGGGCCGCCCGAGCGGCCCGATGAGCACCTCCAGGGCCCGCGCCGCCGCGAGCACCGTCCACTCGTCGTGCGCGCGTCCCAGCACCGCCACCCCCACCGGCAGGCCATGGACCAGCCCCAGGGGCACGCTGGCGATCGGCCAGCCGGCGATCGCCGGCGCCATCGTGGCCACGCTCGCCGGCCCCGGGTGTCCGCCCACCACCAGATCGCTCTTCCACGCCGGGCCGTAGGCCGGGGCCAGCACCACGTGGGCGCCGTCCAGCGCCGGCTCCAGGCAGGTCGTGATCGCCCAGTCGAGGTTGCGCCGACGCGCCGGGGCGTAGGCCTCACCGGCGCGGCCCCCGCTGGCCAGGGCCGCGAGGAAGTGGTCGTGGCCGAAGTAGCGCTGCTCGCGCGCGGCCTCGCGATCCTCGTAGTCGACGACCTCGGCCAGCGAGGACACCCCCGCCCCGGGTCGATCGCGCAGGTACGCCGTCAGGTCGTCGGCGATCTCGCAGCGCAGCACGGTCAGCTCGTCGCTCTCCTCCTGCTCGCCGGGCACCGCGAGATCGCGCTCGCGCACGTCCGCGCCGCTCTCGCGCAGCGTCGCCACCAGGTGATCGAACAGCGCGTCCGTCGCCGGGTGCTCGGTGCGCCAGTTGGCCGCCACCACGTAGGTCAGCGGCCCCGACGCTCCCGGCGCCACTCGGGCGCCGAGGACGGCGAACAGTCGCGCGACGTCGTCCACGCAGCGACCCATCGGTCCCGGACTGTCCTGGCTCGCGCTGATGGGCACGACGCGGGTGGCCGGCACGACCCCCACGGTGGGCTTGAGGCCGACCACGCCGTTGAGCGACGCGGGACAGACGATCGACCCGTCGGTCTCGGTGCCCACGGCCAGCGGCGCCAGGCCCGCCGCGAGCGCCGCACCCGAGCCCGACGACGAGCCGCCAGCCGAGCGATCCAGGGCCCAGGGGTTGGCGACCAACCCGCCGGTCGCCGAGTAGCCGCTGGTCGAGCGCACCGAGCGAAAGTTCGCCCACTGGCTCAGGTTGGTGCTGGCGAGCACGATGGCCCCCGCCTCGCGCAACCGTGTGACCAGGTCGGCGTCGCGGGCCGGGCGCCCGCGCAGCGCCGTCGAGCCCGCCGTCGCGGGCAGCCCGCTCGCCTCGATGTTGTCCTTCACCACCACCGGCACGCCGTGCAGGGCGCCGCGCCGGTGACCGGCCCGGCGCTCGTCGTCGCGCGCGCGCGCGACCGCCAGGGCGTCGGGGGCGAGGGCGGCGATCGCGCGCAGCGCGGTGGGCGACCCGGCGTCGTCGAGCGCCGCCACCCGTGCCGTAAGCGTCTCGACCAGGTGCTCAGAGGTCAGATCGCCCGCCGCCAGCGCGTCCAGGACCTCGCCCGCCGACAGATACCCGAGCGCGGCCGACGCGTCGTGGGGATCGAGCGGGGAAGGATCGGACGCGGTGGCGGGCATGGGCCCACCCTAGACAGCGCCGCCACCGGCGTCGGCGTGCGAGACTGGGCCATGACCATTCCGCGAGCGACCATCGTCGTCTGCGACGGCGACGAGACCGGCCAGGAACTTCTCCTCGAGGCGCTGCGCGTCCTCACCCCCGAACTGCTCGGGGTGGAGCTCGAGCTGGTGCACTACGACCTCTCCCTGGCGCGACGGCGCGCCACCGACAACGAGGTCGTGCGCGAGGCCGCGGCGGCGATGGTCGCCGCCGGTCTCGGGCTCAAGGCCGCCACGGTCACACCCCCCGAGATCGGGGGCGTGGGCTCGCCCAACCGACTGCTACGCGAGGGCATCGGGGGGTCGGTCATCGTGCGCACCGGCCGGCGGATCCCCGGCGTGGCGCCCGTCGTGGCGACGAACCGACCGATCATCGTGGTGCGCATGGCGGTCGGTGACGCCTACGGGGCCGCCGAGGGGCGCGACGGCGCCCCGGGCGACGTCGCCGAGGGTGCCTGGCGCACCGAGCGCATCGAGCGGCGCGTCTGCCGCGACGTGGCCGAGTACGCGTTCCAGGCCGCCGAGGCGGAGGAGGGCATCGTCTACGGCGGACCGAAGTGGACGGTGTCGCCGACCTACGAGGGAATGCTGAAGGAGGAGATGGACGCCGCCGCGGCGCGTCACCCCGCCGTCCCCTACCACCCGACCCTCATCGACGCCACCTACGCGGGGCTGCTCACCGACATTCACGAGCGCACGATGGTGATCCCCTCGCTCAACCGCGACGGCGACTGCCTGAGCGACCTGGTGCTCGCCATGTTCGGCTCGATCGCCGGCGCGGAGTCCGTGCTGCTGTCGCTCGACGAGAACCTCCACCCCCAGGTGGCCATGGCCGAGGCCCCCCACGGCACCGCCCCCACCCTGGCGGGCAAGAACGTGGCCAACCCCATGGCGATGCTGCTGGCCGAAGCCGCCCTGCTCAACCAGGCCGCCACCCACCTCGGCGAGCCCGCGTTCCACCTCGCCGGCGAGCGACTGCGCGCGGCCACGCTCGAGGGGGCCGCCGAGGGCGTGCGGACCTTCGACCTGGCCGGCGAGGCCACGACGAGCGACGTGGTCGACGACGTGGTCGCCCGCCTACGGGCTCACTAGACACGCTCGCGACTCTCGTCGCCTCGTCCTACACTGGGCCCGACGACCCAGGGAGGACCCGTGACTCAGCGACGCGCGCACACGATGTGGACCGGCACGCTCCAGGAGGGGGCCGGACACGTCACCCTGGCCAGCAGCGGGGCGGGCGCCTACGACGTCACCTTCCCGCGGCGCACCGCCGAGGACGCCGAGGGCGTGACCAGCCCCGAGGAGCTGCTCGCGGCGGCGCACTCCGCCTGCTACGCCATGCAGCTGTCCGCGCTGATCGCGCGCGCGGGGGGAACCCCCGAGTCACTCGACGTCGACGCGGCGGTGACGCTGCGCCCCGACCCCGCCGGGGGCTTTCGCATCACGACCGTGGACCTGGTGGTGCGCGCGAGCGTCTCGGGCCTCGATGAGGCGGCCTTCGTCGAGGTCGCCGAGGCCGCGAAGCAGCAGTGCCCCGTGAGCAAGGCGCTGACCGGCGTGGACGTCACGCTCGACGCGGCCCTGCGCTAGCCCGTGTCGGCCCCGGGGACTACGGTGACGTCGAGCGAAGAGGGACGATGACGACGAGACGAGAGGACGCCCCCGAGGGTCGGGGCCTGCTGGCGCCGGTGACGGTCGCCCCCCTCGAGGACGTGGTCGATCCCGACGACCCGCGCCGCCTGGAGATCCGCCAGTGGCTCGCCGCCCACCCCCACCCGACCGGGCGCGACCTGGCCGAGGCCGGGCTGGTCGCACCCCACTGGCCCGCGCCCTGGGGTCGCGGCGCCGACCTCGCGTACCGGCTGCTCATCGACGACGAGCTGAGCCGAGCCGGCGTCACGCGCCCGATCAACCCGATCGGCATCGGCTGGGCGGGGCCGACCATCCTCTACGCGGGCACCGAGGACCAGCAACGCCGCTGGCTGCCCGGCCTGCTCAGTGGCGAGGACTTCTGGTGCCAGCTCTTCAGCGAGCCCGACGCCGGGAGCGACCTGGCCGCCCTGGCGACGTCGGCGCGCCGCGACGGCGACGAGTGGGTCATCACCGGCCAGAAGGTCTGGACCAGCTACGCCCACCTGGCCGAATGGGGGATCCTGCTGGCGCGCACGTCGCGCGACGGTCGCCCCCAGGACGGCGTGAGCTACTTCGTGTGCCCGATGCGCGCGCCGGGCGTGACGATCGTGCCCATCGTGGACATGACGGGCGACCACGCCTTCAACGAGGTCTTCCTCGACGAGGTCCGTCTCCCGGCGGACCACCTCATCGGCGCGGCGAACGACGGCTGGCGACTGGCCAAGGTGACCCTGGGCAACGAGCGGGTCTCGCTGTCGGGCGAGGGCGCCCTGTGGGGCCGCGGTCCGACCGCCGCCGACCTGGTGCGCGAGGTCGCTACGCACGACGTCGCGCGCAGCGACCTGGACCGCGACGACCTCGTGCGGTGCTGGAGCCACGGCGAGATCCTGCGACTCCTGCGTCTGCGACTGCTGTCGGCGGCGATGGCGGGACGCGAGCCCGGGCCGGAGGCCAGCGTGCGCAAGGCCCTGGCCGACGACCACGGCCAGGAGGTGATGACCCTGGCGCACCGCCTCGCGGGCGCGGCGGGCATGCTGAGCGACCGCGGCCCCGGCGGCGTCGCGGGGGCCGACGGCGCCTCGTGGTACTACGGCTTCCTCTACGCGCGCGCCCTCACCATCGGCGGCGGCACCGCCGAGGTGCAGCGCAACATCATCGCCGAGCGGGTCCTGGGCCTGCCCCGCGACGCGGCCGCGGCGTCGTCGGCGCGCGACGACGCGCGCTGATCGCGCGAGCGCACCCGCCGGGTCGCTGGCCAAGGTCCTTGATCTGGACCCGGCGAGCACACTAAGGTGCGACAAACCACGCGATCCGCCGACACGGGGGTGGCGCGCTCGAAGGGGGGGGCTATGGACGCCGATTCACCGTCAGGGCACGTATCGGATCACGAGGCGAGCGACCGCCAACTGAGGCGCGTCCTCTCGCGCAGCCAACTGCTGATGCTCTCGCTGGGCGCGATCATCGGCTCGGGGTGGCTGTTCTCGGCCATGACCGCCGACACCCTGGCGGGGCCCGCGTCGTACGTCTCGTGGATCGTCGGTGGCGTGCTGGTGCTCTTCATCGCGATGGCCTACGCCGAGGTCGCCACGATGCTGCCGCGCTCGGGCGCGATCGTGCGCTACCCCCACCTCACCCACGGCGGGTACACCGGCTTCATCCTGGGCTGGGCGTACCTGCTGGCCAGCGCGTCGGTGCCGGCCATTGAGGCGATCGCCACCGTCCAGTACATCGGGCCCCAGGCCCCGGCCAGCTGGCACCTGCTCCAGTCCCCGGTGACCACCTCGTCGATCATCAACTTCCCCGAGGGCTGGCTCTTCACCGTGTTCCTGCTCGTCGTGTTCTTCTTCATCAACCTCTACGGTGCGCGCTTCCTGGGGCGGCTGAACAACGTAGTGATGGTCTGGAAGATCATCATCCCGGTGCTGACCTTCATCCTCATCTTCTTCCTGTCGTTCCACAGCCACAACTTCGCCCCCCCGGGCGGCGAGGCGACCGCCGGCTGGCACGAGGTCTTCTACATCATCCCGGGCGCCGGGATCATCTTCTCCTTCCTGGGCTTTCGCCAGGCGCTCGACTTCGGCGGCGAGGCGGCCAACCCCCAGCGCGACATCCCCTTCGCCACGATCGTCTCGGTGCTGATCGGCATCGTGATCTACACCCTGCTCCAGATCGCCTTCACCGGCGGCATCGTGTGGCACTACTTCGGCGTCAAGGTGAACGACTACGCGGCCCTGGGGTCCCCCTCGACCGTGGCCGGACACGTGCTGGTCACCGCCAGCCCGTTCTTCGCCATCATGAAGGCGTCGGGCGTCGCGTTCCTGGTCTCGGTCATGTCCTACCTGCTCATCGCCGACGCCTTCGTCTCGCCGATGGGCACGGGCTACATCTACCTCGGCACCGGCGGGCGCACCATCTACGGGATGGGCGTCAGCGGCTACTTCCCGTCGGCGTCGACCAAGGTAAGCCCCCGCACGCGGATCCCCTGGGTCGCCCTGCTGGCGTCGTTCCTGGTCGCGGTGGCGTTCGTGAGCCCCAACAAGAGCTGGTTCTCACTGGTGGGCATCATCACCTCGATGACCGTCTTCACCTACATCATGGGTGGGGTGAGCCTGCAGATCTTCCGCACGACCGCCCCGAACCTGGCCCGCCCGTTCCGTCTGGGGGCCGCCGGCTTCTGGGCGCCGGTCTCGTTCCTCGCGGCCACCGCCATCGTCTACTGGTCGGGGTTCGCGACTGACATCGAGCTGATCGCCCTGCTCTTCATCGGCCTGCCCCTCTACGCCTGGTTCTTCGCGGGACCCCGCGGCTACATGAACCGCGCCGCGTCCTACGTGGTGGGCGTCGTCTTCCTGGTCGCGTGGATCCTGCTGCTGCACTGGGGCCACTGGGTCCTGACGTCGGCCGTCGCCACCAACCCGGCTGAGCACGCGCCGTTCCTGCTGTGGTACCTGCTCGTGGCCGTCGCCGTCTACGGCTTCACCGCCCTGTGCTGGCTGTTCGGGACCGGTGAGGGGCGCCACCTGATCACCCGCTCGCTGTGGCTGATCACCTACATCCTGGCCGAGGTCTTCCTCTCCTACTACGGGGCCTTCGGCGTGACCGCCCACATCCCCAAGTTGCTCACCTTCCCGATCGACACGATCTGGGCCCTGCTCATCGGCCTCGTCTGCTACTACTGGGCCGTGAGGAGCGGGTACGAGACCGACGAGATTCGCGCGATCACCGAGACCGGTTCGGGGTTGGTGGCGGAGAGCCCCGCCGAGGTGTGACGGGAACCGCTGCACCTCGCGCCAGGGCCTCGACGCCCTGGCGCGAGGTGCTCGCGACGGGGGTCACCGGCGCGACGCACGATGACCAGGGGCAACGTCCCACGAGCGAGCGAGTCCGGTAGGTTCGTGCCATGGGTTGGTACGCCAGAGAGGCCGTGCCACGCGCCGTGACGTTGGTGTGCGCGACGCGCGGGCTGCACTCGTGGCGCGCGCGTGTGTGCCAGGGCCTGTCGGGGGCCGTCGTCGAGATCGGCTTCGGCGCGGGGTTGAACCTGCCCTTCTACCCGACCGCCGTGGAGCGCATCTACGCCGTGGAGCCCTCCGACACGTCCATGCACGCCGCGGCCCGGCGCGTAGCGCGCGTCCCATTCCCGGTCCAGCGCGTCGGCCTCGACGGGCAGAGCCTGCCGCTGGACGACGAGTCGTGCGACCACGCTCTGATCACCTTCACGCTGTGCACGGTCCCCGACGCGGCCCGCGCGCTCGCCGAGGTGCGCCGCGTCCTCGCCCCCGGGGGCACGGTGCACATCTTGGAGCACGGCCTCTCCCCGGACCCGCGCGTCGCGCGCTGGCAGAGCCGCCTCGACCGCCTCGAGCAGATCGTGGCCGACGGGTGCCACCTGACCCGCGAGCCGCTGACGCTGCTGACGCGAGCGGGCTTCGAACTGGAGTGGAGCGTGGAGCGCTACCTCCTCGCCCCGACCCCGTGGAGCTACCTGACCGCGGCGGTGGCCCGCAAGGCCTGACCGCGGGCGCGCTCGAGGTGATCGGTGTGGGCGGGCCGCTCGGGCGGTTCGCCCAACCGCTCCAACTCGACCTCGCGGTCCGCCGACGCCTGGGCCAGGGCCTGGCGCAGCACGGCCCGCGCGACCAGCTGGTCGGCCGTCGACCTCGCGCGGCGCAGGTCCCGGCGGAAGGTGGCCTCGGCGCGTGCCACCGACGCGATGAACGACTGGTCGATCGCGGCCAGGGAGCGCTGGTAGCGCTGCCAGCGATGGCGCACGGCGGCGCTGCCCACGCCCGGCGCCGTGGTCGTGGCCACGACCGTGGTGGTCGATGCCCCGCGGTCGCCCCCGCCGTCGGCGGCCGCCGGCGTGGCGGCACCGAGCATCAGCGCGACGCCGAGCGCCGCGGCGGCCACTCGGGTGCTCCGGACTCGCATGCGGTACTCCTCGTTTCGACCCGATCGTATCGGGCGTCGTTGTGAGAATGGTGTGAAAGCGGTGGCGCCCCGCTCAGAACGCCGGCGGCGCGAGGCCCCCGACAGTACGCTCGGTGCCGTGACGGAACGAGCGACGACGGTGCTGGTGGTCGACGACGAGGCGGGGGTGCGCGAGCTGCTCTGCGACGCCCTGCACATCGCCGGCTACGAGACGCGCGAGGCCGCCGACGGCGTGGCGGCCCTGGCCCAGTGGCGCTCGGGCCCCCTGGACCTGTGCATCGTCGACGTCAACATGCCCTCCATGGACGGCTTCGAGTTCGTCGAGACGGTGCGCGCGACCGACACCGCACTGCCGATCCTGCTGCTCTCGGCGCGCGACACGGCCCGTGACGTCGCGCGGGGGCTGCGCGTGGGCGCCGACGACTACGTGCGCAAGCCCTTCAGCCTGGAGGAGCTGCTGTTGCGCGTGGCGGCCATCCTGCGGCGCACCTCGGGCGGCGAGGAGGACCGCGAGCTGCGCTGCGGCCCGCTCACGCTCAACATCGACCGCCACGAGGTCCACCGCGACGAGGAGCTGGTGGAGATGTCGGCGACGGAGTTCAACCTGCTCGAGACCCTGCTCGCTCGCAAGAACCGCCTGCTCACCCGCGAGCAGCTGCTGGCCGAGGTGTGGCACATCGACTTCGACTCGGACACCTCGGTGCTGGACACCTACATCTCGTACCTGCGCAAGAAGATCCACCGTGACGGCTTCGCGCCGATCACCACGGTGCGCGGCGTGGGCTTCAAGATCGTGGATCCGCGACCGACGTCGTGAGGCTCTCCACCAGGCTCACCATCCTCCTGATCTCGATCACGTCGCTGGTGGCCCTGGCGGTGGGGTCCTTCGCGGTCGAGTCGAGCACCCACTCCCAGTACGCGGCGCTGGACAGCTCGATCAACGGCGTGGCCGACGCGGCGGGCCACCCGCTCTCCGCGCTCAGCGACGCGCTGAACCTCGTGCAGTCCAACAACCTCAACCTCACGTTGATCGTGATCGATCCGCGGGGCCGCGTGACGACGGTGGCGACCGGCGACGTGGCGCTGACGGGGCGCCCGACGCGGGCCGACGCGCGGACCGCCCTGCACGGCATCGTGACCGCGGCGAACCTGCCGGGCTTCCGCCTGCGCGCGGTGCGCGCCGGGGGCGGGTCCTACCTGCTCATCGCCGGCTCGGCGGCCGAGGTGGCGCGGCGGGGCCACCAACTGGTGCTGCAGACCGTGGCCGTCGGGCTGCTGGCCGCGCTGGCGATGGGCGTCGTGGCTCGCCTCTTCATGCGCCGCGACCTGCGCACCATCGAGCGGCTCGTGACCTTCGCCACGTCGGTCGCGCACGGCGACGTCGGCGAGGAGGTGCCGGCGGCGTCGGGCAGCGCCGACGTGCGCGAGCTGCAGCGCGCGCTGGCGGACATGGTGGTGGCGCTGCGTCGCACGATCGACGTGGAGAAGTCCAGCGCCGAGCTGATGCAGCGCTTCATCGGCGACGCCTCGCACGAGCTGCGCACGCCCCTCACCGTGATCTCGGGCTACGTCGAGCTGCTCCAGCGCCCCGACCTCAGCGACGAGCAGCGCGGGCGCGCGGTGGCCCGCCTGGCCCGCGAGGCGGGCCGGATGGACTCGCTGGTCAACGACCTGCTCTTCCTCGCCGAGGTCCGCGAGCTGCGCGACCGCGGCGACGAGCTGGTCGAGATCAGCGACGTGGTCGCCGCGAGCGCGCACGACTTCGCCCTCGACCACCCCGAGCGGACCGTGTCCATCGCGATCACGCCGGGACTGGCGATCATCGGGCGCGTCGACTACGTGGAGCGCCTGCTCGGCAACGCCCTGGGCAACGTGCTGCGCCACACCGGTGCCACCGACGCGGTGCGCGTCACGCTCGCGCACGACGGCGACGACGTCGTGCTGCGCGTCGACGACGCCGGCCCCGGGCTGCCCGCGGACTCCTACGGCGCGGTGCCGGAGAGCTTCCAGCGCTTCGACCCCTCGCGCTCGCGCGACTCGGGGGGGTCGGGGCTCGGGATGAGCATCATGGCCGACGTCGCGGTGGCGCTGCGCGGCACGATGACCACCGCGCGCAGCGACCTCGGCGGCCTGGCGGTCATCGTGCGGCTCCCCGTCGCGCCGACCGCGGACCGTTAGCTCTCGCTCAGGAGCCTGCGGCGGCGCTCGAACTCGTCGGCGTCGATCTCGCCTTTGGCCAGGCGCAGTCGCAGCACCTCGAGCGGGTTCTCACTCGACGGCGGCGGAGGGGAGGGCGGGTAGACCCCGCCGTGCTGGTGCCCCGGACCGCGCCAGTGACGCAGCGCCGCGATGACCACGACCACCACGACCACCCAGAACGCGACCATCATGAAGGCCATGAACCACCAGCCGCCGCCGCCGGGGCCGTTGCCGTAGTACCACCCGTTCACGAGTACTCCTCTCACCTGGACGAACCCTACTCGCGGCGTTCCAAGTGCCCGTGAGGACCGGATAAGAAGCGCGTAACGTCGGCGCTAGGGTGACCTGATGGGACTCGCCCGCTACTCGCTCACCGCCCTGGACTGCCCCGACCCCTTGACCCTGGCGGCGTTCTACTCGCGCGTGACCGGACTGGCCATCGCGCCCACGCCAGAGGACCCGCGCGACGTCACGTGGGTCGAGCTCGTCCACGCCACCGGTCCCACCCTGGCCTTCCAGCGCGTCGCCTCCTACGTCGCCCCCACCTGGCCCGAGGGTCCGGTGCCCCAGCAGCTGCACCTGGACTTCGAGGTGGACGACCTGGACGAGGGCGAGCGCGCCGTGCGCGCGGCGGGGGCGACGTTGGCCGCCGTCCAGCCCGGCGAGACCGGTGGCGAGGACCGCTTCCGCGTGTTCCTGGACCCGGTGGGCCACCCCTTCTGCCTGGTGCTGCGCTCGGGCGGGCCCGAACCCACCACAACGCCGTAGCCGCCAACGCGCGCCGCGACCCCCGCGCCGCGCCGTGTAGACTTACGATTCGCGTCTCGGGTCCTCGGCTCCGAGATCCGAGGACCTGTGGTGCAGCTCGGAGTGCACGCCGCCCTGTCAAGGCGGAGGTCGCGGGTTCAAATCCCGTCAGGTCCGCTCGACACCCCTCGGGGTGACGAGGTTTGGTCGAGTAGCTCAGTTGGTAGAGCGCGCGCCTGAAAAGCGTGAGGTCACCGGATCGACGCCGGTCTCGACCACCACCGCGTCCGCGCGAGCCCGCGAGGCCGCCAGACGCACCCGCACGTGGTGCCCGCCGGCGCTGACGCTCCACCCGCCGACTGCGGCGAAGGCCCCCCGCGCGCCCCGGCGCGGTGCGAAGCGCGGCCCCACCAGCCCGAGCGACGCGATGCGCACGACCGCGGCCGCCTCGTCGAGGGGCTCGACCAGGTAGGCGGCCACGCGGCCGCGGTGGCGTGGCGTCGTGGCCCGAGCGCGATAGAGGAAGCAGCGCGAGTCGGGGACGTCGGGCAGTACGGTCATCGGGCGCAGCGTAGACCGCGACTGTGACGACGGCGACCGACGCGCCACCACGGGACGCCGCCGTTCGGTGGCGCCACGCCCGTTGGGCGCTGACGTCTCGCCCGCGTATCGGGGCGTCCGCACCGGCCGACCAGACGGAGGCGCCGTCCCTGCGCGATCGGCCCGGCTAGTGGCCGCGGTACTCCTCGTCCGAGACGTGCGCACCCCACGTCGCGTCGCCCTCCGTGAACGTGAGGTGCGTCATGACGTGATCGGGCGTGGCGCCGTGCCAGTGCTCCTCCCCGTCGGCGGTGTAGACGACGTCACCCGACGAGATCGCCACCACACGCTCCCCTCGAGCCTGCACCAGCCCGCGGCCCTCGGTAACGTAGAGGATCTGGCCGCCGTCGTGGGAGTGCCACGCGGTGCGCGCACCCGGGGTGAAGTGCACGGCCCCCACGTTGAGAGTTGACGGCCCGCGGCCCCGCGCGACGGCGTCGATGTAGACGTCTCCCGTGAACCAGTCGGCGGGGCCCTTCGT
>JBMFWX010000024.1:0-28167 GCA_049964855.1 Acidimicrobiales bacterium
GGGGTGTTCCTTTCGTGTCTAGCCGGACACGTCAGAACTACTCCGGTGGCCCGTCTTCACGACGGACCGACGGATTTACTGTGATTGGCTTTTAGCGCCGTTCGCCATCGGTCTGACTCGCGAAGTTACTGGCCGTGTGCCTTGGTGGTGATATGTCGACCGGGGCGAACGGTGCGAGAGAAAGGCCGACGCGTCAAGTGGAAGTGACCCAATAGGGGCCCGTCGAAAGACCCATCACAGTACTGTCCGACCACTTAACGTGCCAGCCGACCGTTCAAAGGAGAACCGTCGTGCACAGCATGGCACTAGCAGGGGACCGCGACAAGATCGTCGTCGGTGTCGACACGCACAAGTACGTCCACGTGGCCGTGGCGGTCACTTCACTCGGCGTCTATCAAGACGATCTCACGGTCGCCAGCGACGCCGGGGGCTACCGCCGCCTCGAGCAGTGGGCTCGATTGCTGGGCGACGTGCAGAGCTTCGGGGTGGAGGGAACCAACTCCTACGGCCGGGGCCTGACGAGCTACCTACTGAGCCACAACCACCGGGTCATCGAGGTCGTTCGTCCGGACCGTCGGGCGCGCCGACTCAACGGCAAGAGCGACATCCTCGACGCCGAGGCCGCGGCGCGGTCAGTGCTGGCGGGCACGTCACGGGCTCGCGCTAAGTCTGGCGATGGCCTCGTCGAAGCAATCCGTGAGATCAAGGCAACGCGCGACGGTGCCCGAAAGGCGCGCACGGCGGCGATCACCAGTTTGCGCAATCTGCTACTCAACGCCCCCCAGGCGCTGCGCGACCAACTGGAGTCTCTCGCGGTTACGGCGCTGGTTGAACGCTGCGCGGGCTTTCGCGTGGCCGCCGTCGACTCGCCGACGTCGGCGGCGAAGTTCTCGCTGCGGGCGCTAGCGCGTCGTTACCAGTTCCTCACCGAAGAAATGGTCGCCCAGGGCACACTCCTGGACACGTTGACGCGTGAGGTGGCGCCTCGACTGCGTGAAGGCTACTGCATCGGAGCCGACTCGGCCGCTGCACTTCTCGTCGCGTTCGGCGACAACGCGGAGCGAGTGGGCAGCGAGGCGGCCTTCGCCAAACTGTGTGGCGTCGCGCCGCAGCCGGCATCCTCGGGCATGACGACTCGTCACCGACTTTCACGGAGCGGGAATCGACAGGCGAACGCCGCATTGCATCACGTCGTCATCGTCCGAATGCACCACGACTCACGAACTCGCGACTACGTGCTCAAGCGAACGAAGGAAGGGCTGTCCAAGAAGGAGATCATGCGATGCCTGAAGCGCTACGTGGCCCGAGAGGTCTATTCACGCGTGAGAGAGGATCTGGCGGGTGAGTCGGGTGACGATCGCGAGACCCGCCCACTTGACATATAGGGGCATCACCACGTCAGGGGACGTCAACAGCACTAGCCGATTCACCGTGTCGGTACGTCGCGCCTCGTGCAGGGGGGGCGGGTGGGCGGAAGTCAGCGAGCCGGCGCACCGCGTAGTGCTCGTGGGGGGAGCTCACCAGCAGGACCTCTCGCACCCAGTCCCACTGCGCGGCCTCGTGCACCGCCAGCAGTTCGCGCATCTGCGAGGTAGAGCGCTCACCCTTCAAGAGGTCCGCCTCCCACGCGACGATGTTGGCGGGAAAGAATCCTGGCTCCTCGCGAACCTCCCACGCATCTCGCGAGGAGAGTCGCTGCAGCTGGAACCCCACCCCGAGCGAGTCATCCAGCCGGTGCGTACCGAAGCGGGTCCGCCCTCCGCTCAAGTAGGCAGCCACGTCGCCCAGACAGGGCGAGTTCTTCGACACGACGAGCAGGTCACTGCGATCCAGGGGAGTATCACCAAAGGCGACGTCAGCGAGCGCGCGCATCGCCCACACGCCACGGAGCAGGCCATCACAGGCGTGGCCGTGCGCCAGGACCAGGTCCGCCACCGTTACGGTCTTGACACGAGTATCCAGACGCCCCTGCGCCGAGCGGGTGTCTTGGACCTTGAAGGTCGGCAGAGACGCGTCCTCGAGCCACGGCGCCAGCGTCCACTCGATGAGCCCTTCGGACAAGACGGCGCGGGGATCGTCGACGCTCATGGCCTCAGAAGCTCACCACGGTGGCACCTTCAACCGCGTAGCGCACGAACGCATCGCGCGCGAACTGCAGGGTGATCCCCCGAGCCGTGAGCGCCTCCTCGGTACCCGCCGCGCGCGCGGCGTTGAGGCAGGCGCCGACCGGCACGCCCGCTTCGATCAGCTCGTCGATCTGCTGGTTGTACTCGGCGCGCACCAGCGAGTTTCCCGGGATACTGAGCGCACCTTGGGCCGGACCAAAGCAGAAGACCTCGAGCTCGACGCCCTGCTCGCCCGCCACCTGACGGACGCGTTCGGCGACGTGCGAACCCGCTGACAACGAGTCGTCGTCGCCGTGGAACAGGTAGATCACAGACTTGGACATGGACACTCCTTGGGGTTTGCTGACAGTGACGACATGAGTGGAGGCGCGTGCCTCGCGGCGCACCTCACCTGGTGAGCCCCACCGCCCGGCGCGAGCGAACCAGCTCGTCGAGGCCCTCGATGCCCGTGGGCGACTCGGGGAGCATCGGGAGAAGCACCGTCGTCGCGCTGTAGTGATCGAGGACCTCCTGGATGACGCGTGACTCGGCGTTGGCCCGCGCGACCAGGGTCGGGTCGCTCACCGATGCCGCGAGCAGGCTCTGGTTCATGATCCACGCCGCCGGCTCGATGCCCGCTCGACGCAGGTCTTCCTGCAACGCGGCGGCCTCGTGAACGGGCGTCGCCTCCGGCAGGCTCACTACCAGCACGTGGGTGAACTCCGGGTCGGCCAAGCGCTCGAGCAGGGCCTCGACCTCGGGCGGAACCGCGCCGCCCTGGCGCTTCACCTCCTGGTGATAGGTCCGCGCGGAGTCGAGCAGCAGCAAGGTGTGTCCCGTGGGGGCCGTGTCGAGCACCACGAAGCGGTCCGTCGCCGCCGCGACCGTCCGGGCGAACGCGCGAAATACCGCGATTTCCGCAGTACACGGCGAGCGCAGGTCCTCCTCGAGAACAGCGAGGGCCCCGGCGTCTAGAGCGGATCCCGACTCGGCCAGGACTTCGGCGGTGTAGTCCGCGGTCACGACGTCTGGGTCGATCCGACTGACGGTCAGGTTGGCGAGCTCACCCGAGGACTCTGCATCCACGACAGCGCTCAGATGGGCCGCCGGATCGGTCGTCGAGAGCTGGACGCAATGACCACGCCGGGCGAGCTCCACCGCGACAGCGGCTGCGAGCGTCGTCTTGCCGACACCGCCCTTGCCCATGGTCATCACGAGACCTCGTCCCCGTGAGCTCACCGCGTCGATGACCTCGTCGAGGGAGGTCGTCTCACCGATCGCTGCGGCTGCGCGGTGACGATGCGCGGGCGTCACACCCGACGCTAGGGAGCGAAGCCCCTCGACGCCGATCGGCGTGAAGGCCAGCAGCGGCACCTCATCGCGGGCCAGTCCCGCCAGCACCGCGGGCAGTCCCGCGAGCGCGCTGGCGTGTCGACGCGAGATCGCTTCGGCGAGGGGGTCCGGCGCGCCGTGGCCGTGAAAGACCCCGTTGACCACGAGGCGCTGGTTCGCGATGCCGAGATCACGCAGATCGAGCGCCGCTCGGCCAGCCTCGTCGAGCGAGAGCGCGTCCGCGCGCGACACCAGGACGAGCAGGGTGCGACGGGTGTCCGCGAGGGTCGCGATGGCGGCGCGGTACGTCTCGTGTTGGCTGGTGAGGCCCGCCAGGGGACCAATGCACGAGACGCCGAGGGTACTGGTGTCCATGAACTCGTTCCAGGCCCCCGGCAGGGAGAGCAGGCGCAGGGTGTGACCGGTCGGAGCGGTGTCAAAGAGCACGTGGTCGTAGTCCGCGGTCAGCGTCGGATCGGCCAGCAAGGCCGCGAACTCGTCGAAGGCCGCGATCTCCACGGTGCAGGCACCCGACAGCTGCTCTTGAATGCTGGCCACGGTGACGTCGGGCAGGACGCCTCGATAGGGTCCGGCGACGCGCTCGCGATAGGCCGCGGCAGCGGTGAGTGGATCCAGGTTTGACGCGTCGAGGCCCGTGACGCCTCGAACCGGGCGCGGCGCGGCGCCCAGCTCGACGCCGAGAACCTCATCGAGGTTCGAGGCCGGGTCGGTGGAGACGAGCAGGACGCGGCGACCGTGATCGGCCAGGGCGATCGCCGTTGCCGATGCCACTGACGTCTTGCCAACACCGCCCTTGCCCGTGAAGAACACGAACCTTGGTACCTGGTCGATGAGGTTGCGCAGCGCGGGTATCAGTTCAGCCACAGCACGCCGATCCCTGACTCTTGGCGCCGATGGTGAGGAGCTCGCTCGTCTCGCCGCCACAGCGCGGAGCGTCTGACGACTCACTCGACGAGCCACTCGAAGCGGGTGAGCAGCACGACGCGTCCTCGACCGGCGTGCCCGACGGCTGGGTGGCACTGGCGCTCGCGCTGAGGTCCTCAGACGCGCTGCCCAGCAGCTGGGCCGCGAGCGCCGCGATCGACGCGGCGGGTGCATCCTTGACCGTGTGAGCGACCCGAACCGCCGCGCTCAGCACCGCACTGCTCACGCCGAGACGCCGCGCCTCGTTGTAGTGAAACGTGAGACACGACTCGCAGTTGGCCCCGATCGCCGCCCCGATCGCGACGAGCTCGCTCGTCACGGCATCCAGCGACTCTGTGGCCTCACCGTGCACCCAGGCCTCGAGCTCTCGGCGGGTGGGGTATCGACCGGTCGCGCGCAGCTGACCGTTCACCCAGATGACGGGCAGGACCTCGTCGCCGCGCTCGTGAAGCAGCTCTCGTACCGCCGGGTCCTCCGCGAACGCCTTGGGCTCCTGGGAGAGGTTGTGACGGGTCACCGTGACTCCCTGATTCGAGAGGACGTCAAGGTCACTGGCGAACGTGGCGAGCGCCGGGTCCACACGGGGACCGCAGACGCCCGTGGAGCAGCACATCGGTGGATCGAAGACTTCAATCGTGGACATGGGAGCCCCCTCGGCTAATCGTAGATCGTCGAATGACGATAATAGCGGACTCTCGAGCGCGTGCTGTCGCCTAGGCGAGAAGTTCTGTGGGCTTTCTCACAGGCCCGCGACCATCTCCTTGAGGAGGCTGATCCCTCGACGGTCCAGGCAGTATGAGGTCCGCGGGCCCTCGATCTCGCCCTGGATGAGGCCCGCCTCGCGCAAGATGCGCAGGTGCTCTGACACCGTGGACTGGGCGAGGGGCAACTGGGCCACGAGGTCGCCCGTCACGCACGAGTTGCGCTCCGCCAGGATGCGCAGAATCCGTACTCGCGTGGGATGCCCCAGGGCCTTGGCCAGCGTGGCCAAGGACTCCTCGTCCTGAGGGGTCAGCTCGATCGTGTGCGGTGGGGCCACGACGTCGCAGCACTGACCGGCATCGTCCGTGACTGCGTGGGGAAGCCTGACCATCGCTCCTCATCGTACCGATCAGAACTGGACCCGAACGGGGTCAGCCTCGGAACCGAAAGTGCGAGCCGAAGACGTGACCTGCACGGGGCCACGGGACGATCCCGTGGTGCCGACGAAGGGCGCACCAGCCTCGGCCCTGGCAACGCTCCCCGCATGGGGACTGCGCCGTCAGTTTCCCTCCCCCGCTGGTCGCGGGGACGGACGAGACTGATACATTCAGTACTGTCAATCCAACAAGGGAGGTTCCGTGTCACTGGTCGGCGCACCACGAACCCCCCCATGCGCCCGTCTCGTCCGCCCGCTCACGCGTCGCTCCGACGGGTCCCGATGAGCGAGCCCTCGCGCGTGGGCGCGCCGGTCGACACGTCCAGCGCGGCGCCCGTGGTCGCGCGGCTGTCGCTGCTCAATCGCTTCCTGCCGGTCTGGATCGGCGCCGCGATGGCGGCGGGCATCGGACTCGGTCGGGTCATCCCCGACCTCAACCGGGTCCTCGATGGTGTCCAGGTGGCCGGCACCAGCCTGCCGATCGCCCTGGGACTGCTCGTCATGATGTACCCCGTGCTCGCCAAGGTCCGCTACGGCGAGATCGATCGCGTCACCGCGGATCGGCGACTCCTGATCCCCTCACTCGTGCTCAACTGGATCATCGGCCCAGCGCTGATGTTCACCCTGGCGTGGGTCTTTCTGGCCGACCTGCCGGCCTATCGCACCGGCCTCATTCTCGTCGGCCTCGCCCGCTGCATCGCGATGGTGCTGATCTGGAACGACCTCGCCTGCGGTGACGACACCGCGGCGGCCGTCCTGGTCGCGATCAACTCGCTCTTCCAGATCGTCGCCTTCGCCGGGCTCGGCTACTTCTATCTGAAGGTCTTGCCGTCGTGGCTCGGACTCTCGACGACGTCGGTACATGTCTCGGTGTGGGCGATTGCGCGCAGCGTGCTCATCTTCCTCGGCATTCCGCTCGCCGCGGGGTATCTCACGCGGGCCCTCGGTGAACGGGCTCGGGGGCGCTCGTGGTACGAGGGGCGCTTCTTGCCGCGCATCGGACCCTTCGCGCTCTACGGACTGCTCTTTACGATCGTGATCCTCTTCGCCCTCCAGGGCAGCGCGATCACCCATCGACCCCTGGACGTGGCGCGCATCGCACTGCCGCTGCTGTGCTACTTCGCGATCATGTGGGGGGTCTCGTTCTTTGCCGGTCGGGCGATCGGCCTCTCCTACGCGCGCACGGCCACCCTCGCCTTCACCGCCGCCGGCAACAATTTCGAGCTGGCAATCGCCGTGGCAATCGGCACCTTTGGCGTCGCGTCAGGTCAGGCGCTGGCCGGGGTGGTTGGACCCCTGATCGAGGTGCCGGCCCTGGTCAGCCTGGTCTACGTGTCGCTCTGGCTGCGCCGCCGTCTCTTCCCCTCGATCAAGGAGCCGACCTCATGACCTCACCAGACTCACCTGGTTCGCGCGACGCGACGCCCACCAGTCGAGCCCCGGTGGTGCTCTTCTCGTGCGTCCACAACGCGGGACGCTCCGTCGCCGCCAAGATCCTCTCCGAGCACTACGCGCACGGTCGCGTCGAGGTGCGTTCGGCCGGCTCGGAGCCCGGGGCGGGAGTGAACCCCCAGGTCACGGCGGTGCTGCGCGAACGCGGCCTGACCACGGATCGCGAGGTGCCCACCCTCTTGACCTCGGATCTCGTCGAGGTCGCCGACGTGGTGGTGACCATGGGCTGTGGCGAGACGTGCCCCTTCTTTGCGGGCAAGCGCTACCTGGACTGGGAGGTGGAGGACCCCGCGGGACAGGACCTCGACACCGTGCGCCGGATCGTGAACGACATCGACGAACGCGTGCGAGAGCTGCTCCGTGATCTGGGCGTGGCGATCCCCCAGCTGTAGCTCGACGGAATCATCGCTGACCCCTAGCGGCCGACACCGCCAGCGCGCCGTCAGAGCAAGGTCACGAGCCTGGTGGGCATTGGGACCATCGCCCCTAGCAGAACTCCGTGAGTGGATCCATACTCAGACCATGGCATCATCGTGGATCGACGATCGACGTTACCGGAAGCGTGATCTCGGTTTCGGTGGTGTGCACTGATGGCGTCGCGGGGCTCCATGGTTCGTGGCGTAGACAGGCCTCTCGTCCTCCTTGCTGCGCTGACGTGGGTGATCGGTGTCAGCCACATCGCCGACGGTGACTGGTCGCACCTCCCGTGACTGGGCGACCGCTCCCCGATCGCCCGCCCGTCTGCGTGGCCCGCAGCCCGGGATGGGCACCGATCACGGTGCGGAGCGGACCGCAGGTCGCGGGGCTCCCCGAGCGAGGAGGTCCGCACGCCGAGAACGTCATTGGCGCTGGGGACGTACGTGACGTCGACGTCACCAGGTCACGAGAGGCCATCACGACCCCCACGACGTCCCTGCGGCGCCCCGGCGTCATCGATGACCGAATCGCCGCCGACTTCGGGGACGTGACCAGCCCACGTACCCCGCCGGTCGAGCGTCCGGCAAGCGAGAAGGCCGCATGAGTGCTGTGCGAGCGAGGATTCTCATTCTGGGCGGCGGGTTCGCCGGACTGCGCGCGCTCTATCGTCTGCGCGCGCTGCGCGAACGGGCCGATCTGACCCTCGTCGACCCGCGCACCACCAGCCTGGCTCGACCGTCACTTCCCGAGGTGGCTCTCGCGGGCAAGTCGGTCGAGCACTCCCGGTTCCCTCTGGCAGCAGCGGTGCGACGCAGCGGCGCGTCCTTTGTCAACCACGGCGTGGACCGCGTCGAGGCCAGCCAGCACCGCGTCCGGCTGGATAACGGAGACGTCCTGCCCTACGACTTCTTGTTCCTCGCGCTCGGCGCCCACAAGGACTACGACGCGATTCCCGGATTCCGGTCCTTTGGCTACTCGGTCTGTGATGACACCGAGGCGCCGCGCTTGGCCGCGGCCCTCGAGACCTTTGGCGGCGGCCCGATCGTCATTGGTTCGGCCAAGAGCACGTGGGGATCACGGGTGGCGGTGCCCGAGCTGGCCGCGCCGTGCGAAGGTCCGGTCGCCGAGATCATGTTCATGCTGGACCACGATCTGCGCCGGCGCGGCCTGCGCGAGCGCGGCACCATCGACGTCTTCAGTCCCGGACGCATCTTCTTCGAGGACGTCGGGCCCACCGTGCACGCGGACGTCGAGCCCCTGATGACCAGAGGCGGGATCCGGGTGACGACCAACAAGGTGCTGAGCCATCTCGGTGAGGGCGAGGTGGCCTTCGAAGATGGCACGTCGTGGGAGAGCGCACTCTCGATCGTGCTGCCGCCCTACACCGGCAACCCGGTCGTGAAGCGCTCCGAGGGCTTAGGCGACGAATGCGGCTTCGTGCCCACGGACACCACGATGCGCCACCTCGACGTCGAGCGGGTCTACGCCGCCGGCGATGGGACGTCGCTCGCCATGCCCAAGCTGGGGCACATCGCCGTGATCCAGGCCGACGTTGCGGCCGCGGCGCTGGCCCGGGACCTCACGGGCAAGGGAACCATCCCCCCGCTTCACCCCGAGGTCTTCTGCATCGTCAACCGCGGCGGCGAGGAGGCGACCCTGATCTACTCGGACGCGCTCTTTGGTGGCCCGCTCGACGTGACGATCAACGGTCCGGCGGCGCACCTCATGAAATGGGGCTTCGACGAGTACTACTTCCACAGCGCCGGCCACCTGCCACCCGACATGGCGACGAGCGGACTGGAGCTCCTCCTCAAGCCACGAGGAGACTAGACACGTGAGGCGCCACGACGACTGTCGATCACCCCGCTCGCGCGGGCGGCGGCACCCCGGCACTCCGACCATCGACCTCGACACCGCGCACCGGGAGGCGAGTGGTCCGGCCACTCTTCGAACCAGAGCCCTGCTGGCAGCGATGCCATCTCGGTGCAAGGAGGCCCCATGCGCCTGCCCGTATCCTCAGCCGTGACGCCCGCGAGGGGCCGTACCATTGAGCTGCATCGCTGGCTGTCGGGCGCCATGATCCTGGGCGTCCTGGTGATGATTCCCTGGACCATCTATCTTTCACTGAGCCTGCCCGGGCGCTTTCACGCGGAGAACTGGAACGTCGCCTGGGTGGGCTTCGACGGCGCTCTCATCGTGGTGCTGGCCGCGACTGCGTGGGCGGCGTGGTTCCGCCGCCAGATCCTCGCTGCGGCCTCCATCGTGGCGGCGACGCTGCTGCTCTGTGACGCGTGGTTCGACGTCAACACGTCCTTTGGCACGAGAGATCAGCTGGTTCCTCTGCTGACCGCCCTCGCCGCCAACGTTCCCCTGGCCATCATCTTCATTCTCCTGGCCCGTCACATCATGCTCCAGACCGCAGCGGTTCTGGCCACCGCGCTGGACACCGGCTCCGTGCCTCACCACGCCCACGATGTTCCCATGCCTTTCGAGTTCACCATTCCGTCGCTCGGCGTCGAAGACTCCCCGCACGCCTCGCCCGACACCGTCGAGGACCCTCCGGACCAGCCGTAGGCAACCGATGTCACCGTCGGACCGCACTCGTGCGGGGCCGTGCTCGGTCCACGACCAACCCGTCAGACCTCTCTAAAGCGACGCACGTTGGGAGTCTCCCCTGCGGCCCGTCGGGCTGCCGGCGCGTTGGACGATGGTCTGGTCTCGGCGGGTGGCGACGCTGTCGACGTCATCGGCGGCCGCCGTACCGCGCGCCCGACGTGACCCTCGGCCAAGGGTCGCTACTCGATGTCGAGGGCGCGGCGCAGCCGACCGACGTCGAAGGTGGCCATCGGCTCGATCACCGCACGCCGATCGAACTCATTCAAGAGCACGATGAGATCCTCTCGCCGAGTGGGATCGGCCGCGGCCTCTCTCGGCGTCAGACCACCGAGGGCGGGAATCGACTCATCGAGCCAGGCCTTCTCGCGTTCGGCAATGAACTGAGCCAAGACGTCGGCCATCTCCGGTGGCGTAAGTGGCAGATTGCGGTCGACCGGCGAGTCGTTGGACGTCAGCGACGCCTCCGTCTCACGTAGCACCACACCGTCAATCGCGCCTATGGTCGCGACCGTCCGATCCAGGCGCTCGCGCGAGTTCGCGAGGACCTCGACGGTGTCGCCCTCGAGGTTGATGAAGGATCGCACCACCGAGTCGCCATCCACGTCGATCAGCTCCGCCCAGTGACCATCACCTCTCGCGTCAAAGAGCGCGTCGAGGCTCCTCGTGAGCGCGGCTGGCGACGTCGACACGTCGAAGAGAGCTCGACCCAGAATCATCGTCTCGCCTTCGCGATTGACGATCTCGGGCTGCGCGAAGAGGCTGCCCATCCACATGGCGAGCCGGATTGGCGTCGGATCGTCCAGCACGCTCAGCAGCGAGGATCGATGCGCGAGGGTGACGGTGATCGGCACTCCGATGAAGTGATATGACGGACCAATGCGCACGGTACGCGCGTAGACGTAGTCGCCCGCCTCGAGTGACTCGGATGCCGCGACGTCGTGCACGACAACGGACTCGGCGCTGCGGGTGTCGAACAGCGTGACGCCCTCGGCTGGCTCAACGTCGCTCACCTGGTACAGCGACGGTCCTCGTCCCCGCCACGTCTCGATCACCGCGACCTCGTCGGCGGGCAGCAACGGCCCGCGCTCGTTCAAGAAGTCGGTGATCGCGTCGTCGCCGAGCGCCGCGATCTCGCCGAGGAGTGGCAGGAGGTGATGCAGCTGATCCTCGTCGATCTCGGACACGGTGCGCGCGGCTTCGAGGAGCTCGAAGATGGCGCCGATGCGCTGAGGTCGCAGAGCGAAGGCCAGCAACTTGTGCTGAATCCACCCGACACGCCGCTCGAGCGCCAGCCTCGGCTTGGCCGAGCAGCACATCTTGTACTTACGGCCGGAGCCGCACGGGCACGGGTCGTTTCGCCCGACCGCGGGTGAGAGGAGGGCCACCGCCGTCTCCATGAAAGCTCGCTCCTCGTCAACGTCGAACATCGTGATGCGTCCGAGTAGTGACTGCGCGAGCTCGGCGTCGGAGCGATCACACGCGCACCACGCCAGGTCCTTGAGCGCCGGCTCGAAACCGGCGTCCGCGGCGACCGCCGAGCGCAACGCCGCCTCCATTGCCACACCTCGACCTTGGGCCTCACGGACCCGCGCGAGCAAGAATCGGCCCGGCGCCGCGAGCGATCCCGACTGGGCGGCGAGCGACGCGGCCAGGGGCTCGAGAAGTCTCGCTGCCTCCGGTTCGGTAACGACGTAGTCGACGAAGGCGGGCGCCACCAGCGAATGGGCGAGGTCGCGCGCTACCGCTCGACGCCGATCGACCGCGAGGGCGCTGTTCAAGGAGTCGAGCCACGCCTGAGTGACTCGTTCAAAGGCAGCGCGACAGCAGTGGTCGAACGAGTACCGCGACGCGACTTCCTGGACCCGTCGCTCGCGCTCGATGGCCCCCGGGGGTTCGGCCGCCTCGCCCACGAGACCAAACCACGCCCCGAGACGTTCCAGACCCACCGACTCGAGAAGCTCGCCGACCGGCGCCACCGGGTGGCGAAAGAGAGACGGGTCGCTCGCGAGCGCGTCGAGCACGATCTCGGTGGGCTCCTGGGCAACTCCGGGGCGATGCCGACCATCAAAGGCGCGGCGGAGCGCGGCGGCCTCGCGAGTACCATCTGCGACCTGATCGGTCCACAACAGACTCACGATGCCCGCTCGCTGGGTCACCGCGACGATGGGCTCGCTCGAGTCGAGCCAACCCGGAGGTCCGACAAAGGAGCCGTGCTCATCGGCGTCGGGGTGCTCGGGGGCGAAGGCGACGACCAGCCGACCACCGTCGGCGAGTCCCAGCTCGCCCTCGACGGCGAGATCGATGACGTCGAGGTCCGGGGTCGAGTGCAGCACACCCGCCTCGCGTTCCGCATCGCTGAGACGGTGCGTGAAGACCACACCGTCGAGAAGGGTGGGGATCAGCGCCACCACGTCGTCGGACCCGAGCCAGACATCGTCGTCGTCGAGCAGAGCGTCCTGAACCTCGTCAGCGAGCAGGTCTAGGTCGTCTCCCGCGAGCGCGCCGACGTGGATCAGACGGTCGACGAGCGTCGCGAAGGGGAGGGGACCCGCGCCGAGCACCGATTGAATGGCGGTGGCCAGGGGGCCCGCGTCTGGCTCGGACATGCCCGACACGTTAGACCACGCCAGAACGGTTCAGTGTTGCTCGTAGTGAGCGGAGCAGTTCCCACGGTTGGCTCGATCGACCACGAAATTCACGTTTCCGTCGCCGGGATGCCGCGCAACCGGGACTGAAGCTGCGCGCGAGACAGGGATGCTGGTTGTCGGCAACCGCACAACACCACCGACGCCTTCGAGAAGAGAACTGACACGAGCATCGACGAGGCAAAGTCGGCGTGGACCAGGTCGGTACCTGCTATCTCGGGACCAGACGAACGTCGTGGCAGTGCGCCGCGACACGTCTCGCAGAGTTCGCGTACGCCTGCGCGGCTCAGGTCACGACGAGAGCATCGTCGGCTGCGCCAGCCCAGGATCAGGCGCCGCGGCCGACGACGCCCACCACCGAGCGAATGGAGCCACCTGCCGGATCACAGTCTCGGTACCTTCAGCTGAGGGCACTCGTGACGCGAGCACTCCAGCTCAGCCGATCGCGAGAGCGCTGCGCAGGGCCACGTAGCAAGCAACCAGGATAACGAGCACAATGAAGCCCTGATTCAGCCGACGAGCCGACACGCGGCTCGCAATGCGGTTGCCCAGCACCGCCGCGACCATCGCGCTCACGGCGAACGGCCATAGGGTCACGCTCGCAACGCCGTGCACGCCGTGTCGTTCGACAATGGCGAAGGCGCTGCTCAACGCGATGATCAACAGCGAGGTCCCGACCGCCTCGGGCAACTCAAAGCCGAGGGCTAGCACCAGGCTCGGCACGATGATGAAGCCGCCGCCGACGCCGAGGAACCCGGTCAAGAAGCCCACTCCCACCCCAACCACCGCGACCGTCCACGGACGAGGCGCGCGACGGGAGCGTGATCCGCCCACGGTGCTGCCATCGGGGTCGGCCGACTCGGCTCCCCCGGCACCAACGGGAACCAGGGCACGGGCCGTACTGGCGACCTCGCGATGCGCCCCGGCACGATCGCGGGCGATCATCGCTCCCGCCACGACGAACATCAAGGTGGCGAAGAGCAGCAGGAGCACGTCGGGGTCGAGGCGACGATTCAGGTCGGTCCCGAGCATGGAGCCCGCGATGCTGACGATCCCGACGACGGCGCCCACCGACCAGCGCACGCGCTTGGCCCGGTGGTGGGCAACCATCCCGATCAGAGCGCTCAGGCCCACGATCAGCAACGAGGCCCCCGTCGCGTGCTTCGCGTCGACGCCGAGCGCGTAGACCAGCGCGGGCACCGTCAGGATCGACCCGCCACCGCCGAGCGCACCGAGGGAGAGTCCGATGGCGACGCCCAAGAGCGCGGCGAGCACCACGTGAACGATCACCTCACACCTCGAACGCTCCGGCGCCGCGTGAGCCGGGACAGCGGGAGGTTCACCACGATGCCTCCATGATCGTCTAATATTCCAATGTCGGTACTTTTATAGCACATCCGGCCGGGCCCCGCTAGGGTGGGCGTTGGAAGGTGACGGTGGGCACACCAGACGACAGGGTCCTGGACCGCGAGAGCCCGCTCCCGCTGTGGGCGCAGCTCTACGAGGACTTGACGTCGCGACTGCGCGCCGGCGAGTTCGCCGGGGACTTTCCCGCCGAGGGAGACCTCGCTGCCGCCTACGGGATCAGCCGCAACACGGTGCGAGAGGCCATGCGGCGACTGCGCGACGACGGCGTCGTGATCTCCGGTCGCGGTCGCCGGCCGCGGGCCGCGCTGTCCATGATTCACCAGCCCCTGGGCGCGATCTACAGCCTGTTCGCCTCCGTGGAGGCAGCCGGGCTCGACCAGCAAAGCGTCGTGCGCGCACTCGACCTGCGCGACGACCGAGCGGTGGCGGCGCGTCTCGGCCTCGCAGCGGCGACGACCCTGCTCTACCTCGAGCGCCTGCGTCTCGCGGCCGGTGAGCCGCTCGCGATTGACCGCGTCTGGCTGCCGGGCGACGTCGCCGCACAGCTCCTCGACGTCGACTTCTCGCACACCTCGCTCTACCGCGAGCTCCACGACCGCATCGGCATTCGCCTCACCACGGCGCGCGAGCAGATTCGCGCCGTCGTGCCCTCACGTGAGGATCGGCGCTTGCTGGCCCTCTCCGCCGACCAGGCGGCGCTCGCCATCGACCGTCTCTCGAACGTCGCTGATCGGCCCGTCGAGTGGCGCCAGACGATCATTCGGGGCGACGCCTTCGCGCTGGTCGCCGACTTCTCGGCGCGTACGGGCTTCCAGTTTGACTTTGCGACCGACGACGCCGCGACTGACGCCGCGCCGGGACCATCTCCGTCGGCCACGATGCCGTAGCGGCACCGTCCACGTAGGCGCGCAGGGGCGAGCCGTCCACCGACTCCCGGACGTGATCGCAGCGCCGAAAGACGTCGGTGCGCGCCAGCGACGCGGACGGTGCCGGTACACCTGGATGCCGACTTCCTCCGGTGGCCCGTCGCACCCACGGGCCAACGCGGTAGCGGCTCCGGGGACCTGCCACCAGGCCGACCGACACGTGGGTGCAAAGCCCCGATCGCCTGGCTGGGACTCGCCCTACCCGCCCAGGTTGACGGGGGTCCAGTGCGCACCGGCATCGAGCGTGCGCAACAGCACCGAGTCCACCGACGTTGCCGGACCGACCATGACGATCGCGAATCCCGAACCCTGGGACCCGAGCTCCACCTGGCGGACGTAGTGGCGCACGACGGCGTGCCACGTCACGCCCCCGTCGGTGCTGCGCACCAGCTGGAACGCGCCGGCCGCCGTCTCGCTCTCCACGAGGAGCACCCCTGGAGCGGGCGTGGCCGGCAGTCCCGCGACGACGGGGAACACCCGGTGGTACGAGGCAGACAGCTCGCGCTGGGCCACGAAGGTCCGGCCCCCGTCTCGCGAGGCGAAGAGCCAGGTCGACCCGTCGTTCCACCCCGGCGGCACGGCGGACGCCGGCGGGTAGCCGAATCCCGCACTCGCCGCCACGATCGCCAGAGAGTCGGGTGCCACGTCGGCCACCGGTTGGAATCCCGCGCTGCGCAAGGCGGGCGACGCCACCGGCCAGGGTGCCCACATCCCGTGCGCGCCCAGGCGGGCGAACCACATGCCCCGATCGTTGCCCCCCGTGAACCAGCCCTGGCGGCCCGCGAAGGTGAAGGCCCCCTGCAGCGGTGTCCCGCCCGCGGGCATCCACAGCTTCACTTGGGACCGGTTGCGCCAGCGGTCCTGGGTCGACGCGGTGGCCAGGATCGACGCCTGGGGTGACGAGGACGCACCGTACAGGTAGGTCCAGGCCCCGTGCGTCGCCATGGTCACGACCCCCAGATCGATCCCCAGGGATCCCAGAGGAATCGAGGTCCAGGTCGCACCCGCCGTGTGCGTGGACCACAGGCGGTCCACGGAACTCGACGGTGCGAGGGCGGGCACCACCCCGTAGACCCAGCCGTCGCGGGCGTCCGCGAAGTGCACGCTCAGCGTGGTGTACCCGTCGGCGCCACCGTAGGTGCCCCACGCCGCCCGAGCCACGCTGCGGGCCAGGCCGCCGGGCACGGGCACACTCGTCCAGCGTGCTCCGGCGTCACGGGTGCGCTCCAGGGTGACGCAGGTGCGCCTCGCGCAGTCGGCGAGCGACAGGACGTACCCGACTCGGGCGCTGGGAAAGGACAGCGCGATCGGGCGCGGTGTCGGGGCCGTGGCCGCCCGCGCAGCGCCCGGCAGTCCCAGCGTCGCCGTGACGGCGACCGAGATCGCGACCAGGATCGGAGAACGTGTCCCCATCGTCCGAACCTCCTCGCGCGTGACGAGCCGAGCCTAGGCGCGCCGTTGACGTCGACGTCGCCGGATGCCCGGCTGCCGTGGACGGCCCGCCCCGAGGCGAGACAGTCGGTTAGCGTCACTGGCGAAGGGAGGCGACCATGAGCCCGGATCGATCGAGCATGACCAGCCAGGAGCGGGAGCGGGCCTCGGTCTTTCACTCCTGGTCCGCCCAGGCGTCGATCCGCCCCCTGATGGTGCGCGGCGCCTCGGGGTGCTACGTGACCACCGAGGACGGCCGGACCCTCCTCGACTTCTCGTCCCAGCTGGTCAACACCAACCTCGGGCACCAGCATCCCGACGTCGTGGCTGCCATCGCGTCCCAGGCCGCCCTCTTGTGCACCATTGCGCCCCAGCACGGCTACGCGTCGCGCTATCGGGCCGCCGAGCAGATTGTGGACCACTCGTTCGCGGGAGCGGCCAAGGTCTTCTTCACCAATGGCGGGACCGAGGCCAACGAGCACGCCGTGCGCATGGCGCGCCTGGTGACCGGGCGCCCCAAGGTGCTCGCCGCCTACCGCAGCTACCACGGCGCCACGGCCACGTCGATCAACCTCACGGGGGACCCGCGGCGCTGGCCCAGCGACCAGGGCACGTCCGGGGTGGTGCACTTCTTCGGGCCGCACCTCTACCGCTCCGCCTTCCGGGCCACGACGCCCGAGGAGGAGTCCGCCCGGGCCCTGGCTCACCTCGAGGACGTCATCGGCTTCGAGGGACCCCAGACCATCGCGGCCATCATCTTGGAGACCATTCCCGGCACCGCGGGCATCCTGGTTCCCCCACCCGGATATCTCGCGGGCGTGCGGGAGCTGTGCGACCGCCACGGCATCGTCTTCATCGCCGACGAGGTGATGGCCGGATTCGGACGCACGGGGTCCTGGTTCGCCTACCAGCACTTCGCCGTGACCCCGGACCTCGTGACCTTCGCCAAGGGCGTGAACTCGGGCTACGTGCCCCTCGGCGGCGTCGTGGTGAACGAGGCCATCGCCCACGCGTTCGACGACCGGGCCTACCCCGGAGGGCTCACCTACTCGGGCCACCCCCTGGCCTGCGCGGCCGCGGTGGCCACCATCGAGGTCATGGAGCGCGACGGGATCGTCGAGCACGCGCGGCGCATCGGTGACGAGGTCCTGGGTCCCGGGCTGCGGGCCCTGGCCGACGCGCACCCCAGCATCGGCGAGGTCCGGGGCCTCGGGGTCTTCTTCGCGCTCGACCTCGTCACCGATCAAGCGACGCGTGAGCCCCTCGCGCCCTACGGCTCGTCCTCGCCGCCGATGGACGCCGTCATCGCGGCCTGCCGGGACGAGGGCCTCCTGATCTTCGCCAACTTCAACCGCCTCCACGTCGTGCCGCCGTGCGTGATCAGCGCCGACGAGGCCCGTGACGGACTGTCACGCCTCGATCGGGCCCTGGCCGTTGCCGACCAGTACGTGCACTGAGGATGGCTGGGGCGTCGCGCGCCCGCGTGGCCGCCGCGATACGCCGGCTGGGCCACGGCGTCGTCGCCCACGAGGTCGCCGACGACGACCTCGCGTGGCTCGCCGACGAGCTCGAGGGACTGGCCGCGCGCGTCGTGGCGAGCCCCCCGCGGCGCCACCGCATCGACGCCCCTCCCGGCGTCGGGACGTCGCGCGTAGGCGAGGCGGTGGCCCTCTTCACTGACTTGGCGGGCGACGCGCTCGTGGCCGGGGCGACCAATCCGCTGGGACTGGGAGCGCGCTTCTGGCTGGAGGGCGACACCGTGGTCATGGAGGCCGTCGTCGGGCCCGCATTCGCGGGCGCGCCCGGACGGGCCCACGGCGGGATCCTGGCCACCCTGATCGACGAGACCATGGGGACGGTGCTCGCCCATCACGACGTCTTCGCGCTCACCGCCTGGCTCCACGTGACCTTCACGGCGGCCGCCCCGCTGGGCCAGCCAGTCACCGCGCGCGCGTGGCTCGCCGACCGCGACGGCCGCAAGCTCACCATCCAGGCGCGCGTCGTGGCCCAAGACACCCTCGTCGCCGAGGCCGAGGCGCTCTTCGTCGCCGTCGACCCGCGTCCCTTCCTCGCCGGTCCCCCCCGCTAGAGATGGCGCTCCGGCTCGAGCGCCGCTTCCGGCGCTCCAAGGTTCCCGCCGTCACGGCCCGCTTCTGGTACCTCAAGCTGCTGACGACAGCGATGGGCGAGGCCACCTCGGACTACTTCGTGCACCACGACAACCCCGAGCTGGTGGTCCTGGTCGCAGCGGTGGTGTTCGCGCTGGCCCTCTGGCTCCAGCTGCGCAGCCCGCGCTACCTCGTGGGCACCTACTGGTTCGCGGTGGTTATGGTCGGCGTGTTCGGCACCATGTGCGCCGACGTCGTCCACGTGGTGCTCGGCGTCCCCTACGCGCTGTCGACCACCGCGTTCGCCGTGGCCCTGGCCACCTGGTTCCTCGCGTGGTACCGGGTGGAGGGGACGCTCTCCATCCACACCATCGTGACCACGCGGCGCGAGCTGTTCTACTGGGGCGCCGTCGTGGGAACCTTCGCCCTGGGCACCGCGGCCGGTGACCTGGCCGCCTTCGCCCTCCACCTGGGCTTCCGCACCGCCGCGACGATCTTCCTCGCCCTGTTCGCCACGCCCGGTACTTCCTTCGCCCTCACGCGGCGCCACCCGGTCCTGTCCTTCTGGAGCGCCTACGTGCTGACGCGGCCGCTCGGAGCGTCAGTCGCCGACTGGCTGGGCTTCCCGCGCGTGACTGGCGGGCTGGGGGTGGGGGCCGGGACGACGGCGCTGGCCTCCTCCGCCCTGATCGCTGTCGGGGTCCTGGTGAGCGCGCGCATCGAGCGCCACCGCCCGTAGCCTGGCGACATGCCCGCCGTGACCGCCGACCCGCTGACGCTGCCGCGCCTGGCCGCGCCCGGACCCACGCAGCGCGCGCGGCGCGTCACCTCGGTCACCACGGCTCCGGCGGGCCTCGAGGGCGAGGGGTTCCCGGTCTATCGCGCCTTTGCCGACGTCAGCCTGGGTGACCTGGATCCCTTCGTGCACCTGGACCAGATGGGCGAGGTCGACTACGTGCCCGGCGAGCCCAAGGGAACCCCCTGGCACCCCCACCGCGGCTTCGAGACGGTGACCTACATGATCGATGGCGTCTTCGTGCACCAGGACTCGATCGGGGGTGGCGGTGTCATCGAGAACGGCGCCACCCAGTGGATGACCGCCGGCGCGGGTATCTTGCACATCGAGCGGCCGCCCGAGTCCCTGGTGGCCTCCGGCGGCCGGTTCCACGGCATCCAGCTGTGGGTCAACCTGCCCGCCTGTCTCAAGATGACGCCACCGCGCTACCAGGACATCGCGGCGCCCGCCGTGCCCCTGGTGACCTCCCCCGACGGCGACGTGATCGTGCGGGTGGTGGCCGGCACGATCGGCGGGTTCGCCGGGCCCGGTGTCACCCACACGCCGATCACCGTGGCGCACGTCACCATGCTGCCCGGCGCCCACCTGGTCCTACCCTGGGACGCGAGCTTCAACGCGCTGACCTACGCGCTGGCCGGCTCGGGCACCGTCGGTGACGAGCGCCGGCCACTGCACGCCAGCCAGCTGGCCGTCCACCGCGACGGCGACGTCCTGGTGCTGGCGGCTGACGAGCACCAGGACTCCCGCACGGCGGCCTTCGAGGTGCTGGTCCTGGGGGGCCAGCCCCTCGGCGAGCCGGTCGCCGCCTACGGCCCCTTCGTCATGAACACGCGAGCCGAGCTGGTCCAGGCCTTCGATGACTACCAGGCCGGGCATCTAGGTCAGATCCCGGCTACCCACCTCGGCTGATCCGCCCTCGGCCCGGCGCACCAGGAACGTCGCCGTGGCCCGGCTGATGGGCCGGCCCTCGCCGTCGACGACCCGGGCCTCGGCGAAGGCGATGCGACGGGTCAGGCGCACCACGTCGCCGCGCAGCGCGTAGGACGTGCCCTGGTGGGCCGCGCGCAGCAGCTCGGTCCCGATCTCCAAGGTGGCCTCGGCTCGCTCGCCCGCGCCGAGGGCCGCGTTGATGGCGAAGTTCATGGCCGCGTCGAGCACCGTGGCGTGCACGCCGGCCTGCACCAGCCCGTGGGGATTGCAGGCCAGGGCCGTGGGCGAGAACTCACCCTCGACCCAGCCCAGATCCTCGCCGTCCACGCCGTAGCGCTGCAGGCTCGCCCCTAGCGCTCCCACCAGGGCCATGCCCCCGTCGCCCAGCCAGCGGCCCATGTCACGTCCGGTCATCGCCTGACTTTACCGCCGGGTAGGCTCACGGGCATCCACCGGGAGAGGGAGGATCATGGGTGCCGTCATCGTCGATGTGGTGCGCACGCCGGGAGGCCGGCGCAACGGCAGTCTGCGCAACTGGCACGCCGTCGACCTGGCCTCCGAGGCGCTGCGCGCACTGGTCGCGCGCAACGACCTGGACCCCGGCCTGGTCGACGACGTCATCATGGGCTGCGTCTCCCAGACGGGCGAGCAGGCCTTCAACGTCGGGCGCAACGCGGTGCTGGCGGCGGGCTGGCCCGAGTCCGTGCCGGCGACCACGGTGGACCGCCAGTGCGGCTCCAGCCAGCAGGCCCTGCACTTCGCGGCCCAGGGCGTGCTCGCCGGTGCCTACGACGTCGTGGTGGCCGCCGGCGTCGAGGTGATGACCCGCGTCCCCATGGGCTCGTCCATCGGTCGCGACGCGGGTCACCCCTTCGGGCCCCGCGTGAACGCGCGCTACGAGCCGGTGGGCGGCCTGCGCAACCAGGGACTGGGGGCCGAGATGATCGCCGAGCGGTGGGACCTCAGTCGCGAGGAGCTCGACGCCTTCAGCCTCGAGAGCCACCGGCGCGCGGCGCGCGCGACCGCCGAGGGCCGCTTCGACCACGAGATCCTCCCCATCGCGGTCCGCGACGACGAGGGGCGAGACACAGAGACGATCTTGCGCGTCGACGAGGGCATCCGGCCCGACACGTCGCTCGAGGCCCTGGCGGCGCTGCGTCCCGCATTCGTGGAGGGAGGACGCATCACCGCGGGCAACTCCTCCCAGATCACCGACGGCGCGTCAGCCGCTCTCGTAATGAGCGAGGAGCGTGCTGCGTCTCTCGGCCTGCGGCCGCGCGCCCGGTTCCTGGCCTTCGCCCTGGCGGGAGTGGACCCGGTCAGCATGCTCACGGGCCCCATCCCGGCCACCGCCAAGGTGCTGGCCCGCGCGGGCCTGTCGATCGACGACATCGACCTGGTGGAGATCAACGAGGCCTTCGCGCCCGTCGTCCTGGCCTGGCAGCGCGAGCTGCACGCGGACCTCGACCGGGTCAACGTCAATGGTGGGGCCATCGCGCTCGGCCACCCCCTCGGCGCCTCGGGCACCAAGCTCATGGCGACGCTCCTCAACGAGCTCGAGCGCACCGGGGGCCGCTACGGCCTCCAGACCATGTGCGAGGGCGGCGGGCTGGCCAACGCCACCATCATCGAGCGTCTGGGCTGATCAGCGGTAGCGCGTGGCCAGGTAGAAGGCCACGAACAGCGAGACCAGACCGACCACCAGGTACCACGACGAGGTCGATCCCGGCAGCACCTGCAGGTAGTTCAAGACAATGACCAGCAGCCCGAACATCAGCAGATCCAGCAGCATCCAGCCGTACCAGTGGGCCGAGTGACTGGCCGTCGCGGGACGCGGCGGCGTGTAGCGACCCCGCTGATCGGCCGACTGGTACCGGCCCATCGTCTTGCTGGTGCGCCGCTTGGCTCCGTGAGTGGCCATGGCCGTCGATGTTAGCGAACCGGGCCGCGCCTACGGGCAGACGGTCACGTCGACGGCGGAGTTGTAAGGCGCCGAGATCCCCGGGCCGGGGTTCTGGCTGGTGATCTCGCCCGACGTTCCCGGCGTGAGGCAGTCGGTGGGCAGCGCGTCGCTGATCTGCCCGAGCACCAGCCCCTGGCTCGACAGGGTGCTCGAGGCCTCCGGGACCGTCTTGCCGATCACGTTGGGCACGACGACCTGGCAGACTCCCGACGACGTCACCAGCTCGATCGAGGAGCCCGCGCTCACCATCTGGCCCGCCGCGGGCACGGTACGCAGCACCGCGCCGGTGGCGATGGTGTTGGAGCACGCCGAGGCTGTGGTCCCAGTGACCGACAGCCCGTACTGACCGAGCGACGAGGCGGCCTGGGTCGTCGCCTGCCCTTGGACGTTGGGCAGCGGGAACGTTGCGCCCGACGCGAGGACTGTCAGGGTCACCGTGGCTCCCTTGTGCGAGGTGGTGCCCCCAACGGGAACCTGCGTCAGCACGGTGTTGGGGGCCCCGGCCGTCGGTGCGCTCTGCACCTGGGTGACCTTCACCGTGAGTCCGAGCAGCTGGAGGGCGCTCAGGGCCGCCGAGAGCTGCTTGCCCGTCTCATCGGGCACGGTCACCGCCACGGGCGCCGGGCCCTCGCTCACGGTCAGCGTGATGATGGTGCCCTTCTTGACCAGCTTGCCAGCCTTGGGAACCGTCGAGATCACCGTGCCGTTGGCTTGGGGGGCGTGGACCATCGCGGTCGTGCCCACGATCAGGTTGTCCGCGATCAGGGTGGCCGACGCCGTGGTGACGTCTTGGCCCACGACGTTGGGCACGCCGAAGGTGGTCGGGGCGGCACTCAGGCGCAGGTAGGCGAACCCGCCCGCCGCCAGCAGGATCAGCACGATGATGGTGATCACCAGCCCGGCGACGCTGCTGCGGGCCTCGCGCTGGCGGCGGGGCCGACCCGACGGGGTCACGGGCACGGCCTGGGTGCGCTCGGCCGGCGCCACCGTGCTCACCGAACGGGTGACGTCGGGACCGAAGTAGGCGCCGTCGCGCGCGGCCGCGTGCACCGGCTGGCCGTCGGTGAAGCGAACCAGGTCGGCGCGCAGCTCGTCGGCGCTCTGGTAGCGCTCGGCCGGCGACTTGGCCAGAGCGACCATGACGATGGCCTCCAGGTCACCGGGCACGGTGGTCGAGAACTCCGAAGGCGGCGGCACCGTGCTGTGGACGTGCTGGCTCGAGACGGCGACCGGCGTGTCGCCGACGAAGGGCGGGCGGCCCACCAGCAGCTCGTAGAGCACGACCCCGAGGGAGTAGACGTCGCTGCGACCGTCAACCGCGGCCCCCTCGGCCTGCTCGGGCGAGAAGTACGTCGCGGTGCCCATCACCGAGCCGGCCGCGGCCAGGTGGTCCTCGCTGGCCACGGCCTGGGCGATGCCGAAGTCCGTCACCTTGACCTGACCGTCGGGCATGATGAGGACGTTGCCCGGCTTGATGTCGCGGTGGACCACGCCGGCCCGGTGGGCGTAGCCCAGGGCTGCGGCGACCTGCGCGGTGATCTGGGCGGCGCGCGACGGGGACAGCTGGTGCGTGCGCCGCAGCATCTCGGCCAGCGAGGTGCCCTCCACGAGCTCCATGACGATGAAGTAGGTGTCGCCGTCCTGGCCCCAGTCAAAGACCGGGACGATGTTCGGGTGCGACAGGTTGGCGGCGGCCTGGGCCTCACGGCGGAAACGCTCTACGAAGGAGGCGTCGACCGAGAGCTCCGGGTAGAGGATCTTCAAGGCGACGGCCCGGTTGAGCAGGAGGTCCTGGGCGCGATAGACCAGGGCCATTCCGCCGCGGGCGATCAGGTGCGTCACCTGATAGCGATTGGAGTACACGCGCTGCTCGGTGACCGCCTCCATACCCGCCCCAGCCTACGCCGTGACGCCGCGGCAGCGCCCCGTCACGAGGGACACGTCGTCGCGGTTCCGGAGGCGGGTCGGCCGGCCTGGAGGGACAGCGCTCCCTCGATGAGGCACTTGACGACCGGCCCAGCGATCGATGCCCCGGTCGCCGAGGTCACCTGGTAGGGAAGCGTCACCGCCACGGCCACCGTCGGGTTGGTAGCCGGCGCGAAGGCGATCATCCAGTCGTCGGTGTTCTGCACGGCGTTGCCGACCTGGGACGTCCCCGTCTTGGCGGCGACGTCGGCCCAGGACGGAAAGATCCCGGCCGCCGTCCCGAACTTGGCGACGTCCTGCATCAGCGGGACGATCACCGCCGCCTGCGTGGCCGTCAGCGGGTGGCGCCACACCCAGTCCTGGTAGCGCTTGACGGTCGACCCGTCGGGCGCGCTGATGTAGGAGAGCAGGTGTGGCGCCATCATCTGGCCACCGTTGGCCACGGCCGCCGCGACGAGCGCCATCTGCAAGGCGGTGGCCCGGACGTTCTGCTGCCCAATGGCCGAGTAGGCCAGACCGGGCACGTTGTACGTGAACGACGCCGCCGAGGGGAACGAGCTGGCCTGGACGCCGGGAAGGTCCAGGGGTGGGACGCTGTTGAACCCGTAGGACTCCGCCGTTGACGAGAGGGCGGCACCCCCGAGGTCCAGACCGATCCGGGCGTAGCCCTGGTCGCACGAGGGGGGCAGCATCTGGGCGATCTTGCCGCCGCAGGGGATGAAGGCGTAGTTGGACAGCGTCTTGTTCGAGTCGGGCAGGTGGATGGTCGCCACCACCGGGAAGCTGACGTTGAGCAGGTAGGGCTTGTGGACCAGGACCGCCGACGTGGTCACAATCTTGAAGGTCGACCCGGGCGGGAACGTCTGCTGAGTCGCCACCAGACCGAGCGGCGGGAACCCGGCCGCGTTGTTGGTCACGTCTATCTTCCAGGCGCGCTCGGCCACGACGAAGGACGACGAGGTCAGGGGGCTCGGGTTGTACGTCGGGTTCGAGTACATGGCCAACACAGCCCCGGTGCGCGGGTCGAGCACGACCGCGGCCCCGTTGCGCCCGGCCAGCGCCCGCGCGGCCACCCGCTGGAGCTGGGGCTCCAGGGTGATCGTCACCGAGTCCGCCGCCTTGGTCGGGGCCAGTACCTGGGCCAGGGTCTGGGCGGGCTGGGCGTGGGCGATCAGGTACTGGTCGTACTCGGCCTCCAGGGCCCACGTGCCGTAGGACGGCGAGGCGAAACCGACCAGCCCCGAGGTGAGGGAGCCGTCGGGATAGACCCGGCGCCAGCGGTAGTAGCCCGTCGTGGCGGGCACCGACTCGGCCAGGATCGATCCGTCGGCGGCCACGATCTCGCCGCGCGGGTACTGTAGGCCGGCCTCGGTGTTGCGGGGGTTCAGCGGCGAGGCGTCCAGTCCCGGGGCTCGCACGTACTGGACATTGACCGCCTGGGCGGCCAGGATGGCGAACAGGACCAGCAGGCCGATGGCCAGGACCTGGAGTCGGCGGGCCACGGCTCAGCCCCCCGCGCCGCGTCGTGCGGTCGTCGTCGTCGTGGGCGCCACCGTAGTCGTCGTGGTCGTCGTGGTGGTGGTCGTGGTGGATGCGGCCAGCGACTGGCGGGTCAGGTGCCACGCCCGATTGAGGTAGGTCGCGTAGTTCAGCGCGGCCTCGAGCGAAGGCTCCGGGATCGTGGTGGCGAGGGCGCGCCGGTCAACCGGCCGCAGGTGCACGACCGGATACGTGGTCGAGAGGATCCGTCGCGGGTGGAACCACAGGACTCCGGAGGGCTGGCCGTGGTACACGGTGATGACGCCCCGGTCGCCAGCCAGGTAGTAGCTCGAGTACGCGTACCACCGCAGGACACCGACGGCCCCCGCGATGACGGCGGCGAGGAGCACGATGGCGGCCCCGGCACGCCAGGTGACGCGCCGCGGTCGCCGCCGCGGGTAGGTGCGGGGCCCCGGCGTCGCGACCGGAGCCGTCGCGACGGTGCGGTGCACGGGCTGGGCGGCCTCCTCGACCTCGTCGAACTCCAGGAGGACGACCGAGATGTTGTCGTGCCCCCCGGCCTCCCGAGCCGCGCTGACCAGTGACTCCGCCGCGTCCTCCAGTGGCATGGGGGGGCTGGCCAGGCTGGCCAGTCGATTCGCGTCGAGCTCGTTGGTCAGCCCGTCACTGCACAGCAGCACTCGGTCACCGGGCTGGACCGCGACCGAGTCCACGTCGACCTCGACGACGGGACCCACCCCCAAGACGCGAGTCAGCTGGTGGCGGCGGGGATGCACGGCAGCCTCCTCGGCCGTCAGTCGGCCCATGCGGACCCACTCCTCGACCACGCTGTGGTCGCGACTGAGCAGGCGCAACGCCCCGTCACGGAGCTGGTAGGCCCTAGAGTCCCCGACGTTGCACACGGTGGGAACCACGCGGCCCGAGCCCTCCGCGGTCAGCGCCAGGATGATCGCGGTGGTGCCCATCCCGGCGTGGTCGGGATCAGCGGCCGCATCGGCGTGCACGGCAGCGTTGGCTGCCTGGACCGCCCGCACCAGACCTTCGATGGTCTCGTTCTCGTGGAACGCGGGCACCAGCGTCGCCACGGCCAGTGCCGAGGCGATCTCGCCCGCCGCGTGCCCCCCCATGCCATCGGCCACGACCGCGATGGTCGCGTCGGCGTGCAGGGCGTCCTCGTTGGTCGCGCGCACCAGACCCTGATCGGTGCCGACGGCGAAGCGCCAGCGCGTCACCGCACCACCTGGAGCAGCACGCTGCCGAGGCGGACGCGATCTCCGCGCGACAGGTCCAGGCGACCGCGAACCGGCCGATCGTTCACGAAGGTGCCGTTGGTGGAGTTGAGGTCCTCGATGGACAGCGCGCCCCCCGCACGGGCGAAGCGCGCGTGGCGCGTTGACAGGTAGGAGTCGCCGATGGTGATGTCGCAGTCCGAGCCTCGCCCCACGACGACGGCGCCTTCCACCTCCACGCGCTCGCCCGCCCGTTCCCGGGGCTCGACGAACTCCAAGACGAGTGGCCCGCGCCGGCGGCGACGCGTGCCGCGCCCCTCGACCGGTCGGGCCTGCACCGCCGCCACCCGCAGCACGCGCAGAAAGAACAGCAGGACGATGACCATGACCAGCAACTGGAGCGGTCGGATCACCGCCGCGTAGCTGGTGGACGCGAGCGTCAAACGAGCTCGATCCGCAGGTGGACGGGCCCGATCGTCACGTCGTCGCGCGGGGACAGCGATACCGCGCTCACTCGGTGCCCGTTGACGAACGTGCCATTGGTGGAGTGCAGATCGCGCACCGCCACGCCGTCGGGGGTGCGCCAGAACTCGGCGTGCTGGCGCGAGACGTTCGCGTCGTTGATGACCACCGGGACCGCCGGACTGCGACCCACGATCAGCGGTTTCTCCGCGATGGCGAAGGAGCGACCGTCGTCGAGCAGCAGGCGCGGCTCGTGCTCGCCACCCACGAACGCCGTCTCGACGGCCACATCCCCGACGCGCACGTCGTCGTCGACGAAGACGTGGACCGCCACCGGGCCCACGAAGTTGTAGCCCTCGGCCAGCGCGTGCTGGCGCACCGTCTCCTCCAGCTCGCGCACCAGGGCGGACTGAAAGCCATCGAAGCGAGCCGCGTCGCGGGGTCCGAGCCAGACCTTGATGTCGTTGGGCGAGAGGGGACCCTCGGCCGAGAGCTGTCGGGTCAGGTCGATCTCGCGCACGATGCGGGTCGCGATCTCGACGGGCTGGAGACCACTCGAGAACGAACGGGAGAACGTCCGTTCGAAGAGCCGTTCCAGGCGGTTCTCCACAGCCCGCAAAACCATAGGTCCTCATCGTACCGGGGAATATCGCCGGTCAGTGGGCGTCGCGGGCGTTCCCTGAGTTCGACTAGGGTTGACGGGTCCACGGGCGAGTGGCGAAATTGGCAGACGCGCAGGCTTCAGGTGCCTGTGTTCGAAAGGACGTGCGGGTTCAAGTCCCGCCTCGCCCACCAGGGGGATTTCGCGGAACTGAGCCATTCTCAGGCTGCCGCAAAATGAACGAGTGGCATCATCTGGGCGAGAAACCTCAACGAGT
>JBMFWX010000025.1:0-15822 GCA_049964855.1 Acidimicrobiales bacterium
GTGGAGCGGGTGACGGGAATCGAACCCGCATGGCCAGCTTGGAAGGCTGGAGCTCTACCATTGAGCTACACCCGCGCGCCCCGGGGGACTCGAATGAGTCTAGAGCACGCCCCGTATTCTGAGGGATGTGGCGGACTCACTCTACGACGAGGTGGGGCCGTCGTTCTTCGTCTCTCTGGTCGACGCGTTCTACGAGAGGGTCGCGCGCGATGACCTCCTTCGACCTATGTACCCCGAGGACCTGACTGACGCCAAGCGGCATCTGACCCTCTTCCTCGCGCAGTACTGGGGAGGTCCGTCGACCTATAGCCACGAGAGAGGCCACCCGCGGCTGCGAATGCGCCACGTCCCGTTTACGATTACGCCAGCTGCGCGCGACGCCTGGATCGCGGCCATGGACGGGGCGCTGGACACGGTGCGCGACCGCGTCAGCGCCGGACGTTTCGACGAGTTGCGCGAGTACCTCACGTCAGTCGCGCGTCAGCTACGTAACGCCTGACGCGGACCCGTCGTCGGGGGGGCGACCCGACGGTCTCGCCCGTAGTACGCCAACGAGGCGCCGAGATGCCACCGCGGCGCACGCGCGGGTCCTTACGCTGGGCGTGTGGGACGACGACTGACGGTGAGTGACGGCGAGCGCCACGTCATCTCGGTGACGCCGGTGGCTCGTGGCGTCCTGGGCCCGACGATGGTCGCGGTCGGGGCGGTGGTGGTCGTGCAGGTCGCCTCGCACTACCTCGGCGTTGCCCGAACCCACCACACCCTGCTCGCGCTGCTCCTCGTTGGTCCGTGTTTCGTGGTCGTCGCGACGCGCGTGTGGCGGTGGCGCTCTCACAAGGTGCACGTCACCTCCACTCAGGTGGTCGTGGAGGGCGGGGTCGTGCATCACTTCTCCGTGGCCTACGATCTTCGCGACGTGGTGGCGACGCGCACGGAGCAGCGCGTCCTCGAGCGATTGACACGGCGGGGATCGGTAGTCCTCGAGCTGGCGACGGGGCCGGTCCACGTCGGACGCGTACGCCACCCCAAGGCGTTGTGCCGCGTGATCGATCACGAGCGCGCGGGCCTGCATCACGGTTCGTATCCGTTGGACACGGTGTTCGACGCGGGCGTCACGCCGCCGACCCCGTACTGGATCGATCCGAGCGAGTGACGACACCGCGCACGTCTAGGTACGTGAGCCGGTACCGTGGTGGCGTGACTACTCGCTATCGCTGCGCCGCGTGCGGCAACCTGACCCGTTTTGATGTCGTGGAGACGACCACGGTGCGGTCCTTTTACCACTTCACCGTCGGCGGCGACTTGACGGTTGAGGAGTCCGACGTGGTGGCCACTACCGTGGAGTCCGTGATCTGTCGCTGGTGCGGGCACGGCCGCGACGTCGAGGAGATCGCCGAAACGGCGTAGCGCGTGCGCCCGGGGTCATTCGATCCGCCTCGCGAGCGGCCGGCCCCCGCGGGATACGAGGGCACCGTTCGGGGCCGCCCGGTGCGCGGGACCTTCGACGCGCTGACCGTGGTGGTGGCGGTGAAGGAGTCCTGTGACGGCTGCCGGGACTTCGTGTTCTCGAACCCGACCGGGGTGCTCGAGACCCTCACGGTGCTGGTCATCAGCGCGTACGAGTTCACCTCGGAGACGTGGCGCGCCGCGCCGCGCGACATCGTTGTGACACCCTCTCTGTGGTCGGCGCTGGACATCCGATCGGCGCCCTTCTACGTCCTGGTGGATCCCGTCCCGTCGCGGGTGGTGAGCGAGGGCGTGGTGTTCGCCGCGGAGCAGGTCGCCCGAGAGGTGGGCTCCTTTCTCGCGTCGCGCTGAGCCGTGGCGCGCAGGCGTGTCACAGGGTCGCGACAGTGTGGCGTGACGCGATAGAGAGAGAAGAGGTGACCATGCACCACCCCGTCGAGGTTTCGATCAGCTGCACGCAGTGCGTGCGCCGCGCCACACCTGACTGCCAGGACTGCTTGGTCAGCTTCGTGATCGGCGGGCCGCCGGGCGAGCTCGCGTTGGAGGGCCGTGACGCGGACGTCGTGCGGTGGCTCCGCGACGAGGGTCTCGTCCCCGCACTGCGCTACCGTGCGGGCACGCCCTCGTAGCGTTCGCCCAGCCGGTAACGTGGTCGGGTGTCCGGCCATCTCCTGGTGACCAACGACTTCCCGCCGAAGACGGGGGGAATTCAGGTCTACCTCTACGAACTCTGGCGGCGGCTGGAGCCGGGCCGAGCGGTCGTCCTGACGGCTCGCTCGCACCGCGACGCCGAGGCGTTCGATCGCTCGAGTGGGATGGTGGTCGAGCGAGTTGACGCGGCGACTCTGTTCGCACCGACTTGGCGGGCGCGGGCCGCGATCGAGGCCGCGATCGCGCGTCATCAGCCCGATCTAGTTCTCCTCGACCCCGCGTGGCCCCTGGGCCTGCTCGGGCCGACGCTGTCGCGACCCTACGGTGTCGTGCTGCACGGCGCGGAGGTGACAGTGCCCGGGCGGCTGCCCGTGGTGGCCTCGTCGCTGCGCACGGTACTGCGTCACGCGCGAGTGGCGGTGTGCGCCGGTGGCTACCCCGAGGAGGAGGCGCGACGCAACGCCGGTGACGCGATGTGCCCGGTGGTGCGCGTCGCTCCGGGAGTGGACGTGGATCGGTTCCATCCGCTTCCCGAGGACCGGCGGCTCGAGGTTCGACGCGAGCTCGGCCTCTCGGAGCGGGGCCTTCTCGTCAGCTCGTACTCGCGCCTCGTGCCACGCAAGGGCATGGACACCCTGATACGTGCGAGCGCCGAGGTGTCTCGCCGTCTCGGTGACCTCACCGTGGCCATCGGGGGGGCCGGACGTGATCGGGCGCGACTCGAGCGGCTCGCGCGATCGACGTCGGCCCCGGTGACCTTCCTCGGCCGCGTGCCCGACGACACCCTGCCCGCGTGGCTGGCCGCGAGTGACCTGATGGTCATGGACTGTCGAAGCCGCTGGGGTGGGCTGGAGCAGGAGGGCTTTGGCATCGTGTTCGTTGAGGCCGCCGCGACCGGCGTCCCGGTGATCGCCGGTCGCTCCGGGGGCAGCCACGAGGCAGTGCGCGACGGCGAGACCGGACTGGTGGTGGACCATCCCCGGCGCGTTGACGATCTCGCCGCGGCCATGACCGCGCTGCTGATCGACCCCGAGCGACGGGCCGCCTACGGCGCGCGGGCGCGCGAGGTGGCCGAGGCCACCTTTGGCTGGGACGAGCTGGCCCGACAACTGGGCGAGGGTCTCGCCCCCTACGACGGAGCGGGGACGCGCCAGCCCGCGTCGTAAGGTGGTCCGAAGGAGGAGCGGTGGCACAGCACGCGACGGAGACGATCTTGGTGGGGGCCCCCGCGGAGGTGGTGTACGGCGTGGTCACCGACTTCGAGAGCTACGGGCAGTGGGTCAGCGAGCTCAAGTCCGTGGAGGTGCGCGAGCGCGACGCCGCCGGTCGCGCGCTCGAGGTGGCGTTTCGCGCGGCGGCCTTCGGACGGTCCACGACCTACGCCTTGCGCTACGACTACGCGCGATCACCCGAGGTGCTGACCTGGACCCAGGTCGAGGGCGATCTCACCGAATCGATGGAGGGCGCCTATCACTTCGACGACCGCGGAGCCGCGACGCTGGTGACCTACGAGCTGTCCGTCGACCTGCGGGTGCCGATCCCGGGGTTCGTCCGTGAGCGTGCCGCTCACCGAATTCAGGCTGAGGCGCTGCGCGAGTTGAAGGCGCGCGCGGAGCACCTGGTATGACCGACGGGGGCCCCGGCGCGGGAGCGTGCGCGCTCGTCGATGTGGCGTCGCGCGGGGCCCCGGCGTGAGACTCGGCGTTCTGTTGCCGAGTTTTGAGGTGGGTGCGTCACACGCTCTGGCGGTGGCCGCGGAGGCGGACGCCCGGGGACTGGACGGCGTCTTCGCCTACGATCACCTCTGGCCGATGGGATCGCCCCAGCGGCCGGCGCTGGCTCCGTTCCCCCTGCTCGCCGCCGTGGCGAGCGCCTCGACCCGCCTCGTAGTGGGTCCCTTGGTGGCGCGGGTGGGCGTCGTGGGGACCGCGCAACTGGTGCAGGAGTTCTCGACGCTGGCGGCGATCGCGCCGGGTCGAGTGGTGGCCGCGCTCGGTACGGGCGACCGATTGAGCGCCGCCGAGAACGAGGCCTACGGCGTCGTGGCGCGCTCGGCTCAGGAGCGTCGCGAGTTGATGGCCGAGACCGCTCGCGCGCTGGGGGGATCCATGGAGGTGTGGATCGGCGCGGGCTCGAGCGCGACCAACGCGCTGGCCCGCGAGGTCGGCGCGCAGCTGAACGTGTGGAACACGTCGCCCGACGAGGTGCGCGTCCTCGCGCGCGACGGGCCCGTGTGCTGGGCGGGACCGGTCCCGAGCGACCTGCGCGCGCTGCTCGACGGTCTGGTCTCGGCGGGGGCGACCTGGGCCGTGTTGAGTCCGCACGTGCGTCTCGACGCGTTGGCTGAGTGGCGCCAGGGTCACGAAGTGGCTAATTTTCCGTGATGGAGTTTCGTCGCATCAACGGTCTGCCACCCTACGTCTTCGCTACGATCAACGGGCTCAAGGCCGAGGCGCGCGCGGCCGGACGCGACGTGGTGGACTTCGGCTTCGGCAATCCCGATCTGCCGAGCCCCGACGTGGCGGTGGAGAAGCTGTCCGAGGCCGCGCACAACCCGCGCAACCACCGCTACAGCGCGAGCCGGGGCATCCCTAATCTCCGTGCGGCCATGGCCGCGCGCTACCGCGCCGTCTTCGGCGTCGAGTTGGACCCCGAGACGGAGGTCATCACCACCATTGGCGCCAAGGAGGGCCTGACGCACCTGATGTGGGTGCTGTTGGGTCCGGGTGACACGGCGTTGGTGCCCACGCCCAGCTATCCGATTCACCTGGCGGCGCCGGGTTTCGCCGGCGCCCAGGTGCTGACGGTGGACGTCGCGGATCCGGGCGACGATCCGACGCCGGGCGCCACCTTTTTCGCCCGGCTCGTCGAGCGGTGGAACGAGGCGACCATCAAGCCTCGGGTCCTGATCTGCTCCTTCCCCCACAACCCCACCAGCGCCTGCGTGGATCTCGCCTTCATGGAGCAGCTGGTCGGCTTCGCGCGCGAGCGCGACCTGATCATCTGTCACGACTTCGCCTACGCCGACCTCGGCTTCGACGGCTATCAGCCTCCCTCGATCCTGCAAGTGCCCGGCGCCAAGGACTGCTGTGTGGAGCTCTACACCCTTACCAAGTCCTTCTCGATGGCTGGCTGGCGCGTGGGATTCCTCGTCGGCAACGCGGCCGTGGTGGCCGCGCTGACCAAGTTGAAGAGCTACCTCGACTACGGAACCTTCCAACCCGTTCAGATCGCGGCGATCGTGGCGATGAACGAGGCGCCCGAGTACCCGGCACACCTGCGCACGATCTACCAGTCCCGACGCGACGCGCTGATCGAGGGGCTGGGCCGCATTGGTTGGCCGGTGGCGCCGCCGCGCGGGTCGATGTTCGTGTGGGCGCCCATACCCGAGCCCTACCGCGCGATGGGGTCGCTGGACTTCGCTCGTCTGCTGATCGAGAGCGCCGACGTCGCCACGAGCCCCGGCGTCGGCTTCGGCGAGGGGGGCGATGCTCACGTGCGCTTCGCACTGATCGAGAACGAGTTGCGCACCCATCAGGCCATACGATCGCTGCGCCGGGCGCTGCCGGAGCTCGCGGCGAGCGTCTCAGGGTAGTCCCGCGCCGGGAACGTCCACGCGGCACGACTCGATGGCCGCCCGCGTGGTGGAGCCGATCGTGAAGCGGTTGCTCGACGGGGCGCTCATGACGTAGAGCGTTCGTCGGTCGTCGCCGCCCAGGGCGCACGCGTAGGCCGTCTGCGTGGTGGTCGCCCGGGCGCTGATCTCCCCGCCCTCGCGCACGCGCAGGCACTCGGCCGCGCGGGCGTTGGCGACCCAGACCTGCCCCTCGCCGTCGAGGCAGATGCCGTCGGGCGCCACCCGGGGCAGAGCCGCCCACTCGCGGCGATCGTGCAGGGTGCCGTCGGCGGCGATGGTGAACGCGCTGAGGCGCGCGGCCATCGTCTCGGCGACGATCAGGGTCGACTCGTCGGGGGTGATGACCGCGCCATTGGGGAAGGCCAGGCCGTCGATCACCTGGACGACACGTCCCCCCTGGTCCACGGCGATCAGGGTCGTGGTGGGCGGCGGGGGATCGATGAGCCCGGCGGGTCCGCGTTCGGCCACGCGCTGGTCGAGGTCGAATCCGAAGTTGCCCACGTAGGCGTCGCCCCGGGAGGAGACGACCAGGTCGTTGGCCCAGAACGTGCAGTAGGGGCTCAGGTCGGCGACGACGCGCACGTCAGTGGGCCCCGGGCCCAGGCGCACCAGGCGCTGATCGGTCATCGACACGGCCAGCAGTGCGCCGTCGGGGGTCCAGCCCAGTCCTGAGGGCTGACCGGGCACGGTGAACTCGCGCCGCTCATCTCGTCCGTCGCCGGACACCGAGAAGACGCCGTGACGGTAGAAGTCGGAGAACCAGAGGCGCCCCTCGTGCCACCGAGGGGCCTCGCCGAAGGCGAGGCCGTCGTGGATGACGCGGGTGCGGTGATCGATCATGGTGGTCCTCCCGGGTCGTCGTGGGTTGGCGGGTTGGTCGTGCGATCCACGGCGCGACGCCACGCCGTGTAGCCGCGCTCGACGGCTGCGGCGTTGCTCGCGGTCGGGTCGCCCCCGACGGGCGTCTCGCCCTCCCAGAGATCGGCCAGCTCCTGGGTGGAGCCCCAGACGCCGGCGACGAGCCCGGCCAGGGTGGCGGCCCCGCGCGCCGTCGCCTCGAGGGAGCGTGAGCGGCGCACCGGGAGCCGCGACGCGGTGCTCTGGTACTCGAGCAGCAGGTCCATCGCGGCCGCCCCGCCGTCGGCGCGAATCTCGCGGGGCGCCACGGCTCCCGCGGCGAAGGCGTCGGTCATGGCGCGTACCTGGAAGGCCAGCGCCTCGATCAGCGCGCGGGCGAGGTGGGCGCGGCTGGTGCCGCGACTGAGACCGGTGAGCGTGCCGCGCGCCTCCGGGCGCCAGAACGGCGAGCCGAGACCCGTGAAGGCGGGTACTACGCACGCGCCCCCGCTGTCGCTCACCCGTCGGGCCAGCGGCTCGAGCTCGTCGGCGGCGTCGATCAGACCGAGGTCGTCGCGTAGCCACTGCACGGCCGCGCCGGCCACGAAGGCCGAGCCCTCGAGGGCGTAGGTCACGGGGCCGCGCTCGCCGAGGTCCCAGGCCACGGTGGTGATGAGCCCGTCGACGTCGCTGGGGCGCTCACCGGCGTTGGCCAGCACGAAGGAGCCCGTGCCGTAGGTGGCCTTGACGGTGCCCGCCTCGAAGCAGGCCTGGCCGAAGAGCGCGGCCTGTTGGTCACCGAGCACGGCGGTGATCTCGACTCCCGCCAGTTCGGGCACCACCGCGGCGCTGACGGCCCCGAAGGAGCCGGCCGACGGGCGCAGGTCGGGGAGCGCGGCGCGGCTCACGGCGAAGAGGTCGGTCATCGCGGGCGACCACTGGCGCGTCGCGAGGTCGAGGAGGGCTGTGCGCGACGCGTTGGAGGGCTCGGTGGCCCAGGTGCCTCCCACTGGGCCGCCGGTGAGCCACCACACCAGCCAGGCGTCCACCGTGGCCAGACCGGGCGTCGTGAGCGAGTCCAGCCAGCCGTGGTCGGCCATCCAACGCATCTTGCTGGCCGAGAAGTACGGATCGAGCACCAGGCCCGTGGTGGCGCGCACCGCCGGTCCGTGCCCCTGCGCCTCCAGGGCGGCGCACAGCGGCGTCGTGCGCCGGTCCTGCCAGACGAGCGCCGGGCCGCCGGGTCGGCCCGTCGCGCGGTCGAAGGCGATCGTGGTCTCGCGCTGATTAGTGATGCCCAGGGCCCGCACGCGATCGCGCGGGCCGCGCCGGCCGGCGACCTCGCGCAGCGTCGCGACCGCGAGCGAGGCGATCAGGGTGGCGTCCTGTTCGACCTCGCCGGGGTGGGGAAAGGACGCGGGCAGATCGCGCGACGCGGCGTCGATCACGCGGGCTCTCTGGTCGAAGGCGAGGGTGCGAACAGCGGAGGTGCCTGCGTCGAGGGCGAGGACGATCTCCACTCGGGTGAGGCTAGTCAGGCCCGGTGAGGGGCGTTCTCGGGCGGCGCGCCCACGGGGAGGTTGTGAAGAAAAAGACTAGAATTGTGTTGACGCGATGTAATTACAGTGCTGTAATGACACAGCATCTTGTGACGCGCAGCGTCTCAACCACAACATGTTGTGGTTGAGGGGCGAGGGGGAGTAGCCTCGATCGCGCAGCACCAGCGGCACCCGTGTCGGCATCGAGAGAGGGAACATCATGGCAATCGCACCACAGCGGATCGGCATCGGACTACGGCGGTACTTCACCACCGACGACCGGCACCCCTACGACGCCGTCGTGTGGGACCGCCGTGACGCACGGATCACCAACTTCCGTGACGGATCGATCGCGTTCGAGCAGCGCGGCGTGGAGGTCCCGGCGTCGTGGTCGCTCAACGCGACCAACATCCTCGCCCAGAAGTACTTTCGCGGGACGCAGGGCACCGACGAGCGCGAGTCCAGCCTGAAGCAGGTGGTGGACCGCATCGTGGACACGATCACCACGTGGGGCGAGGAGGCGGACTACTTCGTCGACGCCGAGGAGGCCGAGACCTTCCGCGCGGAGCTGAAGTACCTGCTCATCACCCAGCGTGCTGCCTTCAACTCGCCGGTGTGGTTCAACATCGGCGTGCGCGGCGTCCCCCAGCAGGGCAGTGCGTGCTTCATCCTCTCGGTGCAGGACTCCATGCGCTCGATCCTGAACTGGTACACCGAGGAGGGGATCATCTTCAAGGGCGGCTCGGGGGCCGGCGTGAACCTCTCGCGGATCCGCGCGAGCGCGGAGCTCCTCGAGGGGGGCGGCACGGCCAGCGGCCCGGTGTCGTTCATGCGCGGCGCCGACGCCTCGGCGGGCACCATCAAGTCGGGAGGCAAGACGCGGCGCGCGGCCAAGATGGTGATCCTCGACGTCGACCATCCCGACATCGAGGAGTTCGTATGGTGTAAGGCGAACGAGGAGCGCAAGGCGCGTGTGCTGCGCGACGCCGGCTTCGACATGGACCTCGACGGCAAGGACATCCACTCGATCCAGTATCAGAACGCCAATAACTCCGTGCGGGTCTCCGATGAGTTTATGCAGGCGGTGCTGGACGACGCCGACTGGGAGCTGACCGCGCGCAGCGGTGACTACGTGGTCTCCACGGTGCGCGCGCGCGATCTGTGGCGCCAGATCGCGCGCGCCGCCTGGGAGTGCGCGGACCCCGGACTGCAGTTCGACACGACGATCAATCGCTGGCACACCTCGCCGAACACCGCGCGCATCAATGGCTCGAACCCCTGCTCGGAGTACATGCACATCGACGACTCGGCGTGCAACCTCGCGAGCATCAACCTGCTGCAGTACTTGCGTGATGACGGCAGTTTCGACGTCGAGGCCTTCACCGCCACTGTCGAGGTGCTGTTCACGGCGCAGGAGATCATCGTCGGCGCGGCCGACTACCCCACCGAGAAGATCGGCGAGAACTCGCGCAAGTTCCGTCAGCTCGGCCTGGGCTACGCCAACCTGGGGGCGCTGCTGATGGCGTCGGGACTGGCGTACGACTCGGACGAGGGTCGCGCGTGGGCGGCCGCGATCACCGCGCTGATGACGGGCCACGCCTACGCCACCAGCGCGCGCACCGCCGGGCGGATGGGGCCTCACGAGGGCTACGCGGAGAACGCTGAGCCGATGCTGAACGTGCTGCGTATGCATCGTGACGCGGCCCACGCCATCGACGACGATCGGGCGCCGTCGGCGATCCTCGACGCGGCGCGCGAGGCGTGGAACCAGGCGGTCGAGCTCGCCGAGCGCCACGGGGTGCGCAACGCCCAGGCGTCGGTGCTGGCGCCGACCGGCACCATTGGCCTGCTCATGGACTGCGACACCACGGGCATCGAGCCCGACCTGGGTCTCGTCAAGTTCAAGAAGCTGGTCGGCGGCGGCGACATGTCGATCGTGAACCAGACCGTGCCGCGGGCGCTGCGTCGCCTCGGCTATAGCGAGGACCAGGTGGCGGCCATTGTCGCCTACATCGATGAGCACAAGTCCATCGTCGGCGCTCCGGGCCTTCGCCCCGAGCACCTCAGCGTCTTCGCGTGCTCGATGGGCGACAACGTCATCCACTACCTGGGTCACGTGCGGATGATGGCGGCGGTGCAGCCCTTCATCTCGGGAGCGATCTCCAAGACGGTGAACATGCCCGAGGACGCGACCATCGAGGACGTGGAGAATCTGCACCTGGACGCGTGGCGACTCGGCGTGAAGGCCGTGGCCATCTATCGCGACAACTGCAAGGTGGGTCAGCCGCTGTCGACCGCGAAGAAGGAGGGTGAGATGTCGTCGTCCTCGGTCGTGGCGACCGACTCGGTGGCCGCGGAGCTCTACACGCGCATCACCAAGCTGGAGACCGCCCTCGAGCTGGCCAAGCGCGAGGGGAATCACGTGGTCGTGGGCGCGGTGCGCGAGCGGATGCCGCGGCGACGCACATCGTCGACGTTCTCGTTCCGCGTGGCCGACTGCGAGGGCTACGTGACGGTCGGCGAGTACGAGGACGGACGCCCCGGTGAGGTGTTCATCAAGGTCTCGAAGCAGGGCTCGACCCTGGCGGGCATCATGGACGCCTTCTCGGTCTCGATCAGCCTCGGGCTGCAGCACGGTGTGCCGCTGGCCACCTACGTGCGCAAGTACGTGAACATGAAGTTCGAGCCGTCGGGCATGACCGATGACCCGGACCTGCGTATCGCGTCGTCGCTGGTGGACTACATCTTCCGCCGGTTGGCGCTGGACTACCTCGACGCGAGTGAGCGCGAGGAGTTGGGCGTCCTCTCCACGAGCGAGCGCCTTCAGCCGACGCTGCCCGAGATCGTGGAGCAGACGACGCCGAGCGTGGGGGTGAGCCTGCAGCCGACGTTGGGTGACCTGCTCGAGCCCCCGACGGTGCGGGCCAGCGAGCCAACCCTCCTGCGCCGTCCGGAGCAGCGCGACGCGCCGATGTGCTACCAGTGCGGCAACATCATGCAGCAGTCGGGGTCCTGCTTCGTGTGCCCGAGCTGTGGATCCACCAGCGGTTGCAGCTGATGTGAAGTTTCATCAGGTGACGGTCCGATTGTTCACGAAGGGACACGGGTAGTTTCACCCCGTGACGCCGGACTTTTCGTGAGGTGACTCGACCACACGGCGGCCTCCTTCGGGGCCGCCGTGTGGTGCGGCGCATGACGCTGCTCGCGGCCTTCTCGCCCGGGGCTGCTTCGAGGTCCCGGACGACTTCGGGTGAGTCAAACATGCGCTGGATCCCGGCGCACAACCTCGACGAGGCGGTGCGCCTCAGCCGGGCGATCGACCAGCGCCTTCAGACGGTGGAGGTCAACCACTGCCGCGACGAGGGTGCTGCTCTTGATGGTTCTCGCGAAGGCGCGTCGCGAGCGTCCGGAGACGCTGGCTGGCAGACTCCGGGGATCGAGAGGCCCATCGTCGAGTGACAGGCATCGCGCAAGATGATCGCGTGGCTGAACGGTTGGTGAATTCTGGCATACCTCGGAAGGGTCCATGGGTACGCTGGCGCGAAACCGGGCACCTTCTCAAGCCCGAGACGGACCTGCTCCGTTTCGAGGTTGCTGACATCAATCGGATCATCAAGAGCGCCGCGGCGACCGCCGACCAGTACGGATCACTCATCGCACGTGGGGGCGGTGATCCCACTTACCAGGCTCTTGTCTTGTCGTGCTACGCGCTGACCGACCAGTGGACCCCAGAGCGGCTGGCCGAGGGCTGGGGCTTTCGGGAGTACCGTACCGCCCGGGCCGATCGCCTACTCGAGAACGGATTCGATCTTTGGCCGACTGAGTGCTACCTGGACGGCGAGCCGTATCCGACCAACGAGGTTCACTACGACTTGGTGGTTGCGACTGGCCCGTCTCTGGTTTCACGCACAATCAGCACTGGCACCCCGGCCGAGCGCCGGACTGCCCGGGAGGCCTTGGAGCCCCTGTTCCGCAAAGTCCTTGGATTCTTGGGAGATCCTCGCCCCCTCGAGATCTAGTGCAATGAGGTGAGGTTGCTGACCGATACAATGGCATTCAGTAGGAGTGTGCAATGACCACCGTCACCAAGGTCCAGGTTCCGGCCACCGTCGGTCCGGTTGAGCTCAAGTTGGGTGTCTGCTACGTCTACGACGCCGAGCTTGATGGCGATGAGAATCTGCAGATTGGTCAGCGCGTCGAGATCCTCGACGGGGCCGGCCGCCAGTTCGCCGCTGAAATCGTAGAGCGCGAGTCTCGTCGGTGGCGCCTACGTCTTGGTGCGTGAGCGGTGGCCGACTCTCAGATCCTGTCCTCTTCGGCAACCTCGCTGGTTGACGTCCCCTGACGCGGTAATTTCCTCGGTCCGCCGTGAAGACGGGCCACCAGAGCAGTTCTTGATGTGTCCAGTTAGACACGACAGAAGCGTTCCGAAGGCGCAGAATGATCTTGACCTGTCCGACGTGATCGAGCAACTGCGCAGCGATGAGAGCGGCGACCTGGTTCGCCAGATGTCGCCCTCCTCTACCAAGTGCTGATCGACGTCGAGGCGACCGGAGTCGTCTCGGTCGAGCGTGACGAGCGCCTGTTCGGTTGCGTGTCCGTCCCGTCGATGCTGAGGCGTTACTCGAGCGGTACGAGGATTTCCACGGATTCGAGGCGGGGAAGAGTTCGCGGCAGCGTCCAGGCCACGAGGAACGCGAGCAGGGCCATCGCGCCGCCGGCGTGGAGCGCGTTCTGGAAGGCGGACACGGCGTTGGCGAGAGCCGCGCCGGGTCCGCGGTGCGCGACCCCTTGTTGGAGGGTGGCGGTGGATACGCTGACCAGGACGGCGAGTCCGATCGAGCCACCGATCTGCTGGGCGGTGTTGAGCAGGCCCGACGCCAGTCCGGCCCGCCCGTGGTCCACGGACGACACGGCGTTCAGCATCAGGGGAACGAAGACGAGGCCCATGCCCAGTCCCATGAGGCACAGGGCTACGAAGGCGACCGTGTAGGACGAGCCCGCGTGCAACGTCGCGGCCGTGAACTGGGCGGCGGCGACGAGCAGCGGCCCGGTGATGAGGAAGGGCTTGACGCCGAGGCGGCCGACGAGGCGCGAGACCACCTGACTGGTGCTCGCGACCAGGAAGGGGACGGGCAGGTAGGCCGCGCCGGCGAGCAGCGGGGAGTAGCCGAGCACGGTCTGCAGGAACTGGGTCAGGAAGTAGATCATCGACAGCATCACCCCACCGATGAGCACCATGATGAGGTAGCCGACACCACGGCTGTGGTGGCGCAGGAACGCGAGGGGGACGAGGGGCGCGGCGGTGCGAGCCTCGACAAGCACGAACGCGACCAGGAGCACCGCGGCGGCGATGAAGGCCGTGAGGGTGCTGGCGTGGGCCCAGCCTGCCTCCGGCCCCCGGACGAGGCCGTAGACGAGGCTGGACATCGATCCCGTGACGAGCAGCGCGCCGAACAGGTCCAGGCGCCCGCGCCCGGCGTCCCCTCGCGGGAGCGAGAGGGGAGCGAGCACCAGCAGCGCGGCGCCGATGGGCACGTTGACGAAGAAGACCCAGCGCCACGACGCGTACTCGGTGAGCAGGCCGCCCAGGACGAGGCCGGTGGCCCCGCCCGCCGCGGTCATGGCCGCGAAGACCGCCATCGCGCGGTGGCGGGCGTGTCCCTCGGGGAAGGTGGTGACGACGAGTGAGAGTGCGGTGGGCGACGCGATGGCCGCCCCGAGCCCCTGGACGACCCGCGCGCTGATGAGCAGGGCCGAGCTGGTCGCGAGGCCGCCGGCCAACGAGGACAGCGCGAAGAGAGCGACGCCGATCATGAGCATGCGCCGCCGGCGTAGGAGGTCGCCGAGCCGCCCGCCGAGCAGGAGGAAGCCCCCGAAGGTGAGGACGTACGCGTCGATGACCCACGCCAGGTTCGCGGTCGAGACGTGCAGTGAGACCTTCAGCGTGGGCAGCGCAATGTTGACGATCGTGATGTCGAGCATCACCATCAACTGCGCGAGAGCGATCGTGATCAGCGCGATCGCCGGGTGCGTGACGCGCACGGCGCGTGGGGTCTGCGTGTCCGTCACCGTGGCCCTCCCGAGGTTTTGACGCCGAGCCTAGGGGTCACCACCCGCCGGCGACGCGCCGGGTCGCTAGCGGTACACGGTGGACATGTCGGCGTAGCGATCCCCCGCGGCCGAGCCGACGGGAGCGGCTGCGTCGAGCGCTCGAAGGTCCTCGTCGCTGAGGTGGACCTCGAGCGCGGCGATGTTCTCGTCGAGGTAGCGGCGGTGCTTGGTGCCGGGGATGGGCACCACGTCCTCGCCCTGCGCCAGGACCCACGCCAGGGCCAGCTGGCTTGGCGTCACGTTCCGTTCGGCGGCGAGCTGGCGCACGTGCTCGACGAGCTCGAGGTTCTTCGCGAAGTTCTCCCCCTGGAATCGAGGCGAGTGGCGGCGAAAGTCGTCGGGCTCCAGGTCGTCGACGCTACGAATGGCGCCCGACAGGAAGCCTCGCCCGAGCGGCGAGTACGCCACGAAGCCGATGCCGAGCTCGCGCACGGTGTCCAGCACGCCGTCGTCCTCGACGTCGCGCGACCACAGGGACCACTCGGTCTGGACCGCGGTCATGGGATGGACCTGGTGGGCGCGGCGAATCGTGGCCGGCGCGGCCTCGCTGACGCCGAGGTGGCGCACCTTGCCGGCCGCGACGAGCCCGGCGAGCGCCCCCCAGGTCTCCTCGACGGGTACGCGAGGGTCGACGCGGTGTTGGTAGTAGAGGTCGATGTGATCGACGCCGAGCCGGGTGAGGCTCGCGTCGCAGGCCTGGCGGACGTACTCGGGACTGCCGTTGACGCCTACGCGGGTGCCGTCGGGTCGCCGCTCGTTGCCGAACTTGGTGGCCAGCACCACCTCGTCGCGACGGCCGGCGATGGCGCGTCCCACGAGCTGCTCGTTGGTGAACGGCCCGTACATGTCGGCGGTGTCCAGGAAGGTGACGCCGGCGTCGAGCGCGGCGTGGATCACGGCGATGGACTGCGCCTCGTCTCCTCGCCCGTAGAACTCGGACATCCCCATGCAGCCCAAGCCCTGCGCGGAGACCTCCAGGGCGGCGGGGCCCGATCCCAGTGTGCGGCGCGGAACAGTCATGACCTACCTCCGTGTTGCTCGGTGCGGCCCTCGGAGTTGGGGGCGGACGATCTAGGTTCGACGCTAGTGGCTCCGGCGACGAACGGGCGCCGAGGACGGGCTGTCGGCGGAGCGACGACGCCTACCAGTGGCCGCGGTGGACGACCTCGTCAAAGGGGCGCCGATCGGGGTGAGCGATCGGGGTGAGCGGCCGGTCGGCCGGGTAGCCGAGCGCCAGCATGTAGGCGCAGATCCGGTCCTCGGGCACGCCCAGGATCAGTCGGCAGGCCTCCTGGTCGCCGATGGCGGCGTGTCCCGAGCCGATGCCCAGGTCGGTCGCCGCCAGCATCATCGTCATGGTGGCCTGTCCCAGGTCGTACTGGTCGATGCCGATGAAGCGCTCCTCGTCGGGATGGCGCAGCGTCATCACCACTACGGCGGCGGCGTCGGCGAGGTGCCGGGCGCCCGCCCAGACCGTGGCGAGCTCGTCCATGGTGGCGCGATCGGTCGTGACGACGAAGTCCCACGGCTGTCGGTTGGACGCCGACGGCGCTCGCCAGGCCGCCTCGAGGATGCGAT
>JBMFWX010000025.1:15922-21841 GCA_049964855.1 Acidimicrobiales bacterium
GCCGGCGGGTGGCATACCGTCGACGATGCCGATGATGCCGCGGCCGAGGTCGGTCTGGGCGACCAGGACCTCGACCTGGTTGGCGGTCGCGCAGAAGATCGTGCACACCTCGGGCACCCCCTTCAAGGCGTTGAGGACGTTGATGGGGTAGCCGTCGCGCAGGAAGACGATGAAGGAGTGCCCCGCACCGATCGCCTCGGCGTAGCGGGCCGCGAGGTCGACGAGGTCGTCGGCATTGCCGGACCGGCGGATCAGACACGGGCCCGACGCCTCGTTGAAGGCCAGACCGAACTGCAGGTAGGGGCTCGATCCGGCCAGGGCCTCGTGCAGGTCCTCGACGGCCTTGATGAAGTGGGCTTGGCCGATGATGACGTTGAGGCCTCCCGTCATCTCGATGGGGACAACGCTCAGTTCCATGGGTCTCCTTGGTCTAGGGCTCGATGGTCAGGGGGGTGGCGCAGTCGGGAGCCCAGCGGCTCGCCACGCGGCGCACGCGAGGGGTGTGCGCGACCTCGTGCGACGGGTAGCCGAATTGCCAGCCCAGCGATACGGGGGATGGTCGGGAACGCCCAGCAGGTGCCTGATGGCGAAATCCACGATCTCGTCGGCCAGGCTCGCCAGCACCTGGCATCCGAGACCGAGGGGCTGCGCGGTGAGCCACAGGTTCTCCAGGACCTAGCCGAGGCTCATCCATCCGAGCGCGTCGCCCTCGCGCGCCGGGGTGGCCGCGTAGGGTCGCGCAGGAACACGAGGAGTAGCGGGCATCCGTTGAGGGGTCACCGGGCGAGCGCGTGAACTGCGCGGCTCGATCGGGGTCCGCCCAGGCTTGGGGGTCGAGCGACGTAGGGGCGGATCCCTGTCCGGAGATGCCCGTCTGGCGGGTTGACAGTACCTCGTCGGACTGGGAGACCTGCTCGTCGTTCTCGCGCGGGAACGCGAGGCTAACGGTACTGGTGAGGGCGCCAATGCGCGCGAACTGGTTCGGATCGTCGACCGCCAGGATCTCGAAGTTCTGCATGTTGTGCGGCGTCGGTGCCCAGCGTGCCGCATCGAGCAGCGCACCCAGATCCCTCGGAAAGATCGCGTGGTCGGGATCGAAGGCGACTCGCGTCGAGTGCCTCGCGCGCACGACCTCACTCAACTCGGCCACGGTTTCCTCGATGCTTCGGACAGACGCTCATCGTCGAGACGAGTCTGTCTCCGGTTAGGCGTTCGAGGTAGGGGACAAGGTCCCGGATGGCGCGGCTAGCCTTCGATCCCTATCGCGACGTCGAGGGGACCACGGAAACGGTCTCGTCACGTCGTAACTCACACCACTAGGGACCAGGGGTTCTCCACGTAGGTGGTGAGCGTTCGCAGGAACTGGGCCGCGAGCGCCCCGTCGATGATGCGGTGATCGGCGGACAGGGTGTAGCGCAGGTTGGGGCGCGCGACGATCGCGCCGTCCACGACCGTCGGCTCGAGTCTGGTGGCACCGACCGCGAGGATGGCGCCCTCCGGAGGGTTGATGATGGCGGTGAACTGCTCGACGCCGAACATGCCGAGGTTGCTGATCGTGAAGGTCCCCCCCGACATCTGCTCGAGCGAGAGCTTCTTGTCGTGCGCGAGGGCGGCGAGGCTCTTCGCCTCGGCACCGAGCTGGGCGAGGGTCTTGGTGTCCGCGTCGGTGATGACGGGTACAACCAGGCCGTGGGGCGACGCGACCGCGACGCCGATGTTCACACGGTCGTGGATGAGCATGGTCGTGCTCGCGTCGTCGATGTAGGAGGCGTTGACGGTCGGGTGGTCGCGCAGGGCCAGGGCGCACGCGCGGATCAGGAGGTCGTTGATGCTCACCGTGGGTCGGCCGACGGCGCCGAGTTGCGCGTTGAGTTCGGCGCGGACGCGCACCAGCGCGTCGGCGTCGGCTACGGCTGTGACGAAGAAGTGGGGGATGGTGCGCGCGCTCTCGCCGAGTCGTCGAGCGATCACGCGTCGGGCGCTGCTCATCTCCACCGTTCGTGATCCCCGCCGGTCGTCGGAGACCGGCGAAGGCGAGGTGGCCACTCGTGGCGCGGGTGTGGTCGGCGCGCCATTCTCGAGTTCGGACGTCAGCAGTGCGTCGAGGTCGCGGCGCACGATCCGCCCGCCGGGTCCCGAGCCTCGCACACCGGTGAGGTCGAGGTGGTGCTCGCGGGCGACCTTGCGCACGAGTGGGGACGCGATCAACCGCTCGCCCGTCACGGGCGTGACGCGTTGCGCGGTCTCCTCAGTCGGCGCGACACTCGCCGCGTTATCGTGGACCACCGCCCGCACCGGGGTGATCGCCGACGTGGACGGCGCGGATGTGGACGCGGCTGCGGACGCGGACGCTCGGCCGTTGTCGAGTTGGGCGATGGGGGTCCCGATCGCGACGGTCTCCCCCTCGGGGACCAGGATCTCGGCGAGGGTGCCCGCCTCGTAGGCCTCGTACTCCATCGTGGCCTTGTCGGTCTCGATCTCGACCAGCACGTCGCCGGGTGCCACGGCGTCGCCGGGGTGCTTGTGCCAGGTCGCGATGGTGCCCTCCTCCATGGTGTCGGAGAGACGGGGCATCGTGATCTCAATCATGTCCGACCTTCTGACGGCGGTGACCGACGGCGTCGAGCGTCTGGTGCACGGCGTTGATCACGTCGTCCACCGACGGCAGCGCCGCGGTCTCCAGGGGTTTGGCGTAGGGGAGGGGGACCTCGGCCATCGCGACGCGGCGCACGGGGGCGTCCAGGTCGTCGAAGGCGCCGTCGGAGATGGTCGCGGCCACCTCGGCGCCGACGCCGTAGGTCAGCCAGTCGTCCTCCAGGACGACCGCCGCGTGCGTCTTGCGCACCGAGTCCACGATCGTGGGCCGGTCCAGCGGGCGCAGGCTGCGCAGGTCGACGACCTCGATGTCGAGGCCCTCCGAGGCCGCCAGCTGGTCGGCCACCTGCGCGGCGACGTGCGCCATGCGCGAGTAGCCGATCAGCGTCAGGTCACGCCCCGGCCGGGTGACGGCCGCGCGGCCGATCTCGGCGGGGGTGTCGTCGTCGGGGACGTCGCCCTTGGTGTTGTAGAGGGCCAGGTTCTCCAGGAAGAGGACGGGGTCGTCGTCGCGGATCGCGGCGAGTAGGAGGGCCTTGGCGTCGGCGGGCGTGCTCGGCGCGACGACCTTGAGCCCCGGCACGAAGGCGTAGTAGAGCTCGATGTTCTGCGAGTGAGTCGCCGCCAGTTGCTGGCCGCCGCCGCCGGGCGTGCGGATGACCAGCGGCACGGTGGCCTGACCGCCGAACATGCCGTAGATCTTCGCGGCGTGGTTGACGATCTGGTCCAGGGCCAGCAGCGAGAAGTTGATCGTCATGATCTCCACGACCGGCCGCAGGCCGAGCATCGCGGCGCCGATCGCCGCCCCGGTGAAGCCCTCCTCGGCGATCGGCGTGTCGCGTACGCGCTTCTCGCCGAACTCGGCCAGCAGCCCGGCGGTGATCTTGTAGGAGCCCTCGAAGACGCCGATCTCCTCGCCCATCAGCAGGACGTTCTCGTCGCGCAGCATCTCGGCGCGAAGCGTGTCGTGCAGCGCCTGGCGGTAGGTCATCGTGGTCACTGGTCGTCCTCCGCCACGGGCAGCGGCGCGGGCTCGAAGAGCGGCTGGCCGGGCAGCCGCCGCGAGTCGTTGGCGACGGGTGTCGCGTAGGTGTAGTCGAAGAGCGTCGTGACGTCGGGGGACGCGCTGGCCTCGGCGAAGGCGGCGGCCTCGTCGACGCGTGCGGTGATCTCGCGGTCCAGGGCGGCCAGATCCTCGTCGCTGGCCACGCCGTCGCGCACGAGCCGAGCCGCGAAGGTGTGGACCGGGTCGTGCGCGCGCAGCTCGGCCACCTCCTGCTCCGATCGGTACTTGGCGGGATCGACCACCGAGTGGCCCCGCAGTCGCTCCGACACCACCTCGAGCAGGAATGGGTGGCCCTCGCGGGCGCGCGCGACGGCACGCGCGCTGGCCTCGGCGACGGCGAGCGGGTCGAGCCCGTCGACGCGCGCGCTCTCCATGCGGTAGGCGCTGGCGCGTTTGTAGAGCTCGGGCTCGGCCGATGATCGCTCGACGGTGGTGCCCATGCCGAGCTGGTTGTTGATGATCACGTAGACGATCGGCAGGTGCCAGAGCGCGGCGATGTTGAGCGACTCGTGGAAGGCGCCGATGTTGGTGGTGCCGTCACCGAGGGTGCACATGACCACGTCGGGCTGGTTGCGGTAGTCCAGCGCCAGCGCCGCGCCGGTGGCCAGGGGGATCTGGCCACCCACGATGCCGTAGCCGCCGAGCAGGCGGTGGGTCACGTCGAACATGTGCATCGAGCCGCCCCAGCCCTTGGAGACGCCGTCGACGCGTCCGTAGAGCTCGGCCATCACGTACTTGGGATCGATGCCGCGGGTGATGGCGTAGCCGTGCTCGCGGTAGTTGGTGAAGAGGTAGTCCCCCGGGGCGAGCGCGGAGAGCAGTCCGACCACGGCGGCCTCCTCGCCCAGGTTGAGGTGGCAGTAGCCGCCGATGAGGGCCTGGGTGTAACTACGCGCGGCGCGCTCCTCGAAGCGGCGGATGAGCAGCATCTGACGGTAGATGTCGACGAGGCGAACGGGGTCTTCGGTGGGTCGCGATCGGGGGGTGGCGCGCGCGGGTCGCGCCTTCGCGCTGCGCGCGGCACCGGTCGTGCGCGCGGCACCGGTCTTGCGCGCGGCACCGGTCTTGGGTGGCACGTCCGTGTTGTTGGTCATCGGCGGTGATCTCTCGTTGTCACGACCGGGGTTGGTCGTGGGGTGCTGTGTCGGACTGCGGAACGACGAAACAACATTTTACGGACTGGCGAGGACCGTAAAGCGTACCGGGTTACTGGTGGGTTGCGCTATTCGCGCGGATGGGAGTGGCGGGGCCGTTGTTAGCCTCCCCGGTGCTCGTCGCGGTGCCCGCATCACCACCAATCACCGCCTCGTACCGGCGGGTAGCGATTTTTGCGCACTACGGCGTCTCGTCGCGCCGAGCGCGACGAGAGCGAGTACGTTGAGGTCAACTGTCGGGAGTGGACGAGAGTGAGGTCAGGTTCCATGGTGACGCGGACGCAACATCCGAGGGCTCGCACGGTGGCGCTGGTGGGGCGCAGCGGCGTGGGAAAGACGTCGCTCCTCGAGGCGCTGGTGACCGCGACCGGCGCGCTGGAGAGACCCGGGCGAGTCGAGGACGGCACGACGCTGTGCGGCATCGATCCCGAGGAGCGTCGCCACCACGCGTCGCTCTCGATCGGCGTCGCGCCGCTGCGCGTGGGCGACGATCGGCTCACCCTCCTGGACACCCCCGGGCTGGCGGACTTCGCCGGCGAGGTCGATCGCGCCCTCGACGTGGCGGACGTGGCGCTGTTCGTGGTGGCGGCGTCGGGCGTGCCGGCCGACACGGCCGCGCTGTGGCGGCGCTGTCGCGACGCGGGCGTCCCGACGGTGGTGTTCGTCAACGCCCTCGACGCGGAGCGCGCTGACTACGAGTCGGTGCTGCGCGAGCTCGAGTCACTGGTGGGACCCACCCTGGCCCCCCTCGAGATCCCCCTCGGCGTGGGCGGTGACTTCACGGGCCTCGTCGACCTCCTGCGCGACGAGGCGCTGGTCTACGGACCTGACGGCGAGCGGCGTACCGCGATGCCCGCGTCCCTGGCGGACCTCGAGGCGCGGGCGCGGGCCAGCCTGCTCGAGGCCATCGTCGTGGGCGACGACGCGATGACCGAGCGGTACCTGGAGAACGAGGACCTCGCCTGGGACGAGTTGGAGGAGGTTCTGGGCCGGCTCATGAGCGAGGGGCGCATCGTGCCGGTCACGGTGGGCTCGGCGCTGCGCGGCGTCGGCGTGGGCCGACTGGTCACGCTGCTCGACGAGATCGCCGAGAGCCGGCCGATC
>JBMFWX010000025.1:21941-27681 GCA_049964855.1 Acidimicrobiales bacterium
CGAGGAGCGCCTGCACGGGCTGCACCAGCTGGTGGGGACCAAGCTGGTCGCCATCGACCAGGCAATCGCCGGCGACGTCGTCGCCCTGACCAAGCTGAATGACGTGCAGATCGGCGACGTGCTGGCGCGCGGGCGCCGCAACCTCGGGCCGCTGGCGCCGCCGGCGTCGACCCCGGCGCTGTCGATGGCGGTCGTGGGCGAGGACGACGACAAGCTCGCGAGCGCCCTGCACCGTCTGGCCGAGGAGGATCCGTCGCTGGGGCTGCGTCACGACCGCGTCGCGCGCTCGCTGGTGGTCGACGCGATGGGTGAACTGCACCTACAGGTGACCCAGGAGCGGCTGCGCCGCCGCTTCAACGTGGCGGCGTCGTGGGCGCCGCCGCCGGTAGCCCACTTCGAGACGATTCGCTCGGCCGCCGAGGCCGAGGGGCGGGTGAAGAAGCAGACCGGCGGGCACGGGCAGTTCGCCGTGGTCGACGTCCTCGTCGAGCCGATCGAGCCGACCGCCCCGTGGGAGTTCGTCGACGCCGTGGTGGGTGGTGCGGTGCCTCACCAGTACATCGGCGCGGTGCGCCACGGGATCGAGCGCGCGATGGAGCACGGCGGGCCGGCGGGCCACCCGGTGGTGGGCCTGCGCGTGACGCTGCGCGACGGCAAGAGCCACAGCGTGGACTCGTCGGAGGCCGCCTTCGAGACCGCGGGGTCGCTGGCGCTGCGCGCCGCGCTGGAGAAGTCGGGCACCGTGGTGCTCGAGCGGGTGATGGCGACCGAGGTGCGCGTGCCCGACTGGTCGCTCGGCGACGTGCTCACCGACCTGGCCGGTCGGCGCGGTCGCGTGGTTGGCACCAGCGCCTCGGGCGAGGGGGAGACGGTGGTCAGTGCGCTGGTCCCCGAGGCCAGCCTCGTGCGCTACGGGCTGGAGTTGCGCCAGAGCACCGGCGGGCAGGGCCGCTACGCGGCGCGGGTCGATCACTTCGCCGAGGCGCCGGTGGCCGTCGGGCGGGCGTAGACGGGCGTCGGACGGCTGGCTACGATGCGGACATGAAAGTCTGCGTGCCGGTGGCGAGTGATGGTTCGGTCGATCCGCGATGGGGGCGCGCCGATCGGCTGGCCGTGGTGGACGTCGTCGACGGCGTGGTGACGTCGTGGGACGAGGAGGACGTGTGGTGGAGTCGTCAGCACGACGAGGGCAGCGACGCGCGCCATCACGCTCGGGTGGCCCGGTTCCTGCGCGAGCACGAGATCGAGGAGCTGGTGGTGCACCACATGGGTGACGGCATGGCGCGCATGATGGCCACCATGGGCATTCGGGTCCACGGCGACGCGTCGGGTGACGCGCGTGACGCGGTGCACGTCGCCCTCGGCCTGACTTCGTGAGCGAGGCGGCGCCGCTCGCTCCGGTGGTGGACGTCGCCTGGGTGAGGGCGCACCCCGGGGTGACCCTGGCCGACGCGCGCTGGTACCTCGACGGCCGCTCCGGCCTCGACGCCTACCGCCGCGCGCACCTGCCGGGGGCCGTCTTCGTGGACTTGGAGGAGTGGCTGGCCGCACCCGCCAGCGCGGCGCGGGGGCGTCACCCGCTGCCCGAGCCCGCGGTGTTCGCGCGGGGCATGAGCTCACGAGGCATCGGCGAGGACGATCGAGTGGTCGCCTACGACGACGCCGGCGGGGTGATCGCGGCTCGCCTGGTGTGGATGTTGCGCGTCACGGGCCACGTCGCGGCGATCCTCGACGGGGGGCTGGCCGCCTGGGACGGGCCCCTGGAGTCGGGCGAGGTCGCGCGCGAGCCGGCGGCTTTCGCGGCTCGGGCGTGGCCCGCCAGCGCGCTGGCCGACCTCGAGGACGCCCTCGACGACGACGCCATCGTGGTGGACGCGCGCGACGCGGCGCGCTACCGCGGCGAGAGCGAGCCGATCGACCCGCGCGCCGGCCACGTGCCGGGCGCGCGCAGCCTGCCGTGTCGCGATCACCTGCGCCCCGACGGACGCCTGGTCGCCCCCGAGGAGATACGTCGGCGCTTCGTCGAGGTCGGTGTGCACGACGCCGCCCGCCTGGTCTCCTACTGCGGCTCGGGGGTGACCGCGTGTCACAACCTGCTGCTGGCCGAGTGGGTGGGGCTCGGTCGTGGACGGCTCTTCCCCGGCTCGTGGTCCCAGTACAGCGCCACCGACCTGCCCGCGGCGCAGGGTGAGGAGCCCTTCGGCGTGGGCTGATGATCCCTTGGCCGCACGTCAGCGAGAGCCGAGGGTCCAGCGTTGGGGCGCTGAGGTGCTGAGCGCGGCCGGGGACGCGCTGTAGGCGTCGACGATCCAGTACTGGTCGTACGCCGGGGCCCAGGTCCACGCGGCGGGCGAGAGCGCGACGAGGGCGTGGCGACCGGCGCGCAGCGGCAGGGAGCCGTGGAGCACGCGCACGCGCCAGAAGCCGCTCGGGTGCGGTCCCCCCAGGTCGACCATGAAGTGGGGGTGGACCGTCTGGGACGACTGATTGGTGAGCATCACGGTCACGCCCGTGAGGCGCTGGTGGGCGTCGCGGGTGGTGACACCGGTCACCGACAGCGCGAGGGGCGCGCTGGTGAGGGCCTCGCCGGCGACCACGCCCGCGCTGACCAGCACGCCCGCGAGCAGGACCACCCGCGCGCGCGCCAGCGGCGCGCGCCAGTCGGGGGGCGCGTCGCGCACGCTCAGGGCGGCCGCGAGCGCCGCCGGCAGGAAGTCCAGCAGGTAGTTGGTGAGGCTGCGCCCGGGGATGAAGAGCGCGATGGGCACCAGCAGGGGCCAGGTGCGCTTGAGCGCGGGGTACCACGCGACGAGGGCGACGAGCCCGGCGACCAGCACGAGGGCCCCGCTAAGCCACAGTCCGTGCAGGTTCACGCCTCCGGTCAGGCCGTGCAGGGCGAGCGTGACCAGTCCCTGCCCGTCGGGCACCAGCGGGTCGCGCAGCGGCAGGAGCACGCCGCGCAGCCACGCCCCGGGGTGCCAGACGATGAAGGGGAGGTTGATGAGCACGAACGTGCCCAGGGTCAGGCCGGCGTAGCGCGCCAGTGGTGCCACGTAGGCGCGATGCGCCGCGCGCGCCTCGACGACGAGGGCGACCAGTACGAAGGGCACGACGAACCAGGGGGTCTGCTTGATCGAGCAGGCGATCCCGAGGGCCACCGGCGACACCCAGCGCGCCACGCCGGCGCCGGCGTCGAGCGCGCAGTCCCATCGCCACAGCGCCAGCACCAGGAAGGGGACGAAGAGGGCGTCGGTGCCACCGTTGGCGAACGTGCCCACGTAGGCGCTGGACAGCACGAGCAGCGCGGCGAGCCACGTGAGGCGTCGGGGAAGGAGCCGCGCCAGGATCACGCCAGTGGCGAGCCACGCCACGAGGTCGATCCAGTCGGTGGGCAGGTGGCGCAGACCCAGGGCCACCAGCGGGGCCTGCAGCAGGAACGAGCCGGCTGGGTAGGAGACCGCGTGCACGTGGGTGCCGTCGAGCGTGTAGGTCCAGTAGCCCGACGCGTGGTCGAGCAGCCGGGCGGCGGGCGCCATGGACGTCGTATAGGGGTCCCGACCGTGCAGCAACGCGCGGGCGGCCACGTCGTTGAACGCGGCCGCGTCGGTCGCGTAGTACGTCCGCGCGGCGATCCCCAGGCCCCGGTCGACGAGGACGCTGGCCAGGACCGCGGCGAAGCTGCCGAGCCGCCACGACGGTCGCTCGGGGTCGCGCACCGCCCACGTCAGGGCGCCGCCGATCAGGCCGCCGAGCACCAGGACCGGTGCGACGACCCCGTAGCCGGGCCACGCGGTCCAGTCACTCCACGCCGCGACGCCGCTGGTGGTCACGGCCAGCCACACGAGCGTCCAGGCCGCGCGCGCGGTGAGGTCCGGTGAACGCGGCCCCGCCCCACTCGCCACCCCGTCGCTCGTCGCCGTCCCGTGGTCGTGGTGGTTCGCGACGTCTCCGGGCCGGTCGTTCACGGGAAGACCGCCCACGAGGTCAGCGTCTCGATCGCCATGAGCGCGAGCGCCACGGTGGAGACGACGACCAGGGCACGGAAGCGCCATCCGCTCCAGCGGGTGGCCAGGGCGATGGTGAGGGGGAACGCCACCATGACCATGCGCGGGCGCAGGCCCACGGGGGCGGCGAAGGCGGCCAGGAAGACCGCGGCACTGGCGTAGGTCAGCACCGCCGCGGGCTGGTGCTCGCGAAAGGCGATTACGAGCGCCACCACGGTGACGACGGTCCCGGCGAACAGGATCTGGCCGGTCATGGTGGGCGAGAGGGGGTTGGACACGAAGCGCCAGACGATTCGCCAGGGGTAGAGCGGCGAGAAGCCGGAGCGCCACCCTCCGGCCTCGGTCAGGCGCCACGCGTTCCAGGTGCCGGTGTGCATGCGCAGGAACACCATCCAGGCGGCGAATCCGACGGGTGCGAGCGCCGGCGCGACGAGGGCGCGCGGGTCGCGCGCACGACGCCACTCGGCGAGGGCCGCCGCGGCGGCGGCGGCGGCGAAGGCGAGGCCCAGCGGCGACGCCGCGCTGGCTAGCGCGCCCAGGACGCCGGCGAGCCACCACCGGCGCCGCGCCAGCGCCCACAGGCCCCACGTGACCGCGCTCAGGAGCAGGCCCTCGGCGTAGATCAGGCTGAAGACGAACGAGCCGGGACTGAGCGCGAAGAGCAGGGCGGCGCGCTCGGCGCGCGTCGCGTCGCTGAAGGTGCGCGTGAGGTAGCCGACGCCGAGCACGGCGCCCAGCCCACTCAGTCCGCTTACCGCGAGGCCCACCACGCCGCCCGAGAGACCAGTCACGGCGTCCAGCGCACGGATCACCACCACGAGCAGTGGGAAGAAGGCGATGGGATTGGCGGCCACGTGGCCGTCGGCGATCGGGAGGTGGCGGGGCCACCCGTGGTTGACGGCGCGCAAGAACCAGGCACCGTCCCAGGTGGACAGGTCGCCGACCAGGCCGTGGTGCGTGGCGAGGTCCGCGAGGGCGACGACGCCGAGGACCACGAGGCGCACGGCGAGGTAGGCCCCCACGGCGCGGGCGAAGGGGACGTCGCGCAACCGGGCGCGCGCCGTTCGGTTGCGCACGGCGGGTCCGGTCGTCACGGCTGCTCCCACCAGTTCCGCCACCGCCCCGACGCGACGTACCAGACGAGGGCGCCGAGCGCGAGCGGACCGGCTACGTAGAAGCCGTTACCTCCGATCATGGGTGATCCCCCCGGTCCCACCAGCCACATCGCGAGGGCCGCGGCGCCGGCCAGGGCGCGCGATCGCTGGGCGGTGGTGACGGCGAGTGTGGTAATACCCCACAGCAGGTACCACGGCCACAGGGTGGGGCTGCCGAGCGCGACGACGAGCAGCCCGATTCCCAGGGCGCGGGCCTGAGTGGAGCGTCGCGCTCGCACGACCACGACGAGCGCGAGCGCGCCCGCCACGAGCTCGATCGCGTCGAGGACCACGGTCACCACCGCGTGACTCGGTGCGGTGACACCCATCGCGTGCAGAGCGACGACGAGGAGGTGCGCGACGTCGACGCTCGGCGTGGTGAGGACCCGCAGTTCGGTGGGGATGCGCAGCGCCGCCGGGCTCAGCCACGCCCACCCCCATCCCGCGAGCCACGTGACGCCGGCCAGCACGGCCGCCGTGATGGCGACGGACTCCAGTATCGTGCGCCACCGCGCCGCGCCGCGCTGATCGCGCAGCAGGGCCACGGTCACCACGGCGCTGCCGGCGAGGGCCGGCAGCTTG